>JBBRRW010000036.1:0-19026 GCA_038245975.1 Burkholderiales bacterium
CCGACGGTTTCGAGCCGACCGGACGTCACGTAGAAGATCGCGGCCACGGCCGTGAACGACAGCCAGAAGCCCGACCCCATCACGGCCCACGGATCGATGGTCACGACCGCGACGAGCGCGATGCACAGCACGCGCGACACCGAGCTCATACGGTGCGCCCACAACGCCAGCGCGACCACGCCGATCATGTAGAGCGTCCGCTGCGCCGGCACGCCGAAACCCGCGAGCAGGCAGTACAGCAACGCGACCAGCGTGCCCGCGAGCGCCGCCGCCTTGTGCGCCGGCAGCCGGCCGCACCACGCCGGACGGCGGCACCACACGCGAAAGACGACCCACGCGCCCAGCGCGGCCAGCATGCTGACGTGCAGGCCCGAGATCGACACGAGATGACCGATCCCCGTGCGGTTGAACACGGTCCAGTCGGATTGCGCGATGGCGCGTTGGTCGCCGACGATCAGCGCGACGATCACGCCCGCGTACGGCGCGCTCTCGCGGATCGGCTTGCCGTCGGCCAGCGCGGTCATCACGCGATCGCGCAGCTTCGCGCGGATGCGCTCGATCACGTGGCCGACGGTCCAGACGAAGTCGTCCAGCTTGCGCGTCGAGGTCGGCGGTGCGTCGGCCGGACGCGCGTCGTCGACGGCATCCGTGTCGTCGTCCGCATCGCTGTCCTTCCCGGGCCGCACCGAACCGGTCGCGCGCTGGCCGTCTTCGAGCAGCCAGTACTCGTAGTCGAAGCCCGACGGATTGGCGCTGCCGTGCGGCCGCTTGAGGCGCACCGTGAGGCGCCAGCGCTGCCCGGGTTCGATGCGCGGGACGGTCCCGTCGTCTTCCGCCGCGCCGCCGCGACCGGCGCGATACCAGCCGAGCGAAAGATGTGCCGGCACCACGAGCACTCGACCGGCTTCATCGCGCGACAGCACCGCCTCGACCTCGAACGGAAAGCGCACGCCGCGCGCCTCGATACCGGGCAACGCCGCCACCGTGCCGACGACCACGATGTCGCGACCTTCGAGCGCATGCGGCAGCGCATCGGCGAGACGTCGCTCGGCGCGCCACGACGCCAATGCAAAGCCGATGACGAAGCAGGCGACGGTGACCGCGATGGCGACCACGGCGCTGCCCGCGATGCGCACGCGCCTCGCCTGCGTCGCGCGCGCCGGATCGGCCGGGCCCACGACCGTGCCGCCGGCTGATGCGACACGGCGCGCGAAAGACGTCGTTGCGACGACGAGCACGCCGGCGCAGAGCCACGCGATGGCGAGGTCGCCATCGATCAGCGTCGGCTGCTGCTGCAGCCACCAGGCGCCCGCCACGAAGGCGATACACGCGACGCGCATGGCGGGTCGCGGGCGCGTTCAGACCGTCGCGGCGTTCGCCGAAGGCAGCGTGACGTTCAGGCGCGGCAGCACCGCGCAGGCATTCCTCGTGGTCTGTACCGCGAGCGCGTCGACGGTCGTGCCACGCAATGCGGCCAGCTGGCCGGCGATGCGCGCCAGTTCGCCCGGCGCGTTGCGCCCGGCCCGCCCGTCCGGACCCTGCACCCACGACGGCGCGATGTCGGGTGCATCGGTCTCGAGCACGATCGCGTCGTCGGGCAACGCGCGCGCCAGCGCACGGATGCGCAGGGCGCGCTCGTAGGTCGATGCGCCGCCGAAGCCGAGCTTGAAGCCGAGCGCGACATAGTGGTCGGCCTGCTGCCGACTGCCGTTGAACGCGTGCGCGATGCCGGTCGCGGTGGTGTCGCCGCGATGACGGCGCACGCGCCGCAGGCCGGCCAGCACCTGATCCTGGGCGCGACGGACGTGCAGCAGGACCGGCAGTTCGAAGTCGCGCGCGATCTTCAGCTGCTCGTCGAAGAACCACGTCTGTCGGGCGATGGCCTCGGGCGTCGTCAGCGTCGGCACGAACAGGTCGAGGCCGATCTCGCCGATGGCGACGAAGCGCGGATCGTCGAGCGCGGCCGCGACCGCCTCGCGCAGCGTCGCGATGTCGTCCTCGTGCGCGGAAGCGGTGAGGATCGGGTGGATGCCGAGCGCGTAGCAGCCGCCGGCCGTCGACCGCGCGAGCGTCGCGACGGCGTCGAAGTTGGAGACCGCGATGGCGGGGATGACGATGGCGCCGACACCGTTGCGCGCGGCCTCGTCGCCGACCGCCTCCCGATCGCGATCGAACTCCGCCGCGTCGAGGTGGCAGTGGGTGTCGATCAGGAAGGGCAGGTCCGGCATGCGGTGATTCTCGCATCGAAGGCCGGGCGATTCATCGACACCGTGGACGACGCCCGATGCAGTCCCCCGTTCGGACGACGGTGGGGCCTTCGCGGCACGCGTCGACTTTCGTCGTCGTCGCGCGTGCACGCGACCGCTTCGATGACAAGATGGCGCGGTTCGCCCACCCGAAGGAAGCAGCGATGCAAGTGTTCCAACGCGCCACGGCTGCTCTGTTTGCCGCGCTCTTCTCCGGCACGGCGGCAGCGGCCGACGCCGATTGCGTCCCGCAGAAGGATATCGATGTCGCGCAGATCGACGCCCGGATCGTCCTCGTCGGCGAAACGCACGGCACCCGCGAGATCCCGCGCTTCACCGCCGGCCTGGTCTGCAGCCTGCTGCGCGCCGGCAAGTCCGTCGTGCTCGGCGTCGAGCACAGCGGGCAGCAGCAGGAATCCTTCAACCGCTACCTGCGGTCGGCGGGCAGCGAGGCGGACCGCCAGATGCTGCTGCAGGGGCAGAGCTGGAAGACCTACGCGGACGGACGCGGCAGCGTCGCCATGCTCGAACTCGTCGAGACGCTGCGCACGCTGCGCCACGGCGGGCAGCGCGTCGGCGTGCTGGCGTTCTCGCGGAACGACAATCTCCAGGTGCCGATGGAGGCCGCGGACCGCGCGTTCCTGACGCCGGACGACGACCTCCTCCAGAGCCGCATCGCCGACCGGATGATGGCCGACACGGTGATGAACGCCGCGATTCTCTATCCACGCTATGTCGTGGTCGCGCTGGCCGGCAGCGGCCATACGTCGACCGTGCAGGGCACCGATCGCGATCCGGCCTTCATGCCGATGGGTCAGCTGCTGACGGCTCAGGTGCCGGCGTTCATCATCGGCTTCGAGACCGGCGGCGGCGAGCACTGGGCCTATGGCCTCGGGGGCGGCCGCGTCCGCGCGATCGACGCGGGTCCGACCTTCGCGGGCGGCACGCGGGTCGATCAGATCGTGCGCATCGACCGGCTCACGGCGTCGAAGCCGGCGCGCGACGCGACCGGCCCCTGAACGACCGTCGTGTCAGGCCGCGGCCAGCACGCCGTCGGTCAGCGTCAACGTCCGTTCCATCTTCGCGGCGAGGCCGAGGTCGTGCGTGACGACGACGAAGCTGGTCCCGAAGTTCGCGTTCAGTTCCATCATCAGCGCGAAGACCTCGGCGGCCGTGCCGCGGTCGAGGTTGCCGGTGGGTTCGTCGGCGAGCACGCATGCCGGCCGTGTGACCAGCGCGCGCGCCAGTGCGGCCCGCTGACGTTCGCCGCCCGACAGCTCGCCGGGCCGGTGATGGATGCGATGCGACAGGCCGACGCGCGCGAGCATCGCGGACGCGGCCTTGCGCGCGTCGTCGGTGGACTGCCGCCGGATGCGCAACGGCATCGCCACGTTGTCGAGCGCGCTGAACTCGGGCAGCAGGTGATGGAACTGATAGACGAAGCCGAGCCGTCGGTTGCGGACCTCGCCGCGGGCGACCTCGGACAGCGACGAGAAATCGTGGCCGTCGATGGCCACGCTGCCCGAAGTCGGCGTGTCGAGACCGCCGAGCAGATGCAGCAGCGTGCTCTTGCCGGAGCCCGACGCGCCGACGATCGCGACCGTCTCGGCAGCCGCGATCGCCAGCGACACGTCGCGCAGCACGTGGACCGCCGTGTCGCCGCGCCCGAAGGACTTGGCGAGCCGCTCGCTCTTGAGCACCGCCACCGCCGATGCCGCGCCACCCTCACTCATAGCGCAGCGCCTGCGCCGGTTCGATGCGTGCCGCGCGCCAGCTCGGATAGAGCGTCGCGACGAAGGACAGGAAGACCGAGACGCCGCCGATCGTGACGACATCGGACAGTTGCAGGTCCGACGGCAGCGCGCTGACGAAGTAGATGTTCTGCGGCAGGAAGGCGACGTGGAAGACCTGCTCGATCGTCGACACGATGTGGCCGACGTTGAGCGCGAGCAGCACGCCGAGGACCACGCCGATCAGGCAGCCGAGCAGGCCGATCAGCGCGCCCTGCACGACGAAGATCGCGAGCACCGACTTCGGCGCGGCGCCGAGCGTGCGGAGGATCGCAATGTCGGCCTCCTTGTCGCGCACGCTCATCACCAGCGACGAGACGAGATTGAACGCGGCCACCGCGATGATCAGCGCGAGGATGATGAACATCATCCGCTTCTCGAGCTGCACGGCCGAGAACCAGCTGCGATTCTGCTGCGTCCAGTCGCGCACCAGCACGTCCTGGTTCAGTGTATGGACCAGCTTCTGCGTGACCTCGGGCGCGGTCTGCATGTCCGCGAGCTTCAGGCGGATGCCGGTGTAGTTCTCGAGCCGGTACAGCTTCTCGGCGTCGTCGATGTTGATCAGCGCGAGCGAGCTGTCGTATTCGTAGTGGCCGCTCTCGAACACGCCGACGACGGTGAAGGTCTTCAGACGCGGCACGACGCCGGCGGGCGTGACGACACCCTCGGGCGCGAGCAGGTTGACCTTGTCGCCGGTGTGCACGCCGAACGACCGCGCGAGTTCCGAGCCGAGAACGACGCCGAAGCCGCCCTGGACCAGGTCGGTCAGCTTGCCGCTGCGCATCTCGGTGGCGATGTCGGAAACCTTCGCCTCGTCTTCCGGCTGCACGCCGCGGACCAGCACGCCGCGCACCACGCCGTCGCGGGTGATCATCGCCTGGCCCTGCACGTAGGGCGCCACCTCGCGGACTTCGGGGACGCGGCGCGCGTCGGCGGCCAGCGCCTTCCAGTCCGCGATGCCGGTCTCGGGGTTGAACACCTCGACGTGCGACAGCACCGACAGCATGCGGTCGCGAACTTCCTTCTGGAAGCCGTTCATCACGGACAGCACGACGATCAGCGCGGCGACGCCGAGCGCGATGCCGGCCATCGAGATCGCGGCGATGAAGGAGACGAAGCCGTCACCGGTCTTGCCGCCGGTGTCGACCTCGCCGCGGCGCTTGCCGGCGCGCGTGTAGCGCAGGCCGACCTGCCATTCGAAGGGAAGGTTCAATGGGATCGGATGTGAGGTGAGTGACGAGCGCGCGGCTCGCAGTGCGGAGGGGTTCGAAGAGCGGCAGGGAGGCCGCCGGCGGCGACCGCTGTCCGGGAGTCGCGCAGTTTGCCATAGCGGTCGATCGCACCGCGACGGCGGCGGTTCGCGCGCTCGCCATGTCATGCATCCAACCGGCGCTTGATGCCGGGCTCGCCCGTCGCGGTAGCGACAGGCCCTAGAATCGGCACGCATGTCAGACCTCGATCTTCTCGTTCCTTCCGCCCTCGTCGATCCCGCGTTCGCGCCGGACCTGCTGCGCGACCAGCTGCTGCCGAATCTGGCGCGGGTGATCGCGCGCGGCGACGTGTCCGATGTGTTGGAGCTGTCGCCGCAGGCGTCGCCGACCACCTGGCAGGCGTGGGTGTTCGGGACACGGCCGGGCATCGACATTGACCGCATCAACCTCGGTGAGCTGTGGGCGATGGCGTGCGGGACCGCGCCGGCCTCGATAGGCCGCCGCTACGTGGTCGAGCCCGCGCACTTCAAGGTCGCCAACGATCACCTGCGCCTCGAGGATCCGCGCGGTCTCGCCCTCACGCTGGTCGAGGCGCGCGCGCTGGTCGACGTCATCCAGCCCGTGCTGCGCGATGCGGGGTGGCGCCTCGACCCGATCGAGCCGGCGACGCTGACCCACTGGCTGGTGACCCGCGACGACGACGCGGCGCTGTCGGCCGCAGCCATCGAACGCGCGATCGGCGACAACGTCGCCGCATGGCAGCCGCGCGGGTCCGGCGGTCCGCACGACGGTCGGGCGGGCGACGGCGCGGCGCTGGCGTGGCGACGCTGCGTCAACGAGATCCAGATGCTGTGGTTCGGCCACCCGGTCAACGACGCCCGCGAGGCGCGCAACCTGCCGACCGTGAACACGCTGTGGATGTCGGGCAACGGCGCGCCGATGACGCCGCTGCCCGGCTACGCGTCCGTCGACTCGGGCCTGCCGCTGCTGGCCGCGCTGGCCATCGATCCCGCAGCCAGTCGATCGCTCGAGAGCTTCGACGGCTTCATCGGTCCGGCGCTGCGCGACGACTGGAGCGGGTGGCGCGACCAGCTCGTGCAGCTCGACGCGCGCCTCGGCGACCTGCTGCGAAAGCAGGCCGACGGATCGCTCGGCGTCCTGACGCTGGTGCTGTGCGGCCGCGAGAAGGCCAGGGCGCTGGTGCTCGCGCCGCGCGACCTCGGCAAGTTCTGGCGGGGCTTCAGTCGCAAGACCTCGCTCGTCGACCTGTTCGGCGAAGGCGCGGCCGCATGAAGCTCGCGCAGCGACGCGTCGACCGGATGGCGCACGACGCGCTGGTGGCCGCCGGCGTCGCGCCGTTCTTCGCGCGGCTGTATGCGTCGCGCGGCGTGACCCATCCGCGCGAGCTGGAGGCCGATCTGTCGCGGCTGCTGCCGCCGTCGCTGCTGCTGCATGCGGATCGGGCGGCCGTCTTCCTGGCCGATGCGATCGCGGCCGATCGGCGGCTGTGCATCGTCGCCGACTACGACTGCGACGGCGCGACGGCCTGCTCGGTCGCGCTGCGCGGGCTGCGGATGCTCGGCGCCCGGCACGTCGACTACATCGTGCCGAACCGCTTCGAGTACGGCTATGGCCTGACGCCGGAGATCGTCGCGCTGGCGCGCTCGCTGAAGCAGCCGGACGTGATCATCACGGTCGACAACGGCATCGCCAGCATCGACGGGGTCGACGCGGCCAACCGCCTCGGCATCGCCGTGCTGGTCACCGACCACCACCTGCCGGCATCGCGCCTTCCGGAGGCTGCCTGCATCGTCAACCCCAACCAGCCGGGCTGCGGCTTCCCGAGCAAGCACCTGGCCGGGGTCGGCGTGCTGTTCTACGTGCTGTTCGCGTTGCGCGCGGAGATGCGGCGACGCGGGCAGTTCGATGTGGCCGGCCAGCCCCGCCTCGATCGCCTGCTCGACCTCGTGGCCCTCGGCACGGTGGCCGACGTGGTGCGACTCGATGCCAACAATCGCCTGATCGTCGCGCAGGGTCTCGAGCGCATCCGCAGCGGCCGCATGCAGCCCGGCGTGGCCGCGCTGTTCCGCGTTGCTGCCCGCGAGGCGCGCAGTGCCGGCGCCTTCGACCTCGGCTTCGCGCTCGGTCCGCGCATCAACGCGGCGGGCCGGCTGGCGGACATGACCCTCGGCATCGAGTGCCTGGTCACCGACGACCCCGTCCGCGCGCTGCAGATCGCGGAGCAGCTCGACGCGATCAATCGCGAGCGTCGCGACATCGAGGCGACGATGCAGGAGAGCGCATTGCTCGCGGTCGAGGCCTGGTCACGCAATCCCGGCGACGCGATCGCGACCGAAGCCGACCCCACGGCACGTTCCCGTGCGTCGATCGTGCTGTTCGACGATGCCTGGCATCAGGGCGTCGTCGGCATCGTCGCGTCGCGACTGAAGGATCGCTTCCATCGGCCGACCATCGCGTTCGCGATCAACGCCGACGGGACCCTGCGCGGCTCGGGCCGCTCCATCGTCGGCCTGCATCTGCGCGACGCGCTCGACCTGGTGTGCAAGCGCGAGCCCGGCCTGATCGCCCGGTTCGGCGGCCATGCGATGGCGGCCGGGCTGACGATCGCGCGCAGCGATCTCGCACGCTTCGAGGGGTCGTTCGAGCACGCCGTGCGCGCGCTGCTCGACCCGGCGCTGCTGACGCGCACGATCGAGACCGACGGATCACTGGCCGACGACGAGGCGACGGTGGCCAACGTGCTCGCGCTCGATGCGCAGGTGTGGGGCCAGGGCTTCGCGCCGCCGCTGTTCGTCGACACGTTCGCGGTCGAGAGCCAGCGCATCGTCAAGGAGAAGCACCTGAAGCTGACGCTGCGTCGCGGCCGGCGCGTGTTCGACGCGATCTGGTTCAACAGCATCGCGGTGCTGCCCGACCAGGCCAGCATCGTCTACCGCCTCGCCGCGAACAGCTACAACGGCAGCACGAAGATCCAGTTCATCGTCGAGCAGGCGGAGTAGGGCGTCGTGCGCATCGGCCCGGACCGCGCCGCCCCTCCTGTCGTGCCGACGGTCCCGTCCACCCCAGCAAGGATCCCGATGACCATCGACCCCAGCGACCGCGTGCGCGACTACGCCGAACGCTTCCAGCGCTTCCTCGACGACGAGGTCGTGCCGCTCGAGAAGACATTGGCCACGAAAGGCGTCGGCAGCGCCTGGATGCCGCACAAGGACGCGGCCGGACGCATGCATCCGGTGGTCTGGGAGGCGCGGCGCGAGGTGCAGCGACGGTCCGGTGCGCACGGCCTGTACGCGCCGCACATCGGCACGGCGTTCGGCGGCAGCGGCTTCGGCCGCGTGGAGATGCAGCACGTCGAGGAGTGCGTCTACCGGCGCTCGGGACTCGGGCTCGGTCTCGCGGCGCTGGCGTGGACCGAGGGGCCATACCCGGCCTGCGAACACCTGTCGCCGGCGCTGCGCGAGCGCTACCTGACGCCGCTGGTGCAGGGACGGCTCACGCTCGCGTTCGCCAATACCGAACCGAGCGTCGGCTCCGACGTGCTCGGCATGTCGACCCATGCGCGTCGCGACGGCAACGACTGGATCATCAACGGGCGCAAGGCGTGGATCACCAACGCGCACTTCTGCGACGTCGTGCT
This sequence comes from Burkholderiales bacterium, assembly GCA_038245975.1. Classification (GTDB taxonomy): domain Bacteria; phylum Pseudomonadota; class Gammaproteobacteria; order Burkholderiales; family Burkholderiaceae_D; genus CAHJXF01. The sequence goes on from JBBRRW010000036.1 coordinate 8,906, forward strand.
GCTCGTCGCCGTGACCGAGCCGGGGGCGCACACGCAGTCGCTGACGATGTTTCTCGTCGACACGAAGACTCCCGGCTTCCGGCATGGCGCCGACATCGCGACCATCCTCGACGACGGACTCACCGGCGAACTCGAACTGACGGACGTGCACGTGCCTGCTGAGAACGTGGTCGGCCAGGTCGGCGACGGCTTTGCACTCGCGATGTCGTGCATCAACTGGCGCCGCCTCGGCCGCGGCGGGATGTGCGCGGGCTGGGGGCAATGGCTGATCGATCGCGCCGTCGATTACTCGCGCAGGCGAATGTCGGGCGGCAAGCCGATCGGCGACTACCAGGCGGTCCAGCACCTGCTGGCGCGCATGGACATGGACGTCTACCAGGCGCGCGCGACGTCGCTGGTGGCGCAGGCCGAGCTCGACCGCCTGGGCCCGTTCGACATGCCGCTGCATCCCGACGTGCCGCGGCTGATCAGCCTGCTCAAGGTCATCAACGACGAAGCCTTCTATCGCGCGGCCGACCACGCGGTCCAGATCCACGGCGCGAGCGGCATGCGCCTCGGCTCGCCCGAGGAGAAGCTGTTCCGGATCGCGCGCAACCTGCGCATCCCAGCCGGGACCACCGAGATCCAGCTCAATGCGATCGCGCGCGGGCTGGTGCGGAACGCCCGGGCGGCATGATCGCCGCGACTCGACGGCGCTGTCGCGGATGAGCCCGCTCGGCTGCGTCACCGGTCGCTTCCAGCCGGTCCATGCGCAACACCTCGCGCTGTTCGACATCGCGCTCGCCGAATGCCGGCACCTGATCGTCGCGCTGACCAATCCGCATACCGAAGCGCATCACGCGGAGCCGACGTCCGAGCATCGCCACACCGCATCGGCCAACCCGTTCACCTATTTCGAGCGGGCACGGCTGGTCGACGCGGCGGTGCGGGAGCGCGGCTGGGCCGGGCGCGTGACGATCGTGCCGTTCGACCTGACGCGACCCGCGCTGTGGCCGCAGTTCGTGCCGTCGTCGGCGCGCCAGTTCGTGCGCGCGTACGGCGACTGGGAACGCGAGAAGGCGCGCCGGTTCGAACGTGCCGGCTATGCGGTGACGCTGCTGGACGGCGACCCGGCGACGCGGCTGTCGGCGAGCGAGATCCGCGCCGGGTTGCAGTCCGGCGACACCCGCTGGCACGCGCTGGTGCCGGCGGCGACGATTCCGTTGCTCGATGCCTGGGTGCAGCGTGCGACGCAGGGCGAGCCGCCGTGAAGCCGATCGGCTACGGCGAAGACCAGCCCACCCTCGACGACGACCGGATGCCGGTGGTGCTGGTCATCCTCGACGGGCTCGGCGACCGCGGCATCCCCGAACTCGGCGGCCGCACGCCTGCGGAAGCCGCGCACACGCCGGTTCTCGACCGGCTCACGCGACGCGGCGCATCCGGTTGGCACCTGCCTTTCGGCTGGGGTCGCGCGCCGTCGTCGGAGGTCGCGCACTGGGCGCTGTTCGGCTTCTCCGGCATGCCGTTTCCGGGCCGCGCGGTGCTCGAAGGCCTCGGTGCCGGAATCGACCTGCCGTTCGGCGTGGCAACGACCTTCGCGGCCTTCCGCACGTCGCACGAGGTCGCTGGCCGACTGCACATCACCGGACGCGCCGCGCCCGACGACGGCGCGGACGTCGATGCGCTGCTGGCCGAGCTGGCGCCGGTGTTCGAACGCCATTCCGTACAGGTGCATGCGCTCGGGCGCGGCGAGGCGCTGCTGCTGTTCACGGGCCACGTGCACGGCGATGTGACCGACTCGGACCCGTTCTTCGAAAGGCTGCATCCGTGGCTGCGGGTCCTTGCCGTCGACCCGTCGTCCGACGCGCTCGCCGCTGCGATGAACGCGTTCCTGCATGAGGCGCGCGGCACGTTGTGCCTCGGCGCGACCAACCGGTCGCGCGTCGCGGCCGGCAAGCCCGCGCTCGATGTGCTGACGACCAAGTGGACGGGCACGCGCGCCGCGATCCCCGGCTTCGTCGAGCAGAACGGCGTGGCCGGTGCCGCCGTCACCAGCACGCGGCTGTACCGCGGCCTCGCGGGCGTGCTCGGGATGGCGCAACGCCACGTCGCGCCGCAGGCCGACCACGCCGCGGACTTCGTTGCTCGCGTCGCGGTCGCGCGGGCGCTGATCGACGACGGCGCGCGCTTCGTGCACGTCCACGTCAAGTCGACCGACGAAGCCGGACACACGCAGGAGCCGACCGCCAAGCTCGGCGTGCTCGAAGCGCTCGACCCCGCGTTGGCGGTGCTCGAGTCGCTGGCCGATCGTGCCATCGTCGCGATCACCGGCGACCATGCGTCGCCGTCGGTCGACGGCGTGCTGCACACGGCCGACCCGACGCCGCTGCTGATCGTGGGACCGACCGTGCGCGCAGATGCCGTCGTCGCGTTCGGCGAACGGCCGATGCAGACCGGCTGGTTCGGGGTCGTGCACGCGGACGAACTGATGCCGCTGCTGTTCAGCCACGCCAACCGACCCGCGTTCATCGGCCACCGCGTCACGCCCCGCCAAACCTCGGCGCTGCCCGACGAACCCGAAGCGATGCCGCTGGCCTGACGGGCCGCGCGCGTCGTTCAGCGTGTCGGCTCGCCGATCAACGCGATCGTCATCGAGAAGGCGCGCGACTCTCCGGCCGCGATGACGACGATCCCGGGTTTGGCCCAGATCTCGCCGTCGAAGCCCGCCGGGTCGGCGCATCCCTGCCAGGGTTCGATGCAGACGAAGCCCGCGCCGGGCTTGGTCCACACACCGAGCATCGACAGGTCGTCGAAGGTCATGTCCAGCGACGGCCCCTGCGACGCGCCGTAGCGGACGCGCCGGCTCGCGAGCCGATCGAAGATCAGCGCGTCGTCGATGAACAGGTCGTCACGGAGCGTCAGCACGTCGCCGACGACCGGGCTGGGCTGCGGCTCGGGGCGCAGCAGGCCGTTGCCGTCGATGCGTCGGACCGGTCCGGGCTCGTCGTGCTCGAAGCGGATGCGATGGTCGGTCCGGGCCTGTCCGTACGGCAGCGGCCAGCGCAACGCAGGATGGAAGCCGAAGCTCGCGGGCATCGGCCCGGCGCCGTGGTTCGAGACGGTCGCGACGATGCTCACCTGCGCGTCGATCAGCGTGAAGGCGGCGTCCAGCCGGAAGTCGAAGGGATACACGGCGCGGGTCTGCGCATCGGCTTCGAGACGCAGCGTCGCGGCATGGTCGTCGTGCGCGACGACGTCGAAGGTCGTGTGCCGCGCGAAGCCGTGGCGGGCCATCGCGTAGGTCCGACCGCCCAGCCGATAGCGGCCGCCGGCGAGTGCGCCGACGATGGGGAACAGGAGCGGCGCGCGGCCGGACCAGACGGCCGGATCGCCATCCCATTGCAGCCCGTTGCCGTTCGCGTCGGCGAGATTGCGGAGCTCGGCGCCCAGCGTCGCGATTTCCGCGGACAGGCCGCCCGATGCGATCTTCAGCGTTCGCGTGTCCTTCGTCATGCACTCTCCCGTCGATGGATCGTTCGTGGCGGATGATCCTCGCATCCGGGACGCGTTCGGTCAGGCGTCGCAACTTCCTCGGCTTGGGCGCATCACACTTCCCTTGAGCGTATCGTCCGGCAGGTTCGCCGCGAAGCGCGACCAACGACCACTGAAAGCAACGATGAACAAGGCGGCACCTCTTCCAGAAAGCCCTTCGTGGGGAGCCGTCCTGCTCGTCTGCAGGGTCTGCAACAAGCGCAGCAACGGGCCGAAGGACCTGAAGGCGAAGCAGCTTTCGTCGATCGCGCGGCGCAGCGGCAAGGGCGAGAAACCGCGCACCCGCGTGCTGCTCACGAGCTGCATGGGGCTCTGTCCGAAGTCGGCGACAGCGGTCGCCTTCATCGGCGCGCAGGGCATGACGCGGATCGTGGCCGTGCGCTCGACGGCCCAGCTCGAGGCGGCGCTGCCGCTGCTCACCGATCGCCCGGCTCAGCCGCCGGTCGACTGAAGATGCGACGAGCGACCGCGTCCTCTGTCGCGGTCAGCGTTGACGTGCCGCGCGCGGCCATGCGTTGGCGTTGTTGCGCGTGATCCGCGGCCGCGAAGGCCGTGCCGACACGCTGCGACCGCCCTCGACCGTCGCGCTGGAAGGAAAGGCGGCCGTCTACCCGTGGCTCAGTGCGGGAGCTTGAAGCCGCGGGCGAGCTGCTTGTACAGCGGCCGCGGGCACACGGTGCGCGACACCGCGTGCGCGATCAGCGTCGCGGCCATCAGCGGTAGCGCGAGCTCGGCGTTCTGCGTCATCTCGAGCACGATGACGAATGCGGTCAGCGGCGCCTGGACGACGCCCGAGAAGTAGCTGCCCATGCCGAGCAGCAACAGGGCGCCCGCCGGCTGCGACGGAAAGAACGACGCGAGGTTGTGTCCCAGCCCGGCGCCCACCGCGAGCGACGGCGCGAAGATGCCGCCGGGGATGCCGCTCAGGTACGAGATCAGCGTCGCGGCGAGCTTCGCGAGTCCGAAGCTTCCCCCTTCCGCGTGGCCTTCGAGGATGGCCCGCGTCTCGTCGTAGCCGGTGCCGAAGATCTTGCCGCCCGACAGGGCGCCGACGCCGGCCAGCGCGACGCCGCACAGCGCCGCGAAGCGCACCGGCCGCTCGCGTTGCCAGCGTGCCACCAGGCGCAGGCTTCCCACGCTGGCGCCGTTCATGAACAGCAGCGCCCGGCTGAAGAGACCCCCGAAGAGGCCGCCGACCAGACCGCAGGCCAGTACCGCAGGCAGGCCTGACGGCAGCTCGAGGCTGGCCGAGGTCCGGCCGAAATAGGCGTAGTTGCCCTGCAGTGCGAGCGACACGACGCCGGCGACGATCACGGCCGTGACGACGATGCTGATCGTGCGTTGCTCGAAGGACCGCGCCATCTCCTCGATCGCGAAGACGATGCCGGCCAGCGGTGCGTTGAACGCGGCTGCGACGCCCGCGGCGCCCCCGGCGAGGATCAGGCCTCGCTGCATCCCTTCGTACGGGAAGGCCGTCGACCGCGACAGCGCGTACATGATCGACGCGCCGACCTGGACCGACGGCCCCTCCCGACCGATCGACGCGCCCGAGCACAAACCGACAACGGTCAGGACCACCTTGCCGGCTGCCACCTTCAGCGACAGCAGGCGTCGACGGGCGCTTTCGTCGAGCGCCAGGGCGGCGATCGCCTGCGGGATGCCGCTGCCCTGCGAGCCCGGCACCCAGCGCACGGTCAGCCACCGCACCAGCGCGAAGCCGGCAGGCACGACGACGAACGGCACCCACGGTCCGGACGCGGCCATGCGATGGAAGACGGCGTTGGCCTGGTTGGCCGCGATCGCGAAGCCCACCGACACGACGCCGACCACCACGGCGCCGAACAGGAACCACAGCCGCCGGCTCCAGTGCACGCGCGAGAACAGCAAACGTCGAGAGAGTTTTCGCGATCGGCGGTCGATTCGGATCGTGGGACGCATAGTCCGGCTTCGGGAAACGGTCGGGGGGAGCGGACGGCGGCGGTGGCTGTCCGGCGTGTTGCGTCGATCATACCGACGAGACGCCCGCGACGACGCATTCGTGTTATCGACCGTTGCGCGGCCGGTCGTCGTGCCGGGTCTGTGCGACCATCGATCGATGACCAACCCCGTGCCGCTTCCGCCGTCCCCGGACCGGCCCTCGGCGCCGCCGGTCGGGAATCCGAGTCGCTTCGAGCGGCTCTCGGACCGTTTCCATTTCGCCTGGCGCGACACGCTGATTACGCTCGTCCCCGCGGTGCTGCTGCTCGCGCTGGTCGGCTACGTCGCGCAGCGCTTCGTGCGGCCCGCGCCGCCGTCGACGATCGTGATGACGGTCGGGACCGCGGGCGGCGCCTACGACGAGTTCGCCAAGCGTTACCGGAGCATCCTGGCCCGCAGCGGCGTCACGCTCGAACTGCACGCGTCGTCGGGGGCGGTCGAGAACTACGAGCGCCTGCGCTCGCGGCCCGGCGCCGACGGCGTCGACTACGACGTGGGCTTCATCCAGGGCGGCATCGGATCGGTCGAGGAAGCGCCGCATCTCGAGACCATTGCCGGCGTGTACTACGAGCCGGTGTGGCTGTTCTCGTCGAAGATCGACACGCTGGCGAAGCTCTCGGACCTGCAGGGCAAGCGCATCGGCGTCGGCATTCAGGGCAGCGGCCTGCGACGGCTGTCGCTGCAGATGCTGGCGGCTGCCGGCGTCGACGAGACCAACGCCACGTTCTTCGAGGTATCCGGCAGCGACGCGGCCGCGATGCTCGAACGCGGCACGCTCGACATCGCGTTCATCATCGGCGCGCCCGAGTCGCCGTTCATCCAGTCGCTGTTCAAGGGCCCGCTGCACATCGTCAGCCTGTCCCAGTCCGAAGCCATCGCCCGCTACTTCCCGACGCTGACGCCGCAGGTGCTTCCGCAGGGCGCCGTCGACCTCGCGGCAGGCCGCCCCGAGCACGACGTGAAGCTGCTCGCCGCGACCTCGGTGCTGGTGTCGCGCGACACGCTGCACCCCGCGCTCGTCTACCTGCTGCTCGAAGCCGCGAGCGAGGTGCACGGGGGCCCGGGGCTGTTCCAGCGGCGCGGCGAGTTCCCCTCGTCGAAGGTCCAGGACTTTCCGGTATCCGAACAGGCCACGCGCTGGTTCCAGTCCGGCCGTCCGTTCCTGCAGCGCTACCTGCCGTTCTGGCTCGCGAACCTGATCGAGCGGCTACTCGTCGTGATCGTCCCGATCGTGGCGCTGACCATCCCGTTGATGCGCATCGTGCCGGCGTTCTACAGCTGGCGGGTGCGGTCGAAGATCTTCCGCTGGTACGGCGAACTGCGACAGATCGAGCTGCGCCTGACCGATCGAACGCAGGATGCGGCTGGCCGGGAGCGCGAGGGTCGGCGGCTCGACGAGATCGAGACTTCGGTCAACGCCCTCAAGATCCCGCTGGCCTTCTATCACGAGGTCCATCTGCTGCGCGCCCATATCGACCTGGTGCGCGGGCGTCTCGGTGGCGGGCCGCTGCGGCGGATCGATCGGTCGCACGACGAGACAGCGCGCGGCAGCCCCACGGCGATGGCGGGCTGAAGTCCGGCGATCGTCACGTACAATCGGGGACCTCCCAACGCCTCGAAAAGCACGCCTCCATGGAAGCCGAACGCCTCAACCAGATTGCCGCCACGATTGCCGATCTGCGCGCTCGCGCAGATGAAGCGCGGAGGTATCTTTGACTTCGATGCCAAAGCGAATCGGCTGAACGAAGTCAACGGCGCGCTCGAGGACCCCAAGGTCTGGGACGACGCCAAGCGGGCGCAGGAACTGGGCCGCGAGAAGAAGGCCCTCGAGGACATCGTCACCACACTCGGCAAGCTCGATACCGATCTGACCGATGCCGGCGACCTGTTCGCGATGGCGAAGGACGAGGGCGACGACGACACGCTGATCTCGGTCGAGACCGACACCGCGGCGCTGCGCAAGCTCGTCGAGGGCATGGAGTTCCGCCGCATGTTCTCGAACGAGGCCGACTCGTTCAACTGCTTCCTCGACATCCAGGCCGGCGCCGGCGGCACCGAGGCGCAGGACTGGGCGCAGATGCTCGAGCGCCAGTACCTCAAGTACGCGGAACGCAAGGGCTTCAAGACCGAGCTGCTCGAGGAGTCCGACGGTGAGACGGCGGGCATCAAGAGCGCCACGATCAAGATCGAGGGCGAGTACGCGTACGGCTACCTGCGCACCGAGACCGGCGTGCATCGGCTGGTCCGCAAGAGCCCGTTCGACTCGTCGGGCGGACGGCACACGTCGTTCGCCAGCGTGTTCGTCTATCCCGAAGTCGACGACTCGATCGAGGTCGAGATCAATCCGGCCGACCTGCGCATCGACACCTTCCGTGCGTCGGGCGCGGGCGGCCAGCACATCAACAAGACCGACTCGGCGATCCGCATCACGCACATGCCGACCGGCATCGTGGTCCAGTGCCAGAACGACCGCAGCCAGCACCGCAACCGCGCCGAGGCGATGGCGATGCTGAAGTCGCGGCTCTACGAAGCCGAGCTGCGCAAGCGCCAGGTCGAGCAGGACAAGCTCGAGGCGTCGAAGACCGATGTCGGCTGGGGCCACCAGATCCGCTCGTACGTGCTCGACCAGTCGCGCATCAAGGATCTGCGGACCAACGTCGAGATCAGCAACACGCAGAAGGTGCTCGACGGCGACCTCGATCCGTTCATCGAGGCCAGTCTCAAGCAGGGCCTGTGAAGCAGGGCGTGTAGGAGACGGCGCGCCATGCCGCTGCTCATCAGGCCGATCCGCCCGGAAGAAATCGGGGAAGCGCGACGCCTGCTGCTCGCCGGCGGATGGAGCGGCGTGCGGATGGAGCCGGCTCATCTCGAGATCCTGATCCGCAATGCGCGCGATGCCGTGGTCGCGCTGGACGGCGAGCGCGTCGTCGGCTTCGCACGGGCGCTCGGTGACGGCGTATTCAACGGCTACCTGTCGATGCTGGTGGTCGACGAAGCGCGGCGCGGCGAAGGCATCGGCCGTGCGCTCGTGGAACACGTGATGGGCAGCAACCTCGACATGACCTGGGTCCTGCGCGCGCGGCCCGAGGTGCAGGGTTTCTACGAGAGCATCGGTTTCGCGCGGTCGACCGTCGCGATGGAGCGGGTCCGACGCGACGCGGGGCCGAACAGCACCGAAGAGTGAAGGAAACGACGATGGATCACGCGCCGATCAACCTCCGCCAGAAGCTCTCGCTGTTCGCCGAGCAGTGGCGCCCGAAGGTCATCGCCGAGATGAACGACTATCAGTTCAAGCTCGTGAAGCTGCAGGACGAATTCGTCTGGCACCGGCACGACGACACCGACGAGGTGTTCCTCGTCGTCGACGGCGCGATGTCGATCGCGTTCCGCGACGGGCAGGTCGACCTGCGGAGCGGCGAGCTGTTCGTGGTGCCGAAGGGCGTCGAGCACAAGCCCTTCGCGGCCCGCGAATGTCAGGTCCTGATGATTGAACCGCGCGGCGTCGTGAACACCGGCGACGCGCATGCCGCATCCCTGACCGCACCCACCGATGTCTGGATCTGAACCATGGAAGTGATCATCGTGACCGGCGCATCGAAGGGCCTCGGCGCCGCCTTCGTCGAACAGCTGCTGTCGCCGCACCGCCGCGTGATCGGCATCGCCCGCTCGGCGAACGAGGCGCTCGCCGCGTCGGCCAAGGCGAAAGGGGCGTGGCTCGACTGGTACCTGCAGGACCTCGCCGACGCCGACGCGACCGACGCACTCGCCGCATCGATCTGCGCCGGCATGACGCGCGATGCGACCCGCTACGGGCTGATCAACAACGCCGCGCTGATCGAGCCGGTGGGGTCCGCGGCCAGCCTGGCCGCCGCGCCGGTGGTCGCCGCGCTCGCCGTCAACCTCGCCGCGCCGATGCTGTTCGCCGCGCGCTTCCTCGCGGCCACCGACGGCCTCGACATCGATCGCCGCATCCTCAATATCTCGTCGGGCTCGGGCCGCCGGCCGATGGACGGCAACGGCGTGTACTCGGCGACCAAGGCCGGGCTCGACATGTTCACGCGCTGCGTCAAGGCGGAGCAGCAGGAGCGTCCCGTGGGACGGCCGGCGCGCATCGTGTCGCTGGCGCCCGGCGTGATCGAGACCGGTATGCAGGTCCTCGCGCGCAGCCGCGACCCGGTGCTGTTTCCGCAGACGCGCTACTTCGTGAAGATGAAGGAAGACGGCATCCTCGCGTCGCCGGAAGACGCCGCGCGCAAGATCCTCGCCTATCTCGATCGCGCCGACTTCGGCGACACCGAGATCGACGACATCCGCAACGCGTGAACGAACGGGCGCACTGGTCAGCAGATCTGTTGCAGAGCGTCCCGGAACCGTGACACAATTCGGGCTGTGACACATTGTGGAGCGGTCGATGCGTGAATTCAGCGTACGCGAGATGCGGGCCGGCTACGGTGCGATTGCCGAGGCCCTGGCCACCGACGGCGAGGTCGTGCTGACGCATCATGGCAAGCCGTTTGCCAAGGTGGTGCCGCTGGCCTCGACGACCGAGGTCCCGGACGCGGCTGCCGAGCAACGCAAGCGCGCACGGGCCTGGGCGACCAAGCAGCGAC
>JBBRRW010000037.1:0-18770 GCA_038245975.1 Burkholderiales bacterium
TGGTGGAGCCGGGCGGAATCGAACCGCCGTCCGCAAATCTTCCACAGGCAGATCTACATGCTTAGCCGGCTTATTTGGTTTTAACCCCGTGCTGGGCCAGTCGGCGGGCCTTCACGTTGCGAGTCACCTTGGTTCTAGGAGCGCATCAAGTGACCCGATGCACGTCCGATCCTCTGTAAATGGCGCTGCTAATCGCGGAAGCTTTCGCCTCCTTGATCCGACCCAGAGGCAGATCGGTGCAGCGTCAAGCCGGTCTTACGCGGCTAGAGCGAAACGCTCGTCGTTGGCGTTTACTTGGTTTCCAGATGGATTTACGAGCTAGCTGGTGCTCGGCATGCCCTGCATCTGCTTCCTGACCCACGTCGAAACCAGGTCGGCCCCAGAGGGCGGATTGTACGCCCGCGCGCCCGTCGCCGCATGGGTCGTCAACGCAGCGCGAAGTCGACCCGGTTCGGGACACCCTTGTCGTTGATGCCGTTCGCGTTGAGCTTCGGCGTCACGAGGAACACGCGGCTCGGCGACACCTTGCCGGTGTCCTCCATGTAGTGCCGCACGACGTCGGCGCGCGCCTCGGCGAGCCAGCGCGGGTCGTTGGCGTCGAGCTTCATGCTGGCCAGCAGCAGTTTCTCCATCTCGTCGACCGGGATGCTCTTGGCGAAGCCGATGAAGTTGCGCGGCTTGTCGGGCAGCTTCGTGTCGTCGTAGACCTTCTCGAGATAGCTCGCGTACTCCTTCGGTTCGATCGTGACGTCGTCGCGCCCGACCCGCTCGCCGGACTTCGACAGGTCCTTCGCCTTCAGATCCTTGAGACGATCGAGCAGGTGGTCGCGCTTGATGCCTTCAGGGTCGGTTGCCGGATCGAAACGACCGATGATGTCGAGCTTGAGTGCAGGCCGGTCGGCGAGCGCCTTCGCGAGGGTCTGCACTTTCGCCTTGCCTTCCGGCGTCATGTCACTGAGGCCGGGTTTGAATTGCACGTAGCCGAGTTCGCCAGCGTCACCGCTGGCGCCGACCGCGGACGCGAGCAGCGAGAACGGCGACGTGATCGCGCGCGTGATCAGGTTCACGAGCACCCGCGCGATCACGCCGCCGATGCTGAACTGCGGGTCTGACAGCGATCCGGAGATCGGCAGGTTGACGTCGATCTCGCCGCGCGAATTCTTCATCAGCGAGACGGCAAGGCGGACCGGCAGACTGGTCGCCGTCGGACTATCGACCTTCTGGCCGAACGTGAGCTGATCGAGGAAGAGGTGGTTCGATGCTTCGAGCTTGCCGTGATCGATGTGGTACTTGACCGTCATCGACAGCTTGCCCCGCTCGATCGCGTATCCCGCGTACTTGATGGCATACGGCGATAGCCGGGTGAGCTCGATGTCCTTCGCTTCCGCGGCGATGTCGGTGTAGGTCGTGAAGGCGAACGGATCGATCTTGCCGCTGACCGTCAGGGCCCCGTCGCCGTCGATCTTCCCGGTCAGCTTGACCTCCGCAGGCTGCGGCGCGTCGGACGCGATCTCCGAGACCTCGCCCTCGAGGTCGGTCAGGTTCGCGCTGTAGTTGGGCTTGATGAAATTGTCGGTGATGCCGATCCGGCCGTTCGTCAGCTTGACGCCCTTGACGTCGATCATCGGCTGCGGCCCGGTCGCGACCGGCGTCGTCACCTGGGCACTCGACGCGTTCTTCTTCTGCGTGACGGTCGAAGCCGGCGCGCGTTCAGGGTTCGGCGTGCCGTCGGCTTCGGGATTCGTGACCGACTGCTTCTGACCCGGCTTGGCCACGACGTCCTGCAGGTTCAATCGCCCGTTGGCATTGACGATGAAGCGCGCGTAGAAGTCGTCGATGGCCACGGTCCCGAGCATGACCGACATCGTCGCGTTCTTCGCCGGCATCTGGAAGTCGACCTGCGGGACGGTGAGCGTCTTCCAGCGAACGAACTCTTCGGACGTTACGCGGTCGAGTGCGCGCAGGCGCTCGATGCCGAGCGATCCGCGATACGCGATCCCGGGCATCGCATCGCCTGCCTTGCTCGCCGCCGGCGTGACGCGCAGGGTCCCGCGCGCGTCGACGTCCCCGCTCTCGAGCACGATGTTCAGTCGATCGCCCGCATAGGCCGCGAGCCAGCCCACCGCGACGTTGCTGGCATCGACCAACGCGTCGACCGAGAGCGGCGCGGTCGTCAGCTTGCCCTTGACGGCAAGCTTTCCGCGCTTCTCGATGCCGGTGTCGAGTGCGAATGCGACGGTCGCGCCCGCGGCCGTCCCGATGTTCTCCGCCTTGAGGTTCAACGGCGATGCGCGGACGCGGACCGGCATGCCCTGCGCATCGTCCGCGAACGAGAAGTCGCCGCGTTCGACGACGAAGGATTTGAGCACGGCGGTGAAGGGCTTCGCGTCTGTCGGCTTGACGACGACGGCGACGTCCTTGCCGCTTTCCGCGCGCGCCACCTCCGGCGCCTTCGCGATGATCGCGGCCTGCAGATTGAACTTTCCCTTCGCGTCGCGGGCGATCGTGACGACGGGCGCGGTCAGCGTCAACGAGTCGGCCACGAACGCATGCGTCGGTATATCGTAGGAAGCGCCTTCGAGCGCGATCGATTCGGCTGCGACGGATGAAGTCTTCTCCTGCGGCAATTGCAACCGCAGGTTGGCGATGTGTGCCGAGATCTGGTCGATGCGGCCGAGCAGTTCAGGCCCGGAGGCGTCGAACCGGTAATGCGCGTCGACGTCGGCCGTGCCGTCGCCGATGCGCGCGGCGAGGAAGGTCGCGAGATAGTTCGAGAAGGCGCCCGGCCGGATGTGGCGTGTCTGGATCGTGCCGCTCGCCTTGCGTTGCGCGATGACGGCGTTGCCCTTGGTCTCGATCTTTCCCTCGCCGGGGATGGCGAGCGACAGCGCGAAGCCGGTCGGTGCGTCGCCCTGCAGCGCGACGCGATCGAGCTTCAGGTCGACCGCGTCGAACGCTGTCGCGGCCGGTGTCGCGAGCGTCTCGTCGGTAAGGCTGACGCGGCCGTTCTCGATGCTCGCCGCCGCGATCGTAACGGTCGGCTTCGTGTCGTTCGCGGTGGGTTTCGCATCGGGGACGACGGGTTTTGCCGAGGCGGATGCGGGCGTGAACAGGCCGACCAGGTCAATGCTCCCGTCCTTGCGCCGCGTGGCCGCGATGCGCGGCTCGACGATGGCTACGCGCGTGAGCGCGATCGCAGCCAGGAGCGGTTCGATCTTCTCCGCGTCCACGTCGATGCGCTTGACGGCCGCGACCGCGTGCCCCGCGGGATCGGTGATGCTCAGGTCCGCGAGCCCGACCGTGCCGGAAATCGACAGGCTCTGCGCGATCGGCTTGCCATCAGCCGACTGCGCCGCGGCCTTGAACACGATGTGGAGCTTCGTGGTCAGCTTCGCGGACGCGACCTTGAAGCGCAGCGGCGTCGGCGCGAAGTCGAGGTAGGTCGGTACGTCGAGATCGGTGACGTCGAAATCGATCGACGCCTCCCGGTCGTTCGAGAACGGATGCGCCTTGCCGTCCAGTGCGAGGGCGCTGCCGTTGACGACCGCAGCGAACTTCGGCGTCACCGTGATCTCGGTGGCGTACGGCAGGTCGGAGAGGAACGGAAGTCCGATCGCGATGTGGTCGACGACGTGCTTGCGCCCCGTCACGCGGTCGTCGAGCGTGATGCTCCCGTCGTCGAGCTCGATGTTGTTCAGCGAATAGGGGAGCGTCGTATTGCTCTTGGGCTTCGCGAGAATCCGGTCAACGATGTCCGAGAAGCTGTAGCGCTGCGGCTCGAGCCGCACGATGCTGATCTTCGGCCGCGTCACGCGCAGGGCATCCAACACCAGGGCGCGCCGGTACAGCGATGCCGACGATACGTTCGCGAATATCTCGTCGACCTGCGCGGCGACGGTCGTGCCGTCGGACTCGTACAACTTGAAGTCGTCGATCGTCGCGGACAGTGCGAAAGGATTGAGCTTGACCGCACCGATGGTCGCCTTGCGGCCGGTCTGTTCGGCGATCTGCTTCTCGGCGATGTTCTTGACGACGTCGGGCGCGATCAGGAATCCGACTGCGCCGTAGAGCACGAGCAGGACGGCCAGCACGATGGCGCTGTTGCGACCCACGCGCAGCCACTTCGCCCCGCTGCTCCCGTCGTTCGCCATCGACCGTCTCCTGTTCTCCCGTGCGCCGGGCAGTATAGAGAGCCCTCGCTGCAGTCGGGCCGGCGCACGTCGATTCTTGCGTGGGACACGCGGTGCGCGACCCGGACTCCGTCAGAACAACGCGAGGAGATCCAGCGGGTGCCGTAGCACGGCGCCCGCCTCCCACTGCGTCGCCGGCGTCGCGCAGTAACCCCACGCGGCGGCGATTGTGTCCATCCCCGCCGCGTGTCCGGCCAGGATGTCGCGATGATCGTCGCCGACATAGACGCATTCGCTCGGCGGCAGGTCCAGGACCTCGGCGGCGTGCAGCAGCGGAGCCGGATGCGGCTTCATGAATGTCGTCGTGTCGCCCGAAACGATGACGCCCGCACGGCCTGTGAGCCCGAGCAGCCTGGCCAGCGGATCGGTGAAGCGCGCGGCCTTGTTGGTGACGATGCCCCACGCGAGTCCGCGCTCATCGAGCGCATCGAGCACTTCGGGCATGCCGTCGAACAGCCGCGTGTCGAGCGCGAGCGCGGCTTCGTAGCGCGAAAGGAACTCGATGCGCAGGTCCTCGAACTCGGCATCGACCGGTGCGCGTTCGAATGCGACGCGCAGCAGTCCGCGCGCCCCTTCGGACGCGACCTGCCGCAGCGGCTCCAGTGGCATCGGCGTCAGGCCCCGCGCGACGCGCATCGCGTTCGCGGCGGCGGCCAGGTCGGGGGCGGTATCGGCGAGCGTCCCGTCGAGATCGAACAGCATGCCCCGCCAGCGACCGGGCAGGAAAGGCTCGCTCATGTCGTCGACCGCTGCGTCGCGATCATGTAGTTGACATCGACGTTCGGCGCGAGCCAGTAGCGACGGGTCAGCGGGTTGTAGTGCAGGCCGATCATGTCGTTCATCGACAGGCCGGCCGTCCGCGCGTTGCGCGACAGTTCCGACGGCGTGATGAAGCGTTGGTAGTCGTGCGTGCCGCGGGGCAGCAGGTGCAGCAGGTACTCGGCGCCGATGACCGCGAAGAGATAGGCCTTCGGATTGCGGTTGATGGTCGAGAAGAACACGTGGCCGCCGGGCTTCACGAGCGTCGCACAGGCGCGCACCACGGCCGCCGGGTCGGGCACGTGCTCGAGCATCTCCATGCAGGTCACGACGTCGAAGCTGGCCGGCTCACGTGCGGCGATCTCTTCGGCCGCGATCTGTTCGTACTTCACCGCGACGCCCGATTCGAGACCGTGCAGCACCGCGACCGACAAGGGCTTCTCGGACAGGTCGATGCCCGTCACGTCGGCGCCGCGCACGGCCATGGACTCGGCCAGGATGCCGCCGCCGCAGCCGACGTCGAGGACGCGGGCACCGCGCAACGTGGCGCGCTCGTCGATCCAGGCGAGGCGCTGCGGATTGATGGCGTGCAGCGGCGCGAATTCGCCGGTCGTGTCCCACCAGCGATGGGCGAGGTCGCCGAACTTGCGCAGCTCCTCGGGGTCGGCGTTGCGCGTGTCTGGGGAGGCGATGTCGGTCATGGCGATGCGGGGAAAGGATGCGAACGTAGCATGTTGCTGGCCTGCGGCGGATCGGCGGACGCCGGAGCGTGCGGGTCGTCCGCGACGCCGCCGTGCGGGACGGCGCCGGACGCGCGTCGGAAATCGCGGACAAAAAAAAGAGCCCCGCACTGCGGGGCTCATGGCGACGCTCGAGGCGTCGCTGTTCTTGTCTACTGCGAGTCAATCAGCGGTTCGGCGCGCGCGTACCGACGACTTCGATTTCCACGCGGCGGTTCTTCGCGCGGCCGGCCGGGTTGTCCTTGCCGTTGATCGTGTTCGGCGCGATCGGCTGGCTCTCGCCCTTGCCTTCGGTGTAGATCCGGTTGGCTTCGATGCCCTTGCTGACCAGGTAAGCCTTGACCGACTCGGCACGACGCACCGACAGCTTCTGGTTGTACGCAACGGTTCCGATGCTGTCCGTGTGACCGACGGCGATGATGACTTCGAGGTTGATCGCGCCGAGCTTGCCGACGAGGTCGTCCAGCTTCGCCTTGCCTTCGGGCTTCAGCGTGGCCTTGTCGAAATCGAAGAAGGCGTCTGCAGCGAACGTGACCTTCTCACCGACCGGCGAGACCGGGGGCGCGACCGGTGCGACCGGAGCGACGGGCGCAGGCGGCGGCGTGGGAGCGACGACAGGCTTAGGCACGAGGTCAGGATCGCACTCGATCTGTGCAAGCGCGGGGGTGAAATAACCGGTACGCCAGCAGAGGCCGAACGGATCGCGAACGACGTTTCCGCGCGCATCCTGCACGTAGCCGCTCACCGGGGTCGCGGCCTTGATGTCCGTAAGGGGTTGCTGCGCCATCGCGGCGCCACTCGCCGTAGCGAGAAGAGCAGCCAAAGTTGACATTTTGACCGACTTGTTCATGTTTCTCCTTTTGATTTCGAATTCAACGCAGCCGCGCACAGCTTGTTGCGACCGCGCATTTATACCCGCGAAGCACCGTGGGTCGCCAGCGAACTTCCCCGTTCGGATCACGATTCATTACGCCTTCCCTAGAATCGTTCCCGCGCCCGGCGCCGCACTTGTCGAGCGCCAACTGTCTCTGCCCTATGACGGCGCAGGCAATTGACTTCTCATTCGATTCTGCCACAGCGCTATGTCGCTTGCACCCTTGCCCTCGGCGGCTCGCGCGCCGTCGGTGACGAACTGTCGCTTCCGCACAACAGGCTTCCCGGCCACCCAAACGTCTGTGACCGCCTCGCGTCCAGCCACGAAAATCAGGTGCGAAGCCACATCGAAGATCGGGTTGTGGTCGAGCGCACTGAGGTCGAAGGCGGCCAGATCGGCCTCTTTGCCGACGACGATGCTGCCGATCCGGTCGTCGAGACCGCAGGCTTTCGCACCAGCAAGCGTTGCGGCATGCAGAACCTGGTGCGCGCCGAAGGCGTCGGCCCGTCCGGACGAGCCCTTGGCCAGCAGCGCGGCAAGCCGCATCTCGCCCGGCATGTCGAGACGGTTGTTGCTCGCGGTGCCGTCGGTGCCGATGCCGAGGTTGATGCCGGCATCCAGATAGCGGGCGATGCGCGGGATGCCCGAGGCCAGCTTCAGGTTCGACGCGGGACAGTGGGCGATCGACACGCCGCGCTCGGCGAACAGCGCGATCTCCTGGTCGTCGAGGTGCACCGCGTGGACGGCGGTCAGGAACGGGCCCATCAGTCCCAATCTTTCCAGCCGCATCGCGGGCCGGATGCCGTACTGCGCGACCTCGCGACGGATCTCCTCCTCGGTCTCGTGCAGGTGGATCTGCATCGGCAGGCCGGTCTGGCCCATCAGCATCGCGATGCGCCGGAAGGTCGTGTCGCTGATGGTGTACGGCGCATGCGGTGCGAAGGAGAACGACAGCAGCGGCTCGTGGCGCGAGCGGTCGAAGAGCGCCAGCCCGCGATCGAGGTAGTCGTCGGCATCGCTGCCGGCGGCGGTCGGCAGGTCGATCACCGTGATCCCCAGATGCGCGCGCATGCCGATCTCGCGCGCCGCGAGGCCGGCCTCGCCCGGGAAAAAGTACATGTCCGAGAAACACGTGGTCCCGCCGCGCAGCATCTCGAGACAGGCGAGGCGCGTGCCCGCCGCGACGAATTCCTCGGACAGCAGCGCGGTCTCGGCCGGCCAGATGCGGGTCGTCAGCCACTCCATCAGCGGCAGGTCGTCGCCGAGCCCGCGCAGCAGCGTCATCGCGGCATGCGTGTGCAGGTTGAAAAGACCCGGCGTCACGACGTGGTCGGGGAGCAGCGTCTCGGTCGCGGCGACGTAGCGCTCGCGCATGTCGGCAACCGGGAGGACCGCGACGATCGTGCCCGCGTCGTCGATCGCGATCGCATGTCCTTCGAGAACGATGCCGGCCGGTTCGATCGGCACGATCCAGCGCGGCACGATGACTTCTGAAACAGGGAGACGCCTTTGCATCGCGACGAATATAACAAACGACTTTTTCGAAACTGCTGCAGCGGCTCCGGGCTTTGGCGGCGGCGGTCGACGAGGTGAGCCCCGGGATGGTGCCGCATGCTAAAATCGCCGGTCGCTTTTGGGTGCTTGCGCGTCCGAAAAGCCCCTGCCGGTCGTCTCGCCGGCGCGCGTCGTCCGCGACGCGATCGAGCATTCCGGTCACGCCGCATCGCCCGGTCGCTCGTCGACCGCTTCGTCCCTTCCCGCTCTCCGCTGTCTATCGGCGCATGTCGCCGTCGGTCTCCTGCTCATGAATGCGTTCGCCAAGGAAATGATCCCGGTCAGTCTCGAAGAAGAGATGCGCCGGTCCTATCTCGACTACGCGATGAGCGTGATCGTCGGGCGTGCGCTGCCCGACCTGCGGGACGGCCTGAAGCCGGTCCACCGTCGCGTGCTGTACGGCATGAACGAGTTGAGCAACCACTCGAACCGCCCGCACAAGAAGTCGGCGCGTATCGCCGGCGACGTGATGGGCAAGTACCACCCGCACGGCGACCTCGCCATCTACGACACGATGGTCCGCATGGCGCAGCCGTTCTCGCTGCGCTATCCGCTGATCGACGGGCAGGGCAACTTCGGCTCGGTGGATGGGGATAACGCGGCGGCTTCGAGGTACACCGAAGTTCGTCTCTCCAAGATCGCCGAAGCGATGATCGCCGACCTCGACCGCGAAACGGTCGACTTCGTGCCGAACTACGACGGCACCGAGCGCGAGCCGGTCGTGCTGCCGGCCAAGATTCCCAACCTGCTGATCAACGGCTCGACCGGCATTGCGGTCGGCATGGCCACCAACATCCCGCCGCACAACCTGCGCGAGGTGGTCGACGCCTGCCTGCACCTGCTGCGCAACCCCGACTGCACGATCGACGAGCTGATCGAGATCATCCCGGCGCCCGACTTCCCCACCGGCGGCGTGATCCACGGGATCGCCGGCGTGCGTGAGGGCTACCGCACCGGCCGCGGCCGCGTGGTGATGCGCGCCAAGACGCACTTCGAGGAGATCGACAAGGGTAATCGCACGTCGATCATCATCGACGAGCTGCCCTACCAGGTGAACAAGAAGACGTTGCTCGAGCGCATCGCCGAACTGATCCAGGAGAAGAAGCTCGAGGGCATCTCGCACATTCAGGACGAGTCCGACAAGTCGGGCATGCGCGTGGTCATCGACCTCAAGCGTGGCGAAGTGCCTGAGGTGGTGCTGAACAACCTGTTCAAGAACACGCAGTTGCAGGACACCTTCGGCATGAACATGGTGGCGCTGCTGAACGGACAGCCGCGCCTGTGCAACCTCAAGATCATGATCGACGCGTTCGTCAATCATCGTCGCGAGGTCGTCACGCGCCGCACGGTGTTCGAGCTCAAGAAGGCGCGCGAACGCGGCCATGTGCTCGAAGGCCTCGCCGTCGCGCTGGCCAACATCGACGAGTTCATCGCGCTGATCAAGGCCGCGCCGACGCCGCCGATCGCCAAGCAGGAGCTGATGAAGAAGTCGTGGGACTCGTCGCTCGTGCGCGAGATGCTGGCGCGTGCCGAGGCCGACACGCCCGGTGGTCGCGACGCGTTCCGTCCCGACAACCTGCCGCCGCACTACGGCATGCAGGCCGACGGCCTGTATCGCCTGTCGGACGACCAGGCCCAGGAGATCCTGCAGATGCGTCTGCAGCGCCTCACCGGACTCGAGCAGGACAAGATCGTCGACGAGTACCGCGACGTGATGGGCCAGATCGCCGACCTGCTCGACATTCTGGCCAAGCCCGAGCGCATCACGGCCATCATCGGCGAAGAGCTCACGCAGATCCGCAACGACTTCGGCGACGACCGGCGCAGCGAGATCGTGCTCAACGCGCTCGACGTGAACGACGAGGACCTGATCACGCCGCAGGACATGGTCGTCACGATCTCGCACGGCGGCTACATGAAAAGCCAGCCGATCGCCGAATACCGCGCGCAGAAGCGCGGCGGTCGCGGCAAGCAGGCCACCACGATGAAGGAAGAGGACTGGATCGACCAGCTCTTCGTGGCCAACACGCACGACATGATCCTGGCCTTCTCCGATCGCGGCCGCGTCTACTGGCTGAAGGTCTACGAGGTACCGCAAGGTTCGCGCGGTTCGCGCGGCAAGCCGCTGGTCAACATGTGGCCGCTGGCCGACGGCGAGAAGATCACCGTCGTCCTCGCGGTCAAGGGCTTCGACGACGCGCACTACGTCTTCATGGCCACGTCGCTCGGCACCGTCAAGAAGACCCCGCTGACCGACTTCGCCAATCGCCGCACCGCCGGCATCATCGCGGTCGACCTCGACGACGGCGACCACCTGATCGGCGTCGCCATCACCGACGGCAACCACGACGTGATGCTGTTCTCCGACGCCGGCAAGGCCGTGCGCTTCGACGAGAACGACGTGCGCTCGATGGGACGCGGCGCGCGCGGCGTGCGCGGCATGAACCTCGACGACGGCCAGCAGGTCATCGCGTTGCTGGTCGCGCCGAACGAGGACGAGCTGCGTCGCAACGGCGGCGAGGTTTTGAGTACGCGGCAGAGCGTGCTCACCGCCACCGCCAACGGCTACGGCAAGCGCACGCCGATCGAGGAATACACACGTCACGGCCGCGGCACCAAGGGCATGATCGCCATCTCGACGTCCGAGCGGAACGGCAAGGTCGTCGCGGCCACGCTGGTCGACGTCAAGGACGAGCTGATGCTGATCACCACCGGTGGCATCCTGATCCGCACGCGCGTCTCCGAGATCCGCGAGATGGGCCGGGCCACTCAGGGCGTCACGCTGATCAGCGTCGATGCGGGCACGCACCTGGTCGGCCTGCAACGTGTCGTCGAAGCCGACGACGCCGAAGAACCCGACGCGTCCGGCGGTGCTGCCGCCGAAGGACCGGCGGGCGCATGATCCCCGGCCCGCCGGCGTCGCCGGTGGGCCATCATTCTCTTTCTTTCATCCAGGTACGAACGTCCTGAAGACGTCGGAGACTCTCGCATGAACATCAAGTCGATCCATCACGCCATCGCCGTCGCACTCGTCTGTACCTCCCTCGTCGTCTGCCTGCCGGCGCATGCCCAGGTCGCGGCCACGAAGGCCGCCCCTGCCGCGCCCGCCACCCCTTCGGCAACGACACCGGCTGCAACGCCGGCGCCCGCCGCAGTCGCGCCCGAAACCCGCGCCGCGATCAAGGACCTGCTCGAGGCGATGAACATGCGCGACAACCTCTCGAAAAACTTCCAGGGAATGACGGGGGGCATCGCGCCGCAGCTCGCCCAGGCGGTCGCCCGCCAGGTCGACGCCAACCCGTCGTTGACGCCCGAGCAGAAGAGCAAGGTCCTCGAAGGCATGAAGGTGCCGTTCGACAGCGCGATGAAGGAAGTGCAGGGCATCATCACCAGCCCCAAGCTGGTCGACGACACGCTGCAGAAGATGATCCCGATCTACGCCAAGTACTACACGACGCCCGAGATCAAGCAGCTGACCGCGTTCTATAAGTCGCCGCTCGGCGCCAAGACGCTCAGCACGATGCCGCAGGCCATCGGCGAGACGCTGCAGGCCACGTTCGCCGAACTGCAGCCGCGGCTGACCGGCCTGATGGACAAGATGCTGAAGACGCAGATCGACGCCGTCGTCGCCAAGAAGTAGTCGGACGAGTCACGGCCGCAGGTCGCGATGACGCGCGCGTACAACTTCTCCCCGGGGCCGGCGACCATCCCCGAAACGGTGCTGCGGCAGGCCGCCGACGAGATGCTCGACTGGCGCGGCACCGGCATGTCGGTGATGGAGATCAGTCATCGCGGCGCCGACTACGCGCCGGTGATCGACGAGGCGCAGGCCGACCTGCGCACGCTGCTCGGCATCCCGTCGAACTACCAGGTGCTGTTCATGCAGGGCGGCGCGCTGGCCGAGAACGCGATCGTGCCGCTCAACATGCTGCGCGGCAAGCTGGTCGCCGACTACGTCGATACCGGCATCTGGTCGATCAAGTCGATCACCGAGGCGCGTCGCTACGCCCAGGTCAACGTCATCGCGTCGAGCAAGGCCGATGACTACGGCCGCGTGCCGAAGCAGGCCGAGTGGCAGCCGACCCGCGACGCCGCCTACGTCCATATCTGCGGCAACGAGACCATCGGCGGCATCGAGTACCAGTGGGTACCCGACGTGATCGCGGCCTACGGCGAGGGCACGCCGCTGGTCACCGACATGTCGTCGCACATCCTGTCGCGGCCGGTCGACGTGACGCGCTACGGCCTGATCTACGGCGGCGCGCAGAAGAACGTCAGCATGGCCGGCCTCACGTTCGTCATCGTCCGCGACGACCTGATCGGCAAGGCCCATCCACTGTGCCCGTCGGCGTTCGACTACAGGATCGTGGCTGACAACGATTCGATGTTCAACACGCCGCCCACCTACGCCATCTATCTCGCGGGGCTCGTGTTCAAGTGGTTGCTCGCGCGTCCGGCCGCGGAAGGCCATCCGGAACTGACGCCGATGCAGACGATGGAACGCCTCAACGTCGAGAAGGCGAGCCTGCTGTACGACGCGCTCGATGCGTCGACGTTCTACATCACCCGCAACGCGCCGGAGGACCGGTCGCGGATGAACGTCACCTTCCGTCTCCACGACGACGCGCTGACGATGCCGTTCGTCGAAGCGGCCGCCGCCGCCGGGCTCAAGGGCCTGAAGGGGCATCGGGCCGTCGGCGGCATCCGGGCTTCGATCTACAACGCGATGCCGCACAAAGGTGTCGAGGCATTGGTCGATTTCATACGCGGCTTCGAGCGCGCGCACGGCTGACCGCGACCCGTGAATCCACAGGCCATGAACGACTCTTCTCCGGCGCCCGCTCCCGACCACGAAGCACTCGGCGCGCTGCGCGACGAGATCGACGCCATCGACGCGCAGGTGCTCGACCTGCTCAATCGTCGTGCGCGGGTCGCGCTGCGGGTCGGCGAGGTCAAGCACGCGGCGGACCCCAACGCACAGGTGTTCCGCCCCGAGCGCGAAGCGCAGGTCGTGCGCCGGCTCGAAGCGCTGAACGAGGGCCCGCTGGCGGGCGAGGCGGTCGGCACCATCTTCCGCGAGGTGATGTCGGCCTGCCGCTCGCTCGAGCGATCCGCGGTGGTGGCCTACCTCGGTCCCGAAGGCACGTACAGCGAGCAGGCCGTGATCCTGCAGTTCGGTCGCGCGGTGCAGCGCCGCGCCTGCGCCACCATCGACGAGATCTTCCGCGAGGTCGAGGCCCGGGCGTCCGACTTCGGCGTCATCCCGATCGAGAACTCCACCGAAGGCACCGTCAACCGCAGCCTCGACCTGCTGCTCAACTCGCCGTTGCGCATCTGCGGCGAGGTGGCGCTGGCGATCCATCACCACCTGCTGACGAAGAGCGGCGCGATGCGCAATGCCGACGGCGTCGCGGTCGCGCGCATCTGCGCGCATCCGCAGGCGCTCGCGCAGTGCGCGAACTGGCTTGACCGCCACTACCCAGACGTCGAGCGGATGCCGGTCGCGAGCAACGGGCTGGCCGCGAAGATGGCGGCCGAGGACGAGACCGTCGCCGCCATCGCCGGCGACCTCGCGATCGAGCGCTACGGGCTCGCGACGGTCGCCGGTCACATCCAGGACCTCGCCCGCAACACGACGCGCTTCGGCGTGATCGGGTCCATCGGCACGACGCCGTCGGGCCGCGACCAGACGTCCATCGTCTTCTCGGTCGCCAACCAGGCCGGCGCGGTGCACGAGGCCATCGAGCCGCTCGCGCGCCACGGCGTGTCGATGACGCGCTTCGAATCGCGACCGGCCCGCACCGGCGTCTGGGTCTACCACTTCTACATCGATGTCGAAGGTCACGAGAGCGAGCCCGCGGTGGCCGCGGCGCTCGGCGAGCTGAAGGGCCGGGCAGGCTTCTTCAAGGTGCTCGGCTCGTATCCGCTCGCCTGACCGCATTCGACGCACGTTTTCAGCAGAGGGCCGCATGGTTCCATCGTCCACACCCCCGTCGTTCCACATCCCCGACTACATCCGCTCCATCGCGCCCTACATCGGCGGCAAGCCGATCGAGGAAGTCGCGCGCGAGTTCGGACTGGACCCGGCCCGCATCGTCAAGCTCGCATCCAACGAGAACCCGCTCGGCATCCCCGCCAGCGCGCAAAAGGCGATGGCGGCGGCGATGGCCGACCTCGGCCGCTATCCCGACGACGCCGGCTTCGACCTCAAGCGCGTGCTGTGCGACCGGCTCGGCGTCGACGACGCGTGGATCGTGCTCGGCGCCGGGTCGAGCGACATCCTGATCACCGCGGCGATGACCTTCGCCGGCAGCGGCGGCCGCGTCGTGCATTCGCAATACGGCTTCGTGGTCTACGGACTGGCCGCGCAGAAGGTCGGCGCGCAGGTCACCGTCGTGCCCGCCACCGCGGGCCTCGGCCACGACCTCGACGCCATGCTCGGCGCGGTGCTGGGCGGCGTCGGCGACGCGGCGGCGGCCCTGGTCTACCTGGCGAACCCGAGCAACCCGACCGGCACCTACCTGACGCCCGCCGAGATCGAGGCCTTCCTCGAGACGGTGCCGCCCGAAACGGTGGTCGTGCTCGACGAGGCGTACACCGAATACCTCGATCCCGCGCAGCGCTTCGACTCGACGCAGTGGGTGCGGCGCTTCCCCAACCTGCTGGTGTCGCGGACCTTCAGCAAGGCCTACGGGCTCGCGGGCCTGCGCATCGGCTACGGCATCGCGCAGCCGGCGCTGACCAACCTGATGAACCGCGTGCGCGCAGCCTTCAACGTCAACGCGCTGGCGCAGGCCGCGGCGGTCGCGGCGTTTGACGACCAGGCCTTCCTCGACGAGAGCTACCGCGTCAATCGCGCCGGCTATCGACAGCTGACCGCGGCGTTCGACGCGGCCGGCATCGTCTACATCCCGTCGTCGGGCAACTTCGTGCTGTTCAAGGCCGGCGACGGCGCGGACGCGGGTGCCAGGGTCAATCACGCGCTGCTGAAGGCCGGCGTGATCGTGCGGCCGGTCGCCAACTACGGACTGCCGCAATGGTTGCGCGTGTCGATCGGCACCGCGTCCGAGAACGCGACCTTCCTCGCCGCGCTGCCGGCCGCGATGCGCGCGGCCGACCCCGTCGCGGCCGCCGCTTGATCTCGACCGTCTCCGGCCCGCGAGGCTGACGCCGTGGCCGGCGCGATGTTCACGCGCGTGACCATCGTCGGCTGCGGTCTGATCGGCAGCTCGTTCGCGCTGGCCCTGCGCGCGGCGGGACAGGTCGGCACCGTGGTCGCGTTCGATCGCGACCCGGCGGTCGCGGAGCGCGCACGACAGCTGGGCATCGCCGACCGGGTCGAGCGCCGCGTCGAGGACGCCGTCGCCGGTGCCGACCTCGTCTTGATCGCGGTGCCGGTAGCGCAGACCGGCCCCGTGCTCGCGACGATGGCGCCGCATCTCGATCGCGCGGCGATCGTGACCGACGTCGGCAGCACCAAGCTCGGCGTGATCGCCGCGGCGCGGTCGGCTCTGGGCGCGGCGATTGGCCGCTTCGTGCCGGGCCATCCGATCGCGGGCCGCGAAGTGCACGGCCCCGATGCCGCACAGGTCGACCTGTTCCGCGGCCGGCGGGTGCTGCTGACGCCGCAGGCCGAGAACCCCGATGCGGTCGTCGCGCGCGTCGCCGCGGCGTGGACCGCCTGCGGCGCACGCGTCGATCGTCTCGACGCCGGGGCACACGACACGGTGCTGTCGTCGGTCAGCCACCTGCCGCATCTGCTCGCCTATGCGCTCGTCGACCAGATCGCCGACGCGCCCGACGCCGAACTCAAGTTCTCGCTCGCCGGCGGCGGCTTCCGCGACTTCACGCGCATCGCCGCCAGCAGCCCCGAGATGTGGCGCGACGTCGCGCTGGCCAATCGCGACGCGCTGCTGCGCGACCTCGACGAGTATCGAACCCGACTCGATGCGTTGCGGGGCTACGTCGCGGCCGGCGACGGCGAAGCGATGCGCGCGCTGTTCGCGAAGGCGAGCGCGGCGCGCACTGCCTGGCACCCCGATCGCTGACGACCATCGCTTGCCGATGGCGACCGCCGTGACCCACCGCGGTCCGCAAGTCGCGGGGCGCATGTAATGATCGCGGCATCCATCCGCCTTCCGACGCCCGCCGTTCGCACCACTGATGATCCGTGTCTCGCCGTCGTTCGTCGCCGCCTCGATCGCGGAGCCTCCTGAAGAAACGGGCGCCGTCCCGCCGGACGCGCTCAACGCCTATCCGCGTGCGCTGGTCGAGTCGTCGCTCGAAAAGGTCCTCGCCAGCACCGTCTTCCGCCGTTCCGAACGGCACCGTCAACTGATGCGCTACGTCGTTCAGGCGGCGCTCGACGGGCGTCGCGATCGCCTGAAGGAAGTCCTGCTCGGCATCGCACTGTTCGACCGCAAGCTCGACCGCTACGACCCGCGCAGCGATCCGATCGTCCGGGTCGAAGTGGGGCGCGTCCGCGAGAAGCTCGCGCGCTACTACGAGCGCGAAGGTGTCGCGGACGTGTTCGCGTTCGCGATCCCCGTCGGCAGCTACGTGCCGCGCTTCGACCGCCGGCTCCGCCCGACCGAGCCCGCGCGCCCGATCGAGTCGTTTGCGGTGATGCCGTTCGCCACCGGCAGCGCCGACGAGGACCAGGCCTTCGCGATCGGCCTCGCGGACCAGCTGATCAACCTGCTCGGACGCGTACGCGACCTCAAGGTCGTCGCCCGCGTCTCGGCCTTCAAGGCGCGCGAACGCAAGCTCGAAGTCAGGGACATCGGCAAGCTGCTGCAGGTGACCCGCGTCGTCGACGGCAGCGTGCAGCGACAGGGCGATCGACTGCGCTGCATCGCGCATGTCTATCGTGTGAAGGACGGCATGCGGCTCTGGTCGCAGTCCTTCGATTCGCAGCTGTTCGCTGCGGAGTCCGGGCTCGAAGGCGACCTGTTCGCGTTCCAGGATCACATCGCCGAGCACGTGCTGGCGGCGGTCGCGCCGGTCGCGGTCGCGCCCGCGGACCGGCCGGCCCCGGTCGTCGAAGCGGGCGCGCCGACCGCCGACCGACGCAGGTCGCGCGACCTCTTCGAACGCGGCAGCTACCTGCGGCGACGCTACGACGCGGCGATCAGCGGCAAGGTCATCGACCTGTTCGAGGAGGCGGTGGCACTCGATCCCGACAGTACGCGCGCGCATCACGCGCTGGCCGTCGCGTACTTGGACGAGGTCGCGCTGCTGAACGTGCCGACGCTGGCGCTGCTGCCGAAGATCGAAGCGACGGCCGAGCGGGCCCTCGCACTCGACCCGATGGACGGCGATGCGCTCAGCCTCCGCGCGTCGATCGCGTTCCGCTTCGACTTCGACTGGGAGAAGGCCGAACGCCTGTTCATCGATGCGCTGCGGATCGCGCCTTACGCCGTCACGGTCAACTACCGCTACGCGAGCGGGCTGATCTTCGACGGCCGCTTCGCCGACGGCTTCCGGCATCTCGGCTTCGCGATCGAACTCGATCCGCTCAACCTCGGCCTGCGCGCGAGCCGCGTCCACCTGCTGGCGTACGCGCGCGACTATCGCCAGGCCGAGAAGGAGGCGCAGGTCATCCTGGAGCTCGAGCCGAGCCACCTGTACACGCACATCGTCCTCGCGCTGATCTATCTCTACCAACGCCAGTCCGAGACCGCGATGCCCCATCTGGACGCGGTCATCGCCGCGCTGCCCGACCATCCCGCTGCCCACTTCGTGAGGATCTGCGCGTGGGGCCTGCAGGGGGACGTGGAGCGCGGGAACGCCGCGCTCGACGGATTGCTCGCCCGCCTCGGCGACCGCTATTCGTCGCCGTTCTCGCGGGCGATGGCGCTGGCCTGCCTCGGTCGTCGCGACGAGGCTTGTGCGGCGCTGGAACGCGCCGCCGTCGAACGCGATCCGCTGTTCTGCAGCCTGCCGGTCGATCCGCTGTTCGCCGTGTTCCACCAGGACCCCGCGTTCATCGCATTGTTGGCCCGCCACGGTCTGCGATCGCCGGTGAGCTGATTCGCCGGTCCGTCGATCGTCGGCGCTTTGTCGACAATCTGTCGGGCATCTGGGCCGAAGATGTGCGGGCAGCCGTCGGCCACACGCGCGCAGCTTGGCGAACGGCGCGGTCCGCGCCTGGCACGCTTTCTGCGATGGGGGTCTGCAACCGACGTCGTGCTGCGACCGTCGATGCGGTCCGCTGTCGTATGTCGGCCATCACCAGCCGGTCGTCGTCGACGAGCCGCCCCACCTGTTCGGCGAAGACACGGCGCCGGCGCCCGGCGAGATCGTCCTCGCCGCACTCGGTGGCTGTCTCGCGGTCGGTATCACGGCCGTGGCCACCGCGCGCAAGGTCGCGCTGTCGAAGCTCGAGCTGTTCATCGAAGGCGACATCGGCAATCCCGCCGCGTGGGGCGCCGGCGGCGCGCAGATGGAGCCGGCGATGATGGGCTTCCAGGCGATCCGCGTGCGCGTCGTCGTCGAAGGCGATGCGGCGCACGAAGACCTCGATGCGATCGTCAGGCATGCGAACTTCTATTCGCCGGTCGCCAACTCGATGCGCAATCCGATCCCCTTCGAGATCGCGCTGCAGGACTGACCTAACCGGCGAAGGCGATCAAGACCATGACCGTTCTCGAA
>JBBRRW010000038.1:0-18738 GCA_038245975.1 Burkholderiales bacterium
CCCATCGTCTGCAGGTGGTCGCGCATGTTGGCCAGCGTGTGAACGCGCAAGGGCTCCGGATATTTGACGAGCAGACGCGCATCGTTCATCACGTGGGTCGCGGGCCCGGTATCGGCCGCGGTGGCAGCGCCGTGGTGGTGCAGGTCATCCGGTTCGTCGGCCGATCGGGCCACATCGGCCACCACGGCACACAAAAGAAGTGCCAGTGCGAATACGGGTTTGTTCATGATGCGGTGATGGTGTGGAACATGTTGATTTCTCGATTTTCAGGAGGCGATGACAACTCCCTTCACCAACGGTGCGGCGACGTGTTGTAGAAGTGAACGTATCGGCCGATGCCTTCTCGAGCTGCGCTCACGATCTCGTAGGCATGCAGGTCGATCTCCTCGTACTTCCGTAGGCAGGCGCGTCGTGGCTCATGGCCTGTTCCTTGTCTTGGAAAATGCGCGTCGTTCCGACATTCTTGTGGCTGTTGATCCGGTCGATCTCCGGGTGGGTCTGAAGCGTCAATAACTCCAGACTCGCGCAACCTTCCGGATGAACAACCTATTGGGACATCCCATCTAGCCCAGGTAGTTCGCAACCAGCGTCTGGTTATCGAAAAACATAGCGGCCGGACCGCTCAGCACGCTCTCGCCGTCGCGCAACAGGATCGCTCGATCGGCGACTTTCAACGCAAGTGCCGCTACCTGTTCAACCAGGATGACGGCCAGACCCTCGTCGGCGAGACCACGCAGCGTGGTCAGGATGCTCTTGACTACTTGCGGCGCGAGTCCGAGCGAAGGCTCGTCGAGCATCAGGACCTGCGGGTTCATCATCAGTCCGCGCGAGACGGACAGCATCTGCTGTTCGCCGCCGGACAATGAACTACCCGGAACCGACGAACGTTCCCGAAGGACGGGGAAGCGATCGAACTCGCGTTGAAGTCGGGCTGCGCGCTCGCTGGTCGATCCTCCGAGCGCGTGGGTTCCGAGCAGGAGATTGTCACGGACCGACAGACTCGGAACGATCTGTCGTCCCTGTGGAACGTGGACCAGGCCGGATCGTGCGAGGTCGTGCGCCGTGCGCCCCGCAGTCGGCTCGCCGGCGAAGAAGATCTGGCCGCCGTGCGCGGGCAACAGGTTCGACAACACGCGCAGCAGCGACGTCTTGCCAGCACCGTTCGCGCCGATGACGGCCAGCAGTTCACCCTTCTTCACCTCGACGTCGATGCCTTTTAGCACCTCGCCGGAGCCGATGCGCGCCCGGATGCCTCGTGCCGAGATCATGCCGCGTCGTCCGTGCCGAGATAGGCCGCGATGACCTTCGCATCGCGCTGGATGTCGGCAGGCGTGCCGGTCGCGATCAGCACGCCGTGGTCGAGAACGCTGACGGTGTCGCAGATCGACATGACGAATTCCATGTTGTGTTCGATGACCACGATGGTCGCCCCGAGCGCGCGCAGGCGGACGATGGCGGCAGCGATCTCCTTCGCCTCCTCGGCGTTCAACCCGGCGATCGGCTCGTCGAGCAGCATCACGCTCGGCCGTTGCGCGATCGCGCGGGCCAGTTCCACCAGCTTGCGGTGACCGTACGACAGTTCGCCGGGGCGCACCTCGGCCAGTGACCCGATGCCCAGAAAATCCATGATCGCCATTGCGGTGCGCCGCTCCTCGGTCTCGAACGAAGTGCCCGACCACCACTGGCGCAGGTCCCGGAATATCGACAGTCGGGGGGCGATACCGAGCTGCACGTTCTCGATCGACGTCAACGACTCGATCGACTGCAGGTTCTGGAATGTTCGGGCGAGGCCCTGCCGCGCCCGTTCATCGGCAGCGAGCGGCCCGAGGTTGCGCGCGTCCATCGTGACCGTTCCGGCATCGCCACGATAGAGGCCGGCGATGACGTTGATCAACGTGGATTTGCCCGCGCCGTTCGGACCGATCAGACCCTGCACGGTGCCGCGAGCGACCTCGATCGTGACGTCGTTGAGTGCCATCACGCCCGCATAGCGCTTCGTCACGCCGCGGATCGACAGGCCGGCGCCATCGAATGACACGAACGGCAACGCGTCGTCGCGCGCCCTCGCGGAGGTGACCGGGCGGCGCGGCCGCAAGCGGGCGAACAGCCCCGCAGCCCCCTCGGGGAACACCAGCAATACGACCAGCAGCGTGCCACCGTAGACGATCAGGCCGTACTTCTCGGCACCGGCCGTGACCTCGACGAGCAGCAGCAGGACCGCGGTGCCGAGCAACGGACCGGTACGCGTGCCCAGACCTCCGATCACGGCCGCGATCAGCAGCGAGATGCTCAGCCGGACCGAGAACGCGTCGCTGCCCACGAAGCCCGACTGATGTGCGAAGAGAGCGCCGGCCAGGCCGGCCAGGGCCGCGCTGGCCGCGAATACCGAGGCGCGCCACCAGCCGACGCGAATGCCGATGGCCGCTGCGAAGACTTCGGATTCGTTGATGGCGCGCAGCCGCCTGCCGATGCGCGAATCGCCAACGTAGTCCGAAAGGATTTGCACGAGCAGCAGACAGCCGCCGGCGAAGTACAGATACCAGGCATCGTCGTGCCGTCCGTCGCCCACCGTGATCGAGGGCACCGGCGACAGACCCATCGTGCCGCCGGTGACCGAGACCCAGCGCTGGCCGACGATGCCGATCACGAAGCCGATCGCGAGCGTGGTCATTGCGAGGTAGAGCCCGCGAGTCCTGAGTGCGAAGACGCCGACCACCGCGCCGGCCAGGCCGGCCAGGATCGTGCCGAGCAACACCGCGACCGGGACCGGCAGCCCGAGCCGGAGCGCGACCAATGCCGAGCCGTACGCCCCGATCGCGTAGAAGCCCGCCTGTCCGAGCGACATCTGGCCCGACATCCCGAGCAGCAGGTTGAGGCCGATCACCGCGATCGCGGTATAGCTGAACGTCTGGGCCACGTTGACCCAGTACCCGTTGACCGGAAGCCACGGCAGCAGGATCAGGAACAGCAAGGCCACCGCATAGGCCGCGCGCGGTGCGCGACTCGCAGCAACACCGTGATCAGCGGACATCGATGGCTCGCTCGCTGAAGAGACCGGAAGGCTTGATCGCGATCAGGACCAGAGCGGCGAGCAGCGGATAGAGATCGCCGAAGCTCGAGTCGAAGTAGTTGGAACCGGCTTCCGCGATCCCGAACAGGAGGCCGCCTGCGAAGATGCCGATGGGGTTCGACAGACCTCCGATGGCGGCGACGATCAACGCCTTGATGGTGAAGATCAGGCCCATCTGCGGATTGACTGTGACGAGTGGGCCGATCAGCACGCCCGCGAAGGCGGCCAGGACGGCGGCGATCACGAAAACCGACACTTTCACCCGCCGGGTATTGATACCGAGGAGTGAGGCGACCTCCGGATTGAACGCCACCGTCTGGATGCACTTGCCCCAGCGCGACCGGAACATGAACAGGTAGAACGCCAGCACCACCGCGCTGGCGACGACGATCACCAGCAATTCCTCCACGAATACACCGACGCCGAGGAAGTGGACGACGTTGTCGCGCTGGCCGGTGAACAGCGGCGGACTGTACTGCGACGACTTGCCGTAGAACAACTCGATCACGTTCTGGACGATCAGCGCGACGCCCGCGGTGGTGAGGATCCACGCATAGGTGCCGACGCTCGAGCGCCGCCTGCGCTCGAGGGGGCGGATCGCCACCCGGTCGAGCAGCCAGCCCATCACCGCGAGGCACAGCACCACGGCGGCGATCGCGAGCGGCAGCGACAGCTTCGCGGCGCGCGTGGCGATCATCAGGTAAGCGGCCGCCATCATGAAGTCGCCCTGCCCGAAGTTGACGCGGTGGGTGGCGAGATGGGTCACGTACAACCCGAGCGCGACGAGCGCGTAGATCGCGCCCATCGCGAGGCCGCCCAGCAGCAGCTGGACGAGATCGGTACCGTTCATGACCGGTGTCGGGACGTCGGCCCCGACCTCACTTGAGGCGGACCACGGTCCCGTTCTTCCACACGCCGAGGAACACGTCCTCGCGACTCAGGCACTCGTGCGAGGTCGGACTGAACGGTTTCGCCGGCGTCGCGGAGATCGCTTCGATGCCGGAGATGTTCTCGATCGCGTTGCGGATTGCGACCGGGTCGGACTTGCCGACCGAGTCGATTGCCTTGAAGACGATCTGCCCGGCGTCGTAGCCGAGTGCGGCGACCACCGGCCAGCGGTAGTCGCCGCCGTATTCCTTGCGCATGCGCTGGTCGAACTGCTGTGCCTTGGGTTCAGCCAGGTCGAGCGCTTGTCCCATCACGGTTCCTTCGATCGCTTCCTTGCCGACGATGTCGAGCACCTTCTGCGACGACAGTCCCCAGTTGCCTGCGATGACCGGCTTGTAGTTGATGCGCGCCATCGGC
Organism: Burkholderiales bacterium; assembly: GCA_038245975.1. Taxonomy (GTDB): domain Bacteria; phylum Pseudomonadota; class Gammaproteobacteria; order Burkholderiales; family Burkholderiaceae_D; genus CAHJXF01. The sequence goes on from JBBRRW010000038.1 coordinate 4,376, forward strand.
CGGAACGGCATCTCGAACGACTCGTGGAAGTCGAGCACCAGCTGGGCGCCCGCGTCGCGGAGCTTGAGCATCTGCGGGGTCAGGTCGTTGACGCCCGGTGCCGCCGCCTCGTTGGCGACCAGCGGCTTGCCGCGGTTCTTCAGCCCGTCCTCGATGTCCTTCGCAGCGAAGTTGCCGTAGCCGGTGGTCGAATGCAGCAGGCCGATCTTCTCGAAGTTCTTCACACCCCAGTCGAGCATCGCGTCGATCTGGAAGCGCTCGACCATCGAGCAGCGGAAAATGTAGCTGGGCTTCTGGTCGATGAACTGGGTCGTGATGTTGGTCGCGATCGACGGACCGGCCATCAACGTCACGCCCGCCTTCTGGAACAACGGTGCCATCGCGACCACGTTGCCGCTGCTGACCGTCCCGATGACAACGGCCGCCGAGTCGCTCTGGATCAGCCGCTGCGCGAGCGATACGGCCCGTTGTGGATTGGCTTCGTCGTCGTAGACCACCAGCTCGATCTTCGACTTGCCGCCCTTGGCCTGGTAGTCCTTCAGCGCGAGCTTGATGCCCTGCAGGTACGACTCGCCGAAGTCGACGATCGCCGGCGGTCCGCTGAGGCCCTCGATGACGCCGACCTTGATCTGCGCCGACGCGACGGTCGAACCCGTGAGAGCGGCGATCAACGCCGCCAAGTGCAATCGCTTCATTGGTGTCTCCCGATGTTTTCTGATGAGTAACCGATACCGCTAACGTCCCTTGAAGTCCGCCTCCCGTCGCTCGCGGAAAGACGTCGTGCCTTCGGCCAGATCTTCGGTCAGACCGAAGTCGTAGAACGATCTGGACTCGAGCCGCAGAGCCGCATCCATCGGCAGGCCCACCGCCTGATCCATCACTTCCTTGGCGAAGCGATGCGACAGCGGCGAGCGCTTCGCGAGCATCTGCGCGTAGTCGAGCGAGAACGTGAGCAGCTCCTCCGCGGGGACGATGCGGTTGACCAGCCCGATGCGCAGCGCGTGCTCCGCACCGACGCGCTCGCCCGACAGGATGATCTCCATCGCATTGCCGAGACCGACGATCTGCGGCAGCCGGATCAGGCCGCCATCGCAGGCATGGAAGCCCCACTTGGCATCCTGCAACGCGAACTCGGCATTGGGTGCGCAGAAGCGCAGGTCGCACGCGAGCGCGAGCTCGAAGCCGCCCGAGATCGCGAACCCGTTGACCGCGGCGACGATCGGCTTGTAGATCTTCATCGTGCGGGTGATGCCCGCAAAGCCCGGTCCGTTGGTGAAGCGTTGCCGGAACTCGGGAGCGGGACGCTGCGCGAAATTCATCGTGTAGGACTTGAGGTCGGCACCGGCACAGAACGCCTTGTCGCCTGCCCCGGTCACCACCGCGACGTGAGCCTCGTCGTCCGCGTCGAACTCGCGCCACGCATCGACCAGTCTGTCGTTGGCGGCGAAGTCGAGGGAGTTCATCACGGACGCACGATCGATCGTGATCAGGCGCACGCGCCCCTGCTTTTCGTAGCGGATGTCGCTCAAGTGGATCAGCCTTTTTGAAGTGACGAGAAGATCGGCGTTTCACCACGCAGGTCGGTGACGATGACCGCTGCACCGACCGAAGCGCCGACGCCCGTGGAGAGGCGGCCTGTGACGCGTTGACCGTTCGCCAGGTCGACCACGCAGACGTCGTACGGAACGTCGTCACGGAACTGCGTCGGTGCCCGCCGGATGGTGGTCCAGCTGACCAGCGTGCCGGTCCCTTCGACCCCTACGCGGTCGAACGCGTCGCCCAGGCATCGCGTGCACACCGTTCGGGTGAGCGCGTCCACGGTCCCGCAGCGACGGCAGCGCTGCATTGCGAGCGCGATCGGTTGCGTGCCCGTCTCCGTCGGCGGCGTCGTCGTCATGCGTCGCTCCGCCGAAGGATCGAGACCGTGCAGGCCACGCCGGTGCCGCCGAGGTTGTGGGTCATGCCGATTCGCGCGTCGGCGACCTGGTTGGGGTGCGTGCCGCGGAGCTGGTGGACGATCTCGTAGATCTGACCGACGCCGGTGGCACCGACCGGATGGCCCTTCGACAACAAGCCGCCGCTGGGGTTGATCGCAATGTCGCCGCCGTTACCGGTGCGCCCTTCGGCCGCCCACATCGCGCCTTCGCCGCGCGGCACCAGCCCGAGGTCCTCGCTGTCGAGGATCTCGGCGATCGAGAAGCAGTCGTGCAGTTCGACGACGTCGATGTCGCTGGCTTTCAGGCCGCTCTGCGCATACGCGCGCTCGGCCGCCGAGACCGTCGCGTCGAACGTCCCGAGGTCGGGGTGTCCCGCGATGCGCGGCGACCCACGCGTCTGGATCGTCGCGAGGATGTCGACCGGCACGCTGTGGATCTCGCGGACCATCGACTTGGCGACCAGCAGAAGCGCCGCGGCGCCATCGCTTGCGGGACAGCAGTCGTAGAGCTGTAGCGGGTCGCAGATCATCGCCGACGCCGCGATCTCGTCGTTGGTGAGGTCTCGACCCATCTGGGCAAGCGGGTTCAGCAGGCCGTTGCCCTTGTTCTTCCGCACCACGGCCGACACGTGCTCGCGCGTCGTGCCGAAGCGCTCGGCATGCACGCGCCATGCGAGCCCGAACAGGCCGGGGAAGGTCAACCCACTCCTGCCGTCGTTCTCGTTGTCCATCGCGCAGTTGAGCGCGGCCGTCACCTGCGATGTCGAGCCGTGCGTCATCGTCTCGACGCCCACGACGAGTGCCGCGTCGCACATGCCGCTCGCGACCGCGATCCACGCGTGCCGGAAGGCGATCCCACCCGACGCGCATGCACCCTCGACCTTCGTGCAAGGAATGTTCGGCAGGCCGAGCTGGTCGCCCACGATGCCCGCGAGCACCTCCTTGCCGTTGAGCGGTCCGCTGATGAAATTGCCCAGATACAGCGCGCCGATGCGCTGCCGGTCGATGCCGGATTCCGCGATCGCCTGCGCGGCCGCGCTGACCGCGAGCGACTCGATGCTCCGATCGGGGTGCCGGCCGAAGGAGGTCGAGCCCACGCCGGCGATGACGACGTCACGCATGTTCGTTCTCCTGTGCGAGCTGCCGGCGCAGTTCGGTCTTCAGTACCTTGCCGTAATTGTTCTTGGGCAGCGCATCGACGAAGCGGTAATGGCGCGGTCGCTTGAAGCGGGCGATGCGCGTCAGGCAGGTGGTGTCGAGTTCATCGACGGTCGGCGGATGGCCGTCCCGCGAGACGATGAAGGCGACCGCCTCTTCGCCCCATTCGGCATGCGGACGTCCGACGACCGAACATTCGACGACCGCGGGATGCGTGAGCAGCACCTCCTCGATCTCGCGCGGATAGATGTTGGTGCCACCGCTGATGATCATGTCCTTCGAGCGATCGCGCAGGCTCAGGTAGCCGCGCTCGTCGATCGATCCAATGTCGCCAGTCCAGAGCCAGCCGTCCCGCAACGCAGCCGCCGTCGCCTTGGGGTTGTTCCAGTAGCCCGACATGACGCAGTCGCTGCGCGTGACGATCTCGCCCAGGTCGCCGGTCGGCCGATCGCCACCCGTATCGTCCACCACACGGACCTCGACACCGGTGCGCGGCGTGCCGCACGATCCGAGACGCGCCAGGTGGTCCTCGTCGCGCTCGCCCGCGTGGTCCGACGGCCGCAGTCCGGTGATCGTCATCGGCGATTCGCCCTGCCCGAACAACTGGAACAGGCGGGCGCCGAAGATCTCCATGGTCTTCAGGATGTCGCTGACGTACATCGGTCCGCCGCCGTACAGCACGATGCGAAGGTTGCCCACCGCGTCGTCGGCGTCCCCGGCCGCATGAACGAGGCGAGTCAGCATGGTCGGGGCCGCGAACATCGAGACAGCCGGATAGCGCTTCAGCAGATCGAGCATTTCTTGCGGCTTGAAGCCGTCGAGGATCACCTGGTGTCCGCCACCGAACAGGTGCGGTAGCGCATAGAGCCCGGACCCGTGCGACAACGGTGCCGCATGGAACATCGATTGCCCCGGCGCGACCTGCTCGATGTCGGCGTAGTACGCCATCGTCATGAACAGCAGATTGCGATGCGACAGCACAGCCCCTTTCGGCTGACCGGTCGTGCCGCTGGTGTAGAAGATCCATGCCGGGTCGGTCGGCGTGACTTCGGCGCACGCGAGCGGGTCGCCGGCCATCAACGATGCGTAGCGATCGGAGTCGACCTCCTCGAGGGTCGTCGAGGCGCCGGCGACGTGCGCCCGCAGGTCATCGACGTTCGCCGCGGTGGTGAACACGACCCGTGCCGCGCAGTCGGTGACGATGTAGGCGACCTCGCGCGGGTGGAGCTTGGCGTTGATCGGCACGACGCACAGACCGGCGACCCAGCAGGCGAACATCGTCTCGAACACTTCGACGCGGTTATCCATGAATAGGGCGACGCGGTCGCCGGTGTCGAGTGACAGCGTCGAGCGCATCGACCCGGCGAGCCGCGTCACGCGGTCCACCAGCGTGCGGTAGTCAAGCGTGGCGGTCCCGTGCGTGACTGCGGGTTCGTCCGGCGACATACGCGCCCGCGCCAGCAGGCCCTGTGCGATGTTCAAGCGAAGTCCTTTGCTCGAGCGCTGCTCAGGCGGCGCGCCGTGAGGACGGCCGGCGTCGAGTACCGGGTGGCCGCGGCAACGATTCGATGAAGTGCTTTCCGAACCGTCGCAGCGGCGCGGCGGAGCGTTCGAGCTTCGAGCGCATCAGGGCGCCTTCCCAGCCATACCAGAAGAATTCGGCGGCGCTGTCGATATCCAGCGATCGACTCACTTCACCGGCAGCGATGGCCTCGCGCAGGCAGCCGGCGACATGCCGTTGCCAGCTCGCGAACACCGCCTCGAGCTTCGGACGGAATGCTGCGCTGTGCGCCCCCAGTTCCTGGCTCAACGCGCCGATCAGGCAGCCGCGCGTGCAGTGAAACTTTTCGATGCCGCGCGACGCGTCGTCGACGTAAGCTTCGAGCCGTGCGAGCGGAGTGACCGACTCGTCGCCGAGCAGCCGCTTCAGCTTGCGGTCGAAGTAGTCGCCGTAGTTGTCGATCACCGCCTGGCCGAACGCTTCCTTGCTCGGGAAGAAGTGATAGAACGAACCACGCGCCACGCCGGACTGTTGCAGAACGTCTTCGATGCCGACCGCGGCGAAGCTTCGCTCGGTGAGCAATGCGGTCCCGGTGCGTACGATCAGCGCCCGCGTGTCGGCGCGCTTTCTCGCGCGGACTTCGCGAGCTCCATGTTCGTCGGCCCGGCGCGAGAAGTCCTTGTTCGAAACGTACGACTCGGAAACGGACTCTTTCAAGATCGCTGTCTTCCAAAATGCGCATGCGGAAACGGCTCGGCCTAAACAACTAGACCGATCTACTTGAGATGAAGCATAGCCGTGGCCGCGCCTCAAATGCACCTCGGGATAACCCGGGCATCGATGAAAGTGGTCGTGTTCGAACGCGTCCGCTTCTGGAAAACCCGAATTTACGATTCATCTTGCGGACTCGATAGTTGACCGGTCGTCTAGTCGACGACGGGCTCAGGGCTCGCACGCACGACCGCGCGACCGCCGCAACGCATATCTGCGACCGCTTGTTCCTCCCGCTCTCAGGGCACCGGCTCGACGCACCGGTCTGTCGTCCTTCAGGAAGGTCCCTTGACCCACGCACTTGCGACCGCGCTGACCCACTCTGCAACGCAGTTCGACCAGAGCATCGCGGTCGAAGGCGGCACGACGTCGCTCAGCTATCGAGCGCTGCTCGCGGACGCGCGCGCCATCGCTGCCGCGTTGTCGGCGACCGGACTCACCGCGCACGAACCGGTGCACGTCGAGGTCTCGAACCACCCGCGCGACGTCGTCGCGCTGCTGGCCGTATGGCTGGCGGGCGGCGTCGCCGTGCCGATCCATCGCAGCACGCCGGGCGAGGTCGTCGCGAAGATCCGTGCGCGGACCGGGGCACGCCTGTCGATCGACGGACGTGCGGCGACGCCGGTCGCTGCGCTCGCCGGCGTCGCAGTGCCGTCCCCGCGCCCACTTCTGGCAGCCGCGGCGTTCGTGATCTTCACGTCGGGGTCGACCGGCGAACCGAAGGGCGTGGTCGTCGGACACGAGGCCTTCCACGCCAAGATGCTGCAGATCGATACCCTCCTGCGCTTCACGCCGTCGGACCGGATCCTGCTGGTCCTCAACATCACGTTCAGCTTCGGCCTCTGGCTGACCCTGCTGACGCTGCTGCGCGGCGGCACTGTCGTGATGCGCGAGAAGTTCGAGCCGGCGGCGTTCTGCGAGGCCCTTGCCGACGAGCGCATCACGCGCGTGGGCATGGTCCCGACGATGATGCGAGTGCTGTTCGCGGACCCCTCGCTGTCCCCGCTGATCGATCGCGTCGTCGCAGAGGGGCGCCTCGTTCAGATCGCGATCGGCGGGGAATCTCTGGGCCGGTCGCTGGCCGACGTGATCCGCCGGCGCTTCGCGTCGACCGCGCTCGTCGACATCTACGGCCTGACCGAGACGGCGACCTGCGACTTCTTCGCGTTCCCGGCCGACTATGCGAGGCACCCGGGCTGCATCGGCAGGCCGTCGCCGAACGTCGAATTCCGCATCGTCGATCCCGACGACCGGCCGGTCGCCGACGGTGCGGTCGGCGAGCTGCAGATCGCGACGCCCTACGCGATGAAGGGCTACCTCGATGCGCCCAAACTGACGGCGTCGGCCTTCAGCGGCCGCTGGTTCCGCACCGGCGACCTCGCCCGTCGGGTCGACGACGTCGTCGAACTGATGGGGCGCAAGAAGGAAGTCATCAGTCGCGGCGGCAACAAGGTCACGCCGGTGGAGATCGAACAGATCCTCTGTGCGCATCCCGACGTCGCGGCCGCGATGGCGGTCGGCGTCGACGATTCGCTGCTCGGCGAGCGCATCCACGTGCTGCTCGTCGCGCGCAGCGGCGCGGCGATCGAGATCGCGTCGGTACGTCGGTTCCTCGACGGCCGGCTCGAGCGGTTCAAGCACCCGGACCGCTACTACCTGGCCGAGGAACTCCCCACCGGCCGCACCGGCAAGGCCGATCGCACCCGCCTGCGGTCGATGATCCTGGCGGGTCACCTCGACCCGCTGGCTGCCTGATCGCCTCCTTCGCACACGAGAACCCGATGACCGCCTTCACGACCCTGCTGTTCCATTGTCAACACCACATCGCGCACATCACGTTGAACCGGCCCGAGCGGCTCAACGCGCTCAACCAGCTGTCGCTGACCGAGATCAACGAAGCGATGGACCGGGCCGAGGCCGACGACGACGTCCGCGTGATCGTCGTCAGCGGCGCGGGCCGCGCGTTCTCGTCCGGCTTCGACCTGAAGGCGCAGATGGATCAGCGACCCGAAGGCGCCAAGGTCTGGCGGGAGATCCTCGATCACGACTTCGACACGACGATGCGCTTCTGGAACAGTCCGAAGCCCACGATCGCGGCCGTCCACGGCGCCTGTCTCGCCGGCGCGTTCGAGCTGGCGATGTCGTGCGACATCACGATCGCGTCCGACGACGCCGTGTTCGGCGAACCCGAGCTGAAGTTCGGGGCCGGCATCGTCACGATGCTGCTGCCGTGGATGACCAACCCCAAGCAGGCCAAGCGGATCATCCTCAGCGCGGACGACCGCATCCCCGCTTCCGAAGCGCTGACCATGGGACTCGTGAGCCGCGTCGTCGCGGTCGGCACCCATGTCGACGAGGCGCTGCGGACGGCGCGCGGTATCGCGCTGATGGACCCGGTCCTCGTGGCCGAGACCAAGAAGGCGCTCAACCGGACCTACGAGATCCAGGGAATGCCGATCGCGCTGAAGATGGCGCTCGACATCGACCACACGATCGAGTCGCACGGATCGCCGGACAAGCGCGCCTTCATGGATGTCGCGCGCGAGCGCGGGATGCGCGAGGCGATCGCATGGCGCGACGCGCGTTTCGCCAAGGCGCAGGGCTGACCGGCGACGCGATGCGCCGTCCGATCGCATTCATCGTCGTCGCGCAGCTGTGCGGCACGTCGCTCTGGTTCAGCGCCAACAGTGCGGCCGACGACCTGCGCCGGCTGTGGGGTCTGACATCCATAGATATCGGCTGGCTGACCAACGCCGTGCAGGGCGGCTTCATCGTCGGCACGCTGGTGTTCGCCCTCACCGGGCTCGCCGACCGCTATCCGGCGAGCCGCATCTTCGCGCTGTGCAGCGTGCTCGGCGCCGCGTTCAACGGCGCGTTCGCGCTGTTCAGCACCGGGCTCGAATCCGCGCTGTGGTTCCGCTTCGCGGTCGGCCTTTCGCTGGCCGGCATCTACCCGCTCGGCATGAAGCTGATCGTCAGCTGGGATCCGGAACGCGCCGGACAGACCCTTGGCCTGCTGGTCGGCATGCTGACGCTCGGAACCGCACTGCCCCACGGCATCCGCATGGTCGGCGGCGCCATCTCGTGGCAGGCCGTGATCCTGACCTCGTCGGTGCTCGCGCTCGCCGGCGCCGTGATCATCGGTCTGCTCGGGGACGGCCCCTATCTGCGCCTCGCGCCCCGCGCTGCGGGGGCGCTGCGCGGCAACGTCCTCAGCGCGTTCCGCATCCCCGAGTTCAGGGCGTCCGCCTTCGGCTACTTCGGACACATGTGGGAGCTCTACGCGTTCTGGACGATCGTGCCGCTGCTGCTTCTGTCGGTCCTTCCGGACGCCGCGCGGATGCCGACCCAGGTCTCCGGCTGGGCCTTCCTCGTCATCGCGATGGGGACCGTCGGCTGCATCGGCGGCGGCATCCTCAGCCGAAGAATCGGCAGCGCGCGCGTGGCATTTGTCGCGCTCGCAACCTCGGGACTGGTCTGCCTCCTCTATCCGTTGATCGACGCGCTGCCGGTGCCGGTGCGCCTCGCGTTGCTGCTGGTGTGGGGGCTCGCCGTCGTCGCCGACTCGCCGCAGTTCTCCGCGCTGTCGGTCCGGGCCTGTCCGCCCGACTTCGTCGGTAGCGCGCTGACGATCCAGAACAGCATCGGCTTCCTGCTGACCACCTTCTCGATCGTCATCGCGACGTCGGCCTTCGCTTCGCTCGGCAGCAAGGTCGCCTGGCTCCTTCTGCCGGGTCCCATCGTCGGGCTCTACTGCATGCGGCGGCTGGTGCGGCATCGGGCGCCGTCAGCCACCCCTCGCGCCGAGCCCGCCCCCGCCGGCCCGACCGCCCCTTCCCGATGATCAAGTCCCTCGACCGCAGTTCCTCCAGGCTGAACGACAAGCGCCAGTCGCTGGTCAACATCGGCACGGCGCTCTTCACGCAGAAGGGCTTCGGCAGCACCGGCCTCGACGAGATCGTGCAGGCGGCCGACGTCCCCAAGGGATCGTTCTACTACTACTTCGAGAGCAAGGACGTCTACGCGCACGCGGTGATCCGCAACTACGCGGCCTACTTCGCACGCAAGCTCGACCGCACGCTCGACGATGAGACCCTGTCGCCGCTCGCCCGCCTCAGGGCCTTCGCCGCCGACGCGACCGATGGCGTGCTGCGCTTCGCCTTCAAGCGCGGCTGCCTGGTCGGCAACCTCGGCCAGGAGATGGCGACGCTCGAGGAAGACTTTCGCGTGCTGCTCCTCGAAGTACTGAACACCTGGCGTGAGCGCTTCCGCGACTGCATCGAAGAAGCCCGCCGGGTCGGCGAGATCGCCACACCGATCGATTCGGCGTCGCTCGCCCGCTTTTTCTGGAGCGCCTGGGAAGGCGCGTTGCTGTGCGCCAAGCTCGAGCGCTCGACGGTCCCGCTGGACAACGTCAGCCGCCTCTTCTTCGATCACCTGCTGATGCCCGTGACGCCGAGTGCCTCCGAGCCCGGGCACGCGCTTCCGGATGCGCCGTCCGGCACCTTCGAATCCCCGACCACACCCCGTTAGGAAGCCTCATGTTCAATGCCATCTACCTCGAGAAGAATGCCGACGGCGCTACCGTCGCGGGCCTGCGCTCACTCGATGACGGCGCACTGCCGTCGTTCGACGCCGGCGGCGTCACGATCGCGGTCGACTACTCGACCATCAATTACAAGGACGGCCTCGCGATCACCGGCCAGTCGCCGGTCGTCCGGAAGTTTCCGATGGTCCCGGGCATCGACCTGGCCGGCACCGTCACGGCCAGCGACCACGGAGGCTGGAAGGCCGGCGACAAGGTCGTGCTCAACGGTTGGGGGGTCGGCGAGTCGCACTGGGGCGGCCTCGCGCAGAAGGCACGCGTCTCCGGAGACTGGCTGGTCCGACTGCCCGAGACCCTGGCTCCGTTCGAGGCGATGGCGATCGGCACCGCCGGCTACACGGCGATGCTCTGCGTGATGGCGCTCGAGCGGCAGGGCGTCGCCGCCGACGCCGGCGACATCCTCGTGACCGGCGCCACCGGCGGCGTCGGCTCGGTCTCCGTGGCGCTGCTGAAGCACCTCGGCTATCGCGTCGTCGCCTCGACCGGCAAGCAGGCCGAGGCCCCCTTCCTGCAATCGCTCGGCGCGGCCGAAGTGATCGACCGCGCGACGCTGTCGAATCCCGGCAAGCCGCTGCAGAAGGAACGCTGGGCCGGCGTGATCGACACCGTCGGTTCGCACACGCTCGCCAACGCCTGTGCGTCGACGCGCTACGGCGGCACGGTCGCCGCTTGCGGACTCGCGCAGGGCATGGACTTCCCGGTGACGGTGGCGCCCTTCATCCTGCGCGCCGTCAAGCTGATCGGCGTCGACAGCGTGATGGTGCCGACCGCCGTCCGCACCGCAGCGTGGCAGCGGCTGGCGACCGACCTGGACCGCGACGCCATCAAGAGCATCGCGCGCACCGTCGGCCTCGTCGAGGCGATCGCCGTCGCCCCCGAGATCCTGTCGGGCGCGATTCGCGGACGCGTCGTGGTCGACGTCAATCGATGACCCGACCGATCCGGAACCGAAGACAAAGACCAAGACAACCATTTGCCGGCAGTCCGGCGACCGGCGCGACGGGCGTGTCTGCAGCGCGTCCCGCAGTTTCGTGACGGTCGTCTTCACAACAACCAGAAAGTGGAGGAAGACATGCACTCGAAGCGTAGAACAACTCCCGGGCGCATCGCCGCGAGCCTGGGGCTGGGGTTGGCCGCCGTCGCCGCACACGCACAGATCTCCGACGACGTCGTCAGGATCGGATTCATCACCGACATCTCGGGCTTCTATGCCGACGTCGACGGGCTAGGAGGCGTCGAGGCGATCCGCATGGCGATCGAGGATTTCGGCGGAAAGGTCAACGGCAAGAAGATCGAATTCCTGTTCGCCGACCACCAGAACAAGGCCGACATCGCCGCGAGCAAGGCGCGCGAATGGATCGACACCGAGCACGTCGACATGCTGATCGGCGGCACGAACTCGGCCGCGGCGCTGGCGATGAACAAGGTCGCGGCCGACAAGAAGAAGCCGATCATGGTCGTCTCCGCGGGTGCGTCGCGTTTCACTAACGAGGACTGCACGCCATACACCGTGCACTACTCGTACGACACCGTGGCGCTGTCGAAGGTGACCGGCTCCACCATCGTCAAGGAGGGCGGCGACACGTGGTACTTCCTCACGGCCGACTACGCGTTCGGTGCCTCGCTCGAAGCCGATGCAACGGCGGTCGTGAAGGCGGCCGGCGGAAAGATTCTCGGCAGCGTCAAGCATCCCGCCAACGCGTCGGACTTCGCCTCTTTCCTGTTGCAGGCCCAGTCGTCGAAGGCCAAGATCCTCGCGCTCGCCAACTCGGGCGGCGACACGGTCAACGCGATCAAGGCCGCCAACCAGTTCGGCGTCACCAAGACGATGAAGCTCGCCGGCCTGCTGATGTTCATCAGCGACGTGCACGCGCTCGGCCTCGCCGCCACGCAAGGGATGTACCTGGCGGACCCGTGGTACTGGGACCGGACGGCGGAGACGCGCGCCTGGTCGAAGCGCTACTTCGAGCGGACCAAGCGCGAACCGACGTCGACGCAGGCGGCCGACTACTCGGCCGTAACGACCTACCTGAAGGCGGTCAAAGCCGTCGGCACGGACGACCCGGACAAGGTCATGGCGCAGATGAAGTCTGCGCGGATCGACGACATGTTCGCCAAGGACGGCTATATCCGTCCCGACGGCCGCATGGTCCACGAGATGTACCTGATGCAGGTCAAGACGCCGAGCGAATCGAAGTACCCGTGGGACTACTACAAGGTGGTCGCCGCCATCCCGGGCGACCAGGCGTTCGCGACGAAGGCGGAGTCGAAGTGCAGCCTGTGGAAATGAGGTCGGGGAGCGACCCGACCGCGAGGACGGGCGGCTCGTCTAGCGCCCCGGTCATCCGCAATTCGCCCGCGCACGGACCGATGGATGCCGATCGCCGCGCGCAGCGCTCATGCAGGTCCACGAAGGAGCCCCGATGAAGACCGAAGCAGAAACCCCCGGCGAGCCCAGGCCGCCATCGATGATCGAACGCATGCAGGCGGACGAGGACGCCCGCCTCGGCCGGGCCGCGACCGACCCGGCCTCCCCCTTCTACACCGGCAGCGACCGGGCGCGCGTCGACCGGCGCCGCTTCATGGCAGGCGCACTGGCCGCCGTCGGTAGCGCCGGAATGATGACGAGGGCCGCAGCGGGTGCGGTCGAACACGATGTGCCCCCCGACGCGAGCAAGGTCCAGGGCTATCCGCTCGACGACACCAGCTACGGAAGCCGGTCGCAGTTCGAGACCGAGATGCGGACTCGCTTCAAGACGGCGACCGCCCAGTCGTCGTGGACGCTGACGCCGCTCGAGAAGAGCCAGGGGATCGTCACGCCGTCGGGGCTGCACTTCGAGCGCAGCCACGGCGGCACCGCGGTGATCGACCCGGCGACGCACCAGCTCTACGTCCACGGACTGGTCGATCGGCCACGCAAGCTGTCGATGAAGGAGATCCGCCGCTTCCCCGCCGTATCGCGGCTGATGTTCCTCGAGTGTTCGGGCAACGGGCTGACCGAATGGTCCAAGCCGACGATGAAGACCGTGCAGGGGACGCACGGGCTGACGTCGACGTCGGAATGGACCGGCGTTCCGCTGTCGACCATCCTGAAGGAGGCAGGACTGCGCGGCAACGCGAAGTGGCTGCTCGCCGAAGGCGGCGACGCGTCGGCCATGACGCGCAGCATCCCGATCAACAAGGCGATGAAGGACTGCATCCTCGCCTACGGGCAGAACGGCGAAGCGATCCGTCCGGAGCAGGGCTATCCGCTGCGCCTGCTGGTGCCCGGCTTCGAAGGCAACATGAACATCAAGTGGCTGCGTCGCCTCGAGGTCTCGGACTCGCCGTTCATGACGCGCGAAGAGACGTCGAAGTACACCGACCTGATGCCGAACGGCAAGGCCGTTCAGTTCTCGTTCGAGATGGAGGCGAAGTCGGTCATCACGTCGCCGTCCGGCGAGATGATGCTCGACGAGCCCGGCTTCCACGAGATCTCCGGCCTCGCATGGTCGGGTCGCGGTGCCATCAAGCGCGTCGAGGTCTCGACCAACGGCGGCAGGACCTGGCAGCGCGCCGCACTCGATGGTCCGGTCCTGCCGATCTGCCATACCCGCTTCCGGTTTCCCTGGGTGTGGGACGGCAAGCCCGCAGTGTTGCAGAGCCGCTGTGTCGACGAGACCGGCTACGTGCAGCCGACGCTCGGCCAGCTGATCGCGGTCCGCGGTCTCGACGGACCCCTGGGTTCGATCTACCACCTCAATGCCATTCAAAGCTGGCAGGTCGCCAGCGACGGAAAGGTGAGCAATGTCCACATCTATTGAACGCGCAGGGTTTCTCGTCGGCTGCCTGGTGGTCGCGTCGGTCGCCATGGCCGCAGACCGGCCGAACGCGACCTTCGGCTTCGGGACCACGCCGACGCCCGATGAACTGGCGAAGTTCGTGTCGCCGCTGCCCGACGGACGCGGTCTTCCGCAGGGCCGCGGCTCGGTCGCCGACGGCGAGAAGGTCTATCAGGCGCAATGCGGCGCCTGCCACGGCCAGGCGCTGCAGGGCGGCCTCGGCGATCGACTCGTCGGTGGCCGAGGCACGCTGGTCAACAGCGACCCGACCAAGGCGCCGGTCAAGACCGTCGAGAGCTACTGGCCGTATGCGACGACGCTGTTCGACTACATCAAGCGGGCGATGCCATTGACGGCCCCGGGCAGCATGAGCGACGACGACGTGTATGCCGTCTCCGCCTACATCCTGTCGCAGGCGAAGATCGTCGGTCCCGACACGGTGCTCGACGAGAAGTCCCTGGCGGCGGTGCGCATGCCCAATCGCGACGGCTTCATCCCCGACCATCGTCCCGAGAAGTTCCCACCGGTCGCGACGTCGCCGCATACGACGACCGCCATGCCGGCGCCCGC
>JBBRRW010000039.1:0-18279 GCA_038245975.1 Burkholderiales bacterium
CGGCCGCACTCGAGCCACCAGGCGCGAACGCCAGACGTGGTGTACTTCACTTCGCTGCCGCAGACTCTGGAACTGGCAGCCTGACCCGCAGCGTTCACTTATAAATCGATCGGATCTGTTCAGATCGGTGGGGCCAGCTCTCAGCTTCGGCTCGGGCTGCCTTCACAGCGTGACGATGCGCGGCCGGATCGATGTTTTTGGATAGAAGGCTTCTCGCCTCTGTGCGTCGCTCACGAGCTTCCTTCAACGACACGGTCGGATACACGCCAAGCGCAAGTCGTTTCTCTCGTCGATCGTAGCGATACTTCCATCGCCAGTACTTTCCACCGGAAGGCGCGACTTCGAGATACATGCCTAAACCGTCGGTGTAGCGCCGGACACGATCTGTGGGCTTAACGTTCTGGACGAACAAGTTTGTCAGTGGCACGGGGCATCTCCTTGAGTGAAGATGAATGTGCCCCTTGCGTGTGCCCCCGCGCTAATCCGGATATTCGCGGACTGATCCGGAGCGCATTGGACGACCTGTCGCTGACCTCAGAGGAGAAACCCGCATTGCACGGATTTTGATGGATTCCTCTGGAAAGCTGTCTGGTGGCTCGGGGCGGAATCGAACCACCGACACGCGGATTTTCAATCCGCTGCTCTACCGACTGAGCTACCGAGCCAAGGGGCTGGATTATACGCAGGGCTCAGGAAGAGCGGCAAGCGCGTAGGGTCCGGGACCGACACGGTTGGGACCCCTCGCTATAATCCGGCGGTGAATCCCAGAGCCGACGCGGCGCGGTCGAACAAAGCCGCATCCTCCCATTCCATTGCAGACGTCGCCGTCATCGGCGGCGGCATCGTGGGTGCCGCTGCGGCGTTGGCCGCCGCGCAGGCAGGGCTGTCGACGGTCTGGGTGGTCGGCCGGAACGCAGCGGAACCCGCATCGACGATGTGCGGGTCGGACTCGCGGCGCGACGACGAGCGCGATCTGCGGGTCTATGCCCTCGGACCCGGCACCCAGCGATTCCTCGAAGGACTGCGGGTCTGGTCGCAACTCGATACGGCGCGCATCGCGCCCGTGTTCGACATGCGCGTGTACGGCGACGCGGAAGCCCGCGCGGCCCTGCACTTCGGCGCCTACGAAGCCGCGACCGAGCGACTGGCGACCATCGTCGAGCACCGCGAACTGTCGCGGGTCCTCGACACGGCCGCCGGCTATTTCCCCGGCATCGAGCGCATCGACGGCTTCGCGTCGCAGGTGGTCGTGGACACCGAGTCCGTCAGCGTCACCACCGAACGCGGACCGCGTCTGGCCCGGCTCGTGATCGCGGCCGACGGCGCACGCTCACCGACGCGCGAAGCGCTGGGCATCGTGACGCACGGCAAGGCATACGGACAGCGCGCGCTGCTCGGCAACTTCGGGAGCGCGCATCGTCACGGCGGCACGGCCTTCCAGTGGTTCACCGACGACGGCGTGATCGCGCTGCTGCCGCTCGCGGCGTGCGACGGCGACGCGGGCGATGCGGTCTCGCTGGTCTGGTCGGCGCCGGATGCGGTGGCCGATGCGTTGATGCGCGACGGCATCGTCGCCATGGCCGCCCGTCTTTCCGAACTCGCGGCCCGTGATCCCGCGACCGCGATCGGGCCGTTCACGCCGCTCGGTCCGCTCGCCGAGGTGCCGCTGGCGATGCACAGCGCGCAGGCGATGGTCTCGGCCCGCGCAGTCCTGGTCGGCGACGCGGCGCATGTCATCCATCCGCTGGCGGGGCAGGGTCTCAATCTCGGGCTCGCCGATGTGGAGGCGCTGGTCCGCATCCTCGTCGCGCGCGAGACGTTCCGCGATTGCGGCGATCGCGTGCTGCTGCGTCGTCACGAACGCGCGCGCGCCGAGCCGGTGTTCGCGATGCGGCAGATGACGGACGGGCTCTCGCGCCTGTTCGACAGCAGCCGGCCCGACGTCGCGCGGCTCCGCGGGCTGGGGATGCGCGTGCTGGATCGCGCGACGCCGCTCAAGCGCCTGCTGGTGCGCCAAGCCTCGGGAAGCCCGTAACGTCTATCCTTCGGGTCGCGCGGCAATGGGCGAGAGGCAATGACCCCATCCGATCCGTCCCCGCGATCCGCGTCGAACGCCTCACCTCCCAGACGGAGTCCGCATGTCCTCATCCTTCCTCCGCGCGCGCCCCGCGTATCTCGTGTTGGCGGCCCTCCTCGCGACCATCGCGCTGTTCGCGCATGCCCAGAGCCAGTCATCGAAGCCGGCCCTGTCGGCGCCGGCGCCCACCGTCGACGCCGGTGCGGGCGCACCGGTCAACGATCCGGAGCTGAAGAAGAACCTCGAGACGCGATTGAGCGCGACCGTCGACAGCATCAGCCGCATGCCGGTCGCGGGCCTCTTCGAAGTGCGCGTCGGCGACGACATCTTCTACACGGACGCCACCGGCAACTACATCATGGTCGGCAACGTTATCGACCTGCGCACGCGCGAGAACCTCACGCGCTCGCGCGCCGAGGCGATCAAGCAGGCGTCGCTGCCGGCCTTCAAGTGGGTCGACCTGCCGCTGGACACCGCGGTGAAGACCATCAAGGGCACCGGCAAGCGCAAGGTCGCCATCTTCGAGGACCCGAACTGCGGCTATTGCAAGCGGCTCGAGAAGTCGATCCTCGACATCGGCGACGTGACGATCTACGTCTTCCTCTACCCGGTGCTGGGCCCGGACTCGCTCGCCAAGTCGAAGCAGATCTGGTGCGCGCCCAACCGCGCCAAGGCCTGGAACGACTGGATGCAGAAGGCGACGGAACTGACCGGCGACGGCAGCTGCGCCACGCCGCTCGACAAGACGCTGGCGTTCGGCAAGAAGCTGCGCGTCGACGGTACGCCGACGCTGTTCTTCCCGAACGACAAGCGGGTGGAGGGCGCGGTCGACGCGGCGGCGCTGGAGAAACTGCTGGCCGGCTGAACGTCGACGCCCCGAGTCGGCGGTAGAGCGGCCCGCCGCTCAGCGCGGCACGAGCACCCACATGCGCCCGTCCTGCTTCATCCGTCCGGCCTGGTTGCCGGCCCCGGCGCCGAAGCCCCAGAAATAGTCGGCGCGCACGGCGCCGTTGGGCGCGGCGGCGATCGCGCCGCCCGTGTCCTGTGCCATCACCAGCCGCTGCAGCGGCGTATCGGACAACGGCTGCGTCGTCGCCAGGAAGACCGGCGACCCGAGCGGCACGACGCGCGGGTCGACCGCGATCGATCGTTGCGGAGTCAACGAAACGCCGAGCGCGCCCTTCGGTCCGCGCGCCGGGTCGACGATCGGCTCTTCCTTGAAGAAGACCTTGCTCGGATTGGCGGCCAGCAGTTCTGCGAGGCGGGCGGGATGCGCGACGGCCCAGGCCTTGATGCTCTGCATCGACGCCTGCGCCAGCGTCAGCTCGTTGCGATCGACGAGCCAGCGACCGATCGACTGGTACGGCTGACCGTTCTGGTCGGCGTACGCGAGACGCACCGTCTGCGCGTCCTTGCCCGAGCCGCGGCCGCCCCTGTTCAACTCGACGCGCCCCGAACCCTGGATCTCGAGGAAGAACGCTTCGATCGGATCGTCGACCCACAGCAGCTCCTTGCCGCGCAACGCACCGCTGCTGGCGAGGTCGCCGCGGGACGGGTAGGGGACGACGGTGCGGCCCACGACCTTGCCGCGCAGTCGCTTGCCCGCCAGCTCCGGGTACAAGGACGTCAGGTCGACGACCAGCAGGTCGTCGGGCACGCCGTAGACCGGCGTGAGGTAGGGCGCGATCGGCACGCGGCTGCCGCGCAGCAGCGGCTCGTAATAGCCGGTCACGAGTCCGGTGTCGTTGCCTTCGGTGGTCGTGACGCGGTTCGGCACGAAGCGGCTTTCGAAGAAGTGGCGGATCGCGACCGGGTCGTTGCCGTCGATCGCCTTCGCGGCCGCGCAGGCCGCAGCCCATTCGGGCTTGCGGGCCAGCGCCTCGCAGGACGCGATGAACGCGGGCCACGCATCGGTCAGCGGGTCGCTGCTCCAGCCGGGCAGCGACGCCCAGTTCGTCGGCACGAGCAGAGGCTTCGCCGTGACGACCGGTGCGGGAGCGGGTGCAGGGACCGGCGCGGGCTGCGATGCCGGGGCCGGTGGCCGGGCCGGCGGCGTCGTGCAGGCGGACAGCAGCGCCACCGATGCGACGAGCAGGGTCGCCGCGAGCTGCGGGAGGCGGGGGCTCGCGTCGATAGAATGCGACATGCGCACGGCCCCGCTTCGCAGCGCATCTGCGAAACGTCCGGCGCCTTCAAGGGATGTGACTGCCATGTGGATCCTGGTTGCCGAGGCGTTGGGTGCGCTCGGGCTGTTCCTGTTCATCGTGTGGTGGACGCTCGGTCCGACCCAGCGACGCGAGCGCGAGGCGCTCGATCGCCTGGCGGCCGAAGAGGCCGGCCGGCACGACGATTCAGCGCAGGATGCCGGCGCAGCGGCCGACCCGCCGAAGCACTGAGGCTCCGCCCGGGAGCATTCGTTCGCGGATCAGTGCAACGCGCGTGGCACCGCCAGCGCGAACTCGTCGATCGGCGCGTCGAAGCGCGTACCGTCTTCCGCGACCGCGAAGTAGCTGCCGCGCATCGAACCGGTGGCCGTCCCGAGCGCGGTGCCGCTGGTGTATTCGAAGGACTCGTGCGGCGCGAGCAGGGGCTGATGCCCGACGACGCCGAGTCCCTGCACTTCCTCGACGTGCGCATCGGCGTCCGTGATGATCCAGTGGCGCGCGATCACCTGCGTCGGGATATCGCCGGCGTTGGTGATCGTGATCGTGTACGCAAACACGAAGCGACCTTCGGACGGATCGGATTGTTCGGGAATGTGGCGGGTCTTGACGGTGACGTCGAGGCGATAGGTCGGCATGTAGGCGTGTTCTCGTTGGCGCGTGTAAGGGTGCGGAGTGCGGTCTACTGGCTGCGTTGAACGGGCGCGATGCACGAAAGGGCTCCGGTACACTCCCGTTCCTGTCGAAGCGCCCCGCTGGAACACGGCACGGCACTCTCGAGAAGATCGCCCCGCAGCGGACCGCGGACCCGCTGACGAGCCCAACGCCTGCAAGCCATGGACCCTGTGAACCGCCGCGATTATCGCATCGCGCCTTCGATCCTCTCGGCCGATTTCGCGCGCCTCGGCGACGAGGTGCAGCACGTGCTCGCGGCCGGCGCCGACTTCATCCACTTCGACGTGATGGACAACCATTACGTGCCGAACCTGACCATCGGACCGATGGTCTGCAAGGCGTTGCGACCGCATGCCAAGCGGCCCGACGGCAGCCCGGCGATCATCGACGTGCACCTGATGGTCAAGCCGGTCGACCGCATCGTGCCGGACTTCGCGGAAGCGGGCGCGAACATCATCAGCTTCCACCCCGAGGCTTCGGACCACGTCGATCGCACGCTGGGCCTGATCCGCGAACACGGCTGCAAGGCCGGACTGGTCTTCAACCCGGCCACATCGCTGGGCTATCTCGATTACGTGATGGACCGCGTCGACCTGGTGCTGATCATGTCGGTCAACCCGGGCTTCGGCGGCCAGTCGTTCATCGACGAGGCGCTGGTCAAGATCGCCGACCTGCGCCAGCGCCTCGACGCCTACCAGGCATCGAGCGGGCGCGAGGTCATACTCGAGGTCGACGGCGGCGTGAAGGTCGACAACATCGCGAAGATCGCGGCGGCCGGTGCCTGCACCTTCGTCGCCGGTTCGGCGGTGTTCGGGGCGAGGGATGCCGATGGCGGCTATCGCGGCGTGATGGGCAAGCTGCGCGGCGCTCTCGCGGGCGCCTGAGCTTTCCGCACCATAACCCGCCTGCCGCCGTGGTGCGGCGACTGATCGATGCCCTCCGCTTGAACACACCGTCCCATCCCTTCCGCGCCGTCCTGATCGACCTCGACGGCACGCTCGCCGATACGTTGTCCGAGATCGCCGCGGCCACCAACGCGATGCTGGCCGACGCGGGCAGGCCTGCCGTGTCCGATCGCGACGTGATGCAGGCCGTCGGCGAAGGCGCCGGCAACCTGGTCGCCCAGTTCGTCGGGGCCGACCGGGTCGCGCAGTGGCTGCCCGTGTACCTCGCGCACTATCGTCGGCTCAACGGCAGCAGCGCGACACTCTATCCGAACGCGACGGCCGGTCTCGATGCGATGCGCGACGCGGGCCTGCGCATCGCGTGCGTGACGAATAAGCCGCGCGAACTCGTCGGCCCGCTGTTCGAGCGGCTCGGTATCGCCGCGTACTTCGACTGCCTGGTCGGCGGCGGCGATACCGTCGACAAGAAGCCGCTGCCGGCGCCGCTGTTGCTCGCGTGCGAGCGCCTGGGCGTCGCGCCGGCCGACTGCGTGATGATCGGCGACTCCAGGAACGATGCACTCGCGGCGTCCGCAGCGGGGGTTCTGTCATTGACCGTGCCCTATGGATATCCGGGCTCGGGCGGCGCCGCGGACAGCGCCGCTGGGCTCCTCGAACGCGGTGTGACGTGTGCTATCGTCCCCGACCTTCTGGCGGCGGCGCAGTGGATCGCGCAGTGCGTCGTTGCGGCACATCGCTCGGCGTCTTAGGCGTCCCGCTCGATCGAACGTCTCTCTGCGTGTCCCCGTTCTCATGAACCTGCGCGTGACCCGAACCCGCCTTGCACGCGTCGCCGACCGACTGGCGATGCGCTGGCGCAGCGTCGACTGGCGAGGCTGATCCTCGCGGCACACCGTGGTCGAGCGTTCGTCGCCGACCGGTCGTTCACAGCGTCACCGTTTCCGGCAGCGAAGCGTGGCCGCTCCTCTCGAAGATGGTCATGACCGAACTCGAATTCCAGTCGCTGGCACGCGACGGCTATAACCGCATCCCGCTGATCGCGGAACATTTCGCCGATCTCGATACGCCGCTGTCGCTGTACCTCAAGCTGGCCCACGTCGAACGCGGCGGCGCGCATTCCTTCCTGCTCGAATCGGTGGTCGGCGGCGAGCGCTTCGGCCGCTACTCGTTCATCGGCCTGCCGGCCCGCACGCTGATCCGCGCGCGCGGCTACGGCGATGCCGCCGTGACCGAGGTGGTCACCGACGGCAAGGTCGTCGAGACCATGGCCGGCAACCCGCTCGACAACGTCGCGGCGTTCAAGGATCGCTTCCGCGTCGCGGTGCGGCCGGGCCTGCCGCGCTTCGCCGGCGGTCTCGCGGGCTACTTCGGCTACGACGTCGCGCGTCATATCGAGCCGCGACTGGTGAGTACCGCGAAGACGGTCGGCGACGACGACGCGTTCGACGTGCCCGACATCCTGCTGCTGCTGACCGAGGAGGTCGTGGTCGTCGACAACCTTGCCGGCAAGATCTACGTGATCGTGTACGCGGACCCGACGAAACCCGAGGCCCATGGCCGCGCGAAAGCCCGTCTGCGCGAGCTGCGCGATCGACTGCGTCGTCCGGTCGACGTGCCGTACAGCCAGCCGTCGATGCGGACCGATGCGCACCGCGGCTTCGCGAAGGACGACTACCTCGCGGCCGTCGGCAAGGCGAAGGAGATGATCGCCGCCGGCGAGGTGATGCAGGTGCAGATCGGCCAGCGCATCGTCAAGCCGTTCCGCGATTCGCCGCTGACGCTGTATCGCGCGCTGCGGTCGCTGAATCCGTCGCCGTACCTCTACTTCTACAACTTCGGCGACTTCCACGTGGTGGGCTCGTCGCCGGAGATCCTGGTGCGCCACGAGCTGCGTCCCAGACCGCGCGCCGAAGACGGGACCGAGGTCGAGGGCCATGACACCATCGTGACCATCCGGCCGCTGGCCGGCACGCGTCCGCGCGGCGCGACGCCGGCGCAGGACGTCGCGCTCGCGAAGGAGCTGCTATCGGATCCGAAGGAGATCGCCGAGCACGTGATGCTGATCGATCTCGCGCGGAACGACGTCGGCCGCATCGCGGAGATCGGCAGCGTCAAGGTCACCGAGCAACTCGCGGTCGAGAAGTACTCGCACGTGATGCACATCGTGTCGTCGGTCGAGGGACGATTGAAGCCCGGCCTCACGTCGATCGACGTGCTGAAGGCGACCTTTCCGGCGGGCACGCTGTCGGGTGCGCCCAAGGTCCGCGCGATGGAGATCATCGACCAGCTCGAGCCCACCAAGCGCGGCCTCTACGGCGGCGCCTGCGGCTACCTCAGCTTCTCCGGCGAGATGGACCTCGCGATCGCAATCCGCACGGGTGTCGTGAAGAACGGGCTATTGGCGGTCCAGGCGGCGGCGGGCATCGTCGCGGACTCGGTGCCCGAGATGGAATGGCAGGAGACGGAGAACAAGGCGCGGGCGGTGTTGCGCGCGGCCGAGCAGGTGCAGGACGGGCTGGACGCGGGCTGACGCGGACCCCGACGGCGAATTTGCGCAGGCTTTGCGAGGGCGGGACGATCGCCCGACGAAAAGCCTTGCGCTACCAGCGCTCCGTCGCGAATGCGTCGTGTCCTAGATAGGTGTAGTAGAGCCCGACGGTCGCGCGCGTCTGCTTGCGACTACCGATATCGGGATACGAGACGTCGCGTCGATTGCCGAGGTACTTGATCGACACGGCATGCGGCTTCTTCTCGGAGATGCGCCAGGTCAACGACGCGTCGAGGCGCGAGATGTTCTCGTGTCCGCCGCGTGCGGCCGCAGCGACGCGGCTGACGAAGTACTCACGGCCCGTCAGGTCGAGCGACAGCCGTTCCGCATAGACCATGCGGAAACCGAGCAGTCCCTGCGGCGCGATGCCGTACTGATAGTCGCGCTCGTCGCTGCTGCGGACCGTGCCGACGGCCGCGTAGCCGACGCCGAATAGTGCCGAGCCCTGCATGCTGATCAGGTCCGATGCATTCCATTGGCCGACCGTACCGAGTGAGAGCCCGGTCGACGAGACGCGGAAGGTCTGCGGGGCGATGTAGTCGTAGGTGCCGAAGAGGCCCCAGATGCCGCGGTACTTGCGATCCAGCCGCTCGTAGGGCCGCGCGAACAGCGAGCCGCGCACCAGCACGTTTTCGAAGCCGTTGGCGCTGGAGGTTGCCGCCTGCAACGCGAAGTAGTCGAAGGGCACCCTGTATTCGTAGCCATTCTTGCCCGGCAGGCCGTAGTCGATCGCGAACTCGGCGACAGCCTCGTGTCGTTTGAGCGCCGTGGTCGACAGGCCGGCATCGTCCTCGCTCGAGCGGCTGAGGCCCACCTGCACACGGCTGTAGTACTCGGCACCGTTGCTCCGGAAGAGCGGATCCTGATAGCACGACGCGAGACGGTTGAAGCCTGCCCCGGGCGCGATCAGCGCGGCACCGGCTTCGCGCACGTAGCGGTCTGCCGTGCCTTTGCCCTTGCCGTTCTCGAGGAGCAGGTTGGCCATGCGGAATAGCGCCTCCCCGAGGAACGAGCCGCCGATGCCGCTGGCCACCTGATCGTTGGCCGACGGTCGCGTTTTCTCGCCGGCGATTTCCCAGAAGATGCTCCCGCCGAAGGTATAGGCCGCCGACTCCCAGTAGTTCAGCCCCGATGAGCGTGCGAGCGTGTGATACACCGAGCCCTGGTACGGATGGGCCAGCTGGTTGATGTTGAACGGATCGCTGTCGACGCCCCAGTGACTGCGCAGGTTGCGACGAATCGTCGACAGGTTGTTGTCGTAGTCGCTGTTGCCCGACCAGTGCCGATTGGCCTGGTTGAGCAGCACGTCGAACGTGACGATCTCCAGCGCCGCGTTGCCGTACCGCTTGCGCATTTCGATGTCGGCCCCGAAGTCGGACATCTGTGACTTCGGGGTTGCCGCATCGCCGAGCGACGATGCAAGTCGCTCTTCGCAGAAGGTCGATGCGAGCGCCGGCGCGGGCATCGCAATGCCGACCAACGTTGCTGCGATGGCGCCTGAAGCGCAACGTGCGAGGCCACGCACGCCGTGGTGGACAACCGGCTGATCCTTGCGTCGCGGCCTCGTCGGCTCGCCGCCGGCTACCCGAGTCCCGACCCGCCCTTCGAAATCCATTCTTGCCATCGCGCGTCTCCCTGTCGTTATGGCTACCGCGACGGTGATCCGACCCGCGGTTGCCTTTGCAGCGCAACCGCGTCGTCGCGGTGCCGCCTATTTTGCGGCAGCGGGGATCTTGGCAACCGGACTTTTCGCATTCGCGAAATCGCCGGCGTCTCCGTAGACCATCCGTTCGGCCACGATGTACTTGCGGAAGGCCGCATTGACTTCGTCGAGCGTGATCTGCGCACGCAGCGCATCGAGCTCGGCGAAGTACTTCGGGGTCTTGTTGCGTTCGACGAAGCTTTCCAGTGTCCGGGCGAGCGTTGCGTCTTGCGCGCGGGCGAGGCGAAGGGCCGCCGCGATCGCGTCCTTGGCCTTCTTCAGCTCGTCGGCCGTGAAGCCGTCGCGCCGCGCGCGCGACAGCTCTTCGTCGAACGCGGTCTTCAGGCGCCCCGCGTTCTGGGGGGCCGTGATGGCGCCCAGCATCCACGTGGTGTTCGCGTCGTATTGACCGCCGCTGATCGACGTCGCAACGCCGTACGACAGGCCTTCCTTTTCGCGGATCCGGTCCCACAGGCGTCCGGTCCCGCCGGCCCCGAAGATCTGCGAAGCCAGCCGCATCGCCTGGTACTCGCGATCGGACTCGTTCAGCGCGAGGTGCAGCCGTGCGCCGACCACCGCGTTCTGCTTGTCCTTGACTTCGATGTGGAAGGTGGTCGGCGACACCGCGACCACCGGCTCGGGAACACGGACATAGGCCGTCTTGCTGACCCAGTCGCCGAAGCCGGCCTGCACCTGCGAGGTCAGGGCCGGCGCGTCGAAGTCGCCGATCGCCGCGAACACGCCGTGCGACGCGCCGTAGAAGTTGCGATAGAACGCGACGACGTCGTCGAGCTTCAGGGCGTTGATCTCGCCCAGCGTCTCGTCGAAGGTCATCGCATAGCGCACGTCGCCCTTCGGATACGGATTGCCGTGGCGGTCGAAAGCCTGCGCCAGCAGCGCCTGCGGCTCGGAACGCGACTGCTCGATGTCGCTGACGAGTCCCGCCTTCATCTGTTCGAACTCGGCCGGATCGAAACGCGGCGTGCGCAGCACCTCCTGCGCGAGCGCCAGCGACGGGGCCAGGTTGGCCCTGGTGGCCTCGAGCCGCAGCACGACGCCCTGCGCGTCGCCGCCGACGCTCCACGAGGTCTGCAGCTTCTCGAACGCGGCTGCGACTTCTTCGCGCGTCATGCGCTGCGTGCCGCGCGCGAGCATGGCTGCGGCTGCGGACCCGACGGTGTCCTTGTCGAACAGCGTCTTCTCGTCGCCGAAGCGCAGAGCGATCAGCGCGACGACCTTGCCGCCGCGCGTGGTCTTGGGCAGCAGCGCGATCCGCAGGCCGGCCGCACCCGGCACCGTCGCGATGGTCGTGCGCTTCTCGATGTTCTCCGGCGAGACGTCGAAGTTCTCGCCGGCGGCCATCGCTTCGCCGCCCTTGAAATCCTTCATCACGGCGGCCACGTCGACGCGGGCCGGGGCGGGCGCGCGTTCAGGGTTGGCGCTCGGGATGTAGGTGCCCAGCGTGCGATCGCTGGTGACGAAGTACTGGGTCGCGATACGGTTCGCGTCTGCCGCGGTGGCCGCCTTGACGCGGTCGCGCCGATCGAACACCAGGCGCCAGTCGCCCTGCGCGATGTATTCGGACAGGTTGATCCCGACCCGTTGCGGGTCGTTCATCGTCCGGGTGAAATTGCGCAGCGAGATGTTCTTCGCACGTTCGAGTTCGGCGTCGGTGAACGGGTGCTGGCCGACGCCTTCGATGGTCGCGATCATCGCGTCGCGCGCGGCATCGATCGACTGGTCGTTCTTGAGCTGCGCGAGGAAGTACGCATAGCCGGGTTCGGCCAGCCCGCGCGCGGCACCGTCGACGCCGGCCGCGAGGTTCTTCTCGACGAGCGCCTTGTTCAAGCGGAACTCGGGACCGCCCAGCATGGTGGCCGCGAGCGACGCAGCGGCGAAGTCGGGCGATGCGCCGGGGGGCAGGTGGTACATCGCGATCAATACCGGGGTGTCGCCGACGCGGCGGAGCGTCACCGTGCGCTCGCCGTCCTGTGCGGGGTCGAGCGTGTAGGTCGGCTCGAGCACGCGCTTGGCCTTCGGCAACTTGCCGAAGGTCGACGCGATGATCGCCAGCGTCTTGGTTTCGTCGAACTTGCCGGCGACGATCAGCACCGCGTTGTCGGGCTGGTAGTACTTGCGATAGAAGGCCTGCAGCCGCGGGATGTCGACGTTCTCGACGTCGGCGCGCGCGCCGATCGTGCTCTTCGCGTAGTTGTGCCAGTGGAACGCCGAGGCCAGCACGTTCTCGAACAGCACGCGGACCGGATTGTTCTCGCCGCTCTCCATCTCGTTGCGCACGACGGTCATCTCGGAATCGAGGTCCTTCTTCGCGATGAACGACTGGGTCAGCGCCTCGGACAGCCAGTGCAGGTAGAAGTCGAGGCTCTCGCTGTTCTCGGCCATGCTCGCGAAGTAATTCGTGCGGTCGTCGGACGTCGAACCGTTCCACGACAGGCCGCGGTCGCTCATGAGCTTCTTCGGATCGGGGTAGTGCGGCGTGCCCTTGAACATCAGGTGTTCGAGCAGGTGGGCCATCCCGGTCTCGCCGTAGTTCTCCATCCGCGAGCCGACCTTGATGGTCAGGTTCACGGTGGTCGTCGGCTTGGACGCGTCGGGCAGCGTGAGGATGTGCAGGCCGTTCGGCAGCGCGTACTCGGTGATGCCCTCGACCGACGTGACGCGCGTCATGCCGGCGGGCAGGCGGACCGCGGCCGTCGACGCGGGCGCGAGCGCGGGCGACTGTGCCGAGGCCGACGAAGCGGCGGCCAGAGACAGCGCGCACAGCAACGCGGCCGCACCGGCGGAGACGTAACGCGATGCGCGGCGGATCGAAACGCCGTTCAACCAGGGGTGCTGCATGGAGTCTCCTGAGGTTCGCATCGCGGGACGCGGCGATGCGCGGTGATTCGATCGCGGCAGACTCGCCTGCGCGAGCCCTGCCGGTAACGGAATCCTTGTGGGAGCGCCATTCTAATGAATGCCGCGCACCCCCGGCTGTCCCCCAGGCGCAGTTCACGGATCGAATGGGTCGTCCCGTCGCATCGCCTTGAAAGGTCATCCGCGGTCACGACGCGCGGTCACGACGAATACGCGCCACCGCCGACGTACCCGCTCCGGGGAAGGAAGCCACCGTTACAATGCGGCGCCTCGCATTGCGCGCGGCGGTTCCCTTCTTGCGCGCCCCGCGCTCACCCCGTCCGAGCCCGCCCATGCCCGTCCATCTCGCCGCTCCCGATCCTGCCGTCATCCAGCCCGTGCCCGGCGTCGAACTGGGGTTCGCGGAAGCGGGCATCAAGAAGAAGGGCCGGCGGGACCTGATGCTGATGCGCCTCGCGCTGCACAGTCGCGTGGCCGGGGTGTTCACGCAGAACAGCTTCGCGGCGGCGCCGGTCCAGGTATGTCGCGATCATCTCGCCTCGGGTGCGGCCATCCGCGCGCTGCTCGTCAACGCGGGCAACGCCAACTGCGGCACCGGCGACGACGGCCTCGCCGCAGCGCTGCGCTCGTGCGAGGTCGCGGCGCAACTGGTCGGCTGTTCGATCGCGCAGGTGCTGCCGTTCTCCACCGGCGTGATCCTCGAGCCGCTGCCGATCGACAAGATCGAGGCCGCGCTCCCGGCTGCGCTGGCGTCGCTCGCTGCCGATCGCTGGGCCGATGCTGCGGCGGCGATCATGACCACCGACACCGTGGCCAAGGCCGCGTCCCGCAGCGTCACCATCGACGGCGTCCCGGTCACGGTGACCGGCATCGCGAAGGGCGTCGGCATGTTGCAGCCGGACATGGCGACGATGCTCGCGTACATCGCGACCGATGCCTGCGTCGCGCAGGGCACGTTGCAGCGCATGGTCCGCGAGGTCGCCGACGTCTCGTTCAACCGCGTGACGGTGGACGGCGACACGTCGACCAACGACTCCTTCGTGCTGATCGCGACGGGGCAGGCGAACGTCCCGGAGATCATCGAGGCCGAGCCGCAACGCTACGGCGCATTGCGCGCCGTGGTCACGGAAGTCGCGCAGCAGCTGGCCCAGGCGATCGCGCGCGACGGCGAAGGCGCGACCAAGTTCATCACGATCGCGGTCAACGGCGGCAGCGACGAGGCCGAGGCGCTGCGCGTCGCGCGCTCGATCGGCAACTCGCCGCTCGTGAAGACCGCGTTGTTCGCGTCAGACCCCAACCTCGGGCGCCTGTTGATGGCGATCGGCAACGCGAAGGTCGAGGCCATGGACACGTCGCTGCTCAACCTCTTCCTCGCCGCCGGCGACGACGAAGTGCAGGTCATCGAGTCGGGCCGGCGCTCGCCGGCCTACCGCGAAGAAGACGGTGCGCGCGTGATGCGGCCGGCGGAGATCGGCATCCGCGTCGAGCTCGGACGCGGCACCGCGAGCACCGTCGTGTGGACTTGCGACTTCTCGTACGACTACGTGAAGATCAATGCGGAATACCGGACCTGAGCGCGACGTGACGGATCGTCCGAATCCTTCTGACCAACCCTCGATGCCACCCGACCTGTCCGCCCTGTTCGAGCGTGTCGACGCGCTGCTCGGCCGCGTCGAGTCTCTGCTGCCCGCGAACGCGAAGGAAACCGACTGGGCCGCATCGACCGCGTTCCGCTGGCGCAAGCGCGACGGCCGCGGGCGGCTCGTGGCGGTCAAGAACATTGCGCCGATCGCCCTCGACAACCTGCAGAACATCGACCGCCAGCGCGGCGTGATCGAACGCAACACGCGGCAGTTCGTCGAAGGACGGCCCGCCAACAACGTGTTGCTGACCGGCGCGCGCGGGACCGGCAAGTCGTCGCTGATCAAGGCCTGCCTGAACGGCTATGCCGCTCGCGGGCTGCGGCTGATCGAGGTCGACAAGAGCGATCTCGTCGACCTGCCGGACATCGTCGATCTGGTGGCGGCGCGACCCGAACGCTTCATCGTCTTCTGCGACGACCTGTCGTTCGAGGAAGGCGAGTCGAGCTACAAGGCGCTCAAGGTGGCGCTCGACGGCTCGATCGCGGCGCAGTCGGACAACGTGCTGATCTACGCGACCAGCAATCGCCGCCACCTGATGCCCGAGCAGATGAAGGATAACCTGGCGACGCGGCACATCGACGCAGGCGACGGGAACGTCGAGATTCATCCGGCCGATGTCGTCGAAGAGAAGATCTCGCTGTCCGAACGCTTCGGCTTGTGGGTGAGCTTCTATCCATTCAGGCAGGACGAATACCTCGCGGTCGTCGAGGTATGGATGCGTCACTACGACTGCAGCGATGCCGACGTGGAGCTTGCGCGGGCCGACGCCTTGCGCTGGGCCCTCGAGCGCGGGTCGCGCTCGGGTCGCGTCGCACATCAGTTCGCGCGCGACTGGGCGGGCCGTGCGCGGGGCAGCGACGCGGCGACGACGACATGAGCGACGACGCGCTCGAAGGCGCCGCGCCGCCGGCTGCCACGGCGCCCGCGATCGTCGATGTCGCGGTGGGCGTGCTGATCCGCGACGACGGATCGTTCCTGCTCGCGCAGCGACCCGAGGGCAAGCCGATGGCCGGCTACTGGGAATTCCCCGGCGGCAAGCTCGAGCCCGGCGAGTCGATCTTCGATGCGATGGTGCGCGAGTTCGACGAGGAACTCGGCCTGCACATCGTCCGCGCGCAGCCGTGGGTGCAGCGCGTCGTGACCTATCCGCATGCCACGGTGCGGCTGCATTTCTGGCGCAGCTTCGGCGAGGGTCGCGGCTGGAGACAGGAGCCGCGGTCGCGCGAGGGGCAGGACTATCGCTGGGAGCGCCTCGACCGCCTGACCACCGAGCCGTGGCTCGAGGGCGCGCTGCCGGTCAAGCGCTGGATGCTGCTGCCGTCGAAGTATGCGATCTCGAATGCGTCGGCGCTGGGCGTCGATCCGTTTCTCGATGCGCTCGACCGCCATCTGGCGGACGGGTCGGTCGCACTGCTGCAGCTGCGTGAACCCGCGATGGGCGAGGCGGCGTTCGCGCCGCTGTTCGACGCGGTCAAGGCGCGTTGCACGCAGTACGGCGCGCGACTGCTCGTGAACAGCGGGCATCCGAAAACCTACTGGTCGCTGTCCGACGGCGTGCATCTTTCGTCGCGTCACCTGATGCACGTCGACGCGCGTCCGAACGTCGACTGGTGCTTCGCGTCGGTTCACGACGCGGCCGAGCTCGCGAAGGCCGGCGCACTGGGCCTCGATGCCGCGGTGCTCGGCCCGGTCGGACCGACGGCATCGCATCCCGATGCCGAATTGCTCGGGTGGACGGGCTTCGCGGCCATCACGCGGTCGACGGCCATCCCGGTCTACGCGCTCGGTGGTCTGGCGGCGGGCGACCTGGATGCCGCGCGCGATGCGGGCGGGCACGGCGTCGCGATGATTCGCGCGGCGTGGCGCTGACGGGTCGGGTCCTGCGATCCGGCCGGTGCCGGAGAAGGAAGGCGGCGGGGCTGCCGCGATCGGATCAGGGTTTCGCGATCGTCGTCGACGGCACCGACGGTGCCAGCTCTGGCGTGTATTCCCAGCGCTTCCAGGCGCCGAGCACGAGGTTCGGATACTCGGGTCGGCCGAGGCTGCCGTTGTACCGGCCGAGCGCGCGAAAGACATCGCCGCCTTCGCGATCCAGGTAGTGGCGCAGGACCACGCAGCCGAAGCGCACGTTGACCTGCATGTTGAACAGCTTCTTCGCGTCGCCGTCGCCGATCAGGCCGGCCCAGAACGGCATCACCTGCGTGAGGCCGCGCGCACCGGCCGAACTGATCGCGAACTTCCGGAAGCCGGACTCGACCTGGATCAGCCCGAGCATCAACGCGGGATCGAGGCCGGCGCGCTTGCTCTCGTAGTAGATGGTCTCGAGCAGCTCACGGCGCGTCTGGTAGTCGGGCGTGCGCTTCTTCAGGCGCTCGGACATTTCGCCCAGCCACTCGAGGTACGCGAGGCGTTGCCGGATGTCGGGGAGCTGCACGCGTGGCGGCCGCTCCGCGGCGATGCTGGCGGACAACGCGGTGCGGACCGACGCGGTCAGCGGCTCGTACTGCTGCGCACCGGCGAGGGCCGCACCCGGGAACGACAGCAGCGCGATGCACGCCCGGAGACCGGCGCGGCGGACGAGCCCTCGCGGCATCGGACCGTTCAGAGGTCGGCGAGGCGCGCGACGGCCATGGCACCGGCTTGCGCGAGCGGCACGTGCGTCACCACGCCGTCGTGGCGCGCCTGCAGCTCGACGTTGCCTTCCTTCAGGCCGCGGTCGCCGATGGTGATGCGCAACGGCACGCCGATCAGTTCCCAGTCGGCGAACATCACGCCGGGTCGCAGGTCGCGGTCGTCGACCAGCACGTCGAGGCCGGCCTCGACCAGTTCGTCGTGCAGCGCGTTGGCGGCGTCGCGGACGGCTTCGTTGCGGCCCCATCCGACCGGACAGATCACGACCTCGAACGGCGCGAGCGTGCGCGTCCACACGATGCCGCGGTCGTCGAAGTTCTGCTCGATCGCGGCGCCGACGATGCGCGTGATGCCGATGCCGTAGCAGCCCATCTCGAACGGCCGCGGCTTGCCGGTCTCGTCGAGGAAGGTCGCGTTCATCTTCTCGGAATACACCGTGCGCAACTGGAAGATGTGCCCGACCTCGATGCCGCGGCAGATCTCGAGCGTGCCCTTGCCGTCGGGCGAAGGGTCGCCGGACTGGACGTTGCGCACGTCCTCGACCAGCGGCTCGGGCAGGTCGCGACCCCAGTTGACGCCGGCGAGGTGGAAGTCGACCTCGTTCGCGCCGACGATGAAGTCGCTCATCGCGGCGACCGTGCGGTCGGCGATGATGGTCACCGGCGTGGCCGTGTTCACCGGACCGAGGTAGCCCGGCTTCGTGCCGAAGGCGTCGACGATCTCGGCCTCGGTCGCGGAGCGGAAGCCCGCGCCGAGGGCCGGCAGCTTGCGCGCCTTGATCTCGTTGAGCGCGTGATCGCCGCGCAACAGCACGAGGACGATCTCGACGCGGGCGACCGCATCGCGCTCGTCGCGGTGTTCGACCGCGAGCACGATGGACTTGACGGTGGTCTCGAGCGGGACGCCGAGGAAGGCCGCGACGTCCTCGCACTTGGCCTTGCCGGGCGTCGCGAGCTTGCGCATCGCCTCGCACGGCGCGACGCGCTCGCAGATCGGCAATGCCTCGGCGGCCTCGACGTTGGCGGCGTAGCCGGATTGCGGACAGAACGCGATCGCGTC
>JBBRRW010000040.1:0-18258 GCA_038245975.1 Burkholderiales bacterium
ACCGCGCGCGTGGCGCTCCACGCTGACGCGACCGGTCGAAGGGGCGATCTTCGCCGAGACCATCCCCTTCAACGAGACGCGCGACTACGTGAAGAAGGTCATGAGCAACGCGACCTACTACGCGGTGCTGATCACCGGCGCACCGCAGTCGCTGAAGGCGCGGATGGGCTTCGTCGCGCAGCGCGGATTCACGACCAGCGACCTGCCATGACCGGAGCCTGTTCTAAGATGCCGTCGATCCGGCCGGTCGGCACCTGCGATCCGGCGTCGCGGTCGTTTCGTTAGGAACCCATGCGGCATCAAGACATCCTTGTCATCGGCGGTACGGGCTTCATCGGCGGCCACGTGGTGGCTGCGCTCGCCAAGGACGGACGCCGGGTCACCGTCCCCACGCGCCGGCGCGAGAGCGGCAAGCGCCTGATCCTCCTGCCGACCGTCGACGTGGTGGAAGCCGACGTCTCCGACGACGCGACGCTGGCGCGGCTGGTCGCCGGCAAGGACGCGGTCATCAATCTCGTCGGCATCCTGCACGGCGACGCCAAGGCGTTCGAGGCCGCGCACGTCGACCTGCCGAAACGCATCGTCGCCGCCTGTCGCAAGGCCGGCGTACCGCGTCTGCTGCACATGAGCGCGCTCGGGGCCAGCAGCGCCGGCCCGTCGATGTACCTGCGCTCCAAGGCCGGCGGCGAAGCGGTCGTCGAGGAGGCGGGAACGGTCGGCGACTCGGGGCACCCGCCGCTCGCCGTCACGATCTTCCGGCCGTCGGTGGTGTTCGGCCGCGACGACCACTTCCTCAACCTCTTCGCGACGATGCAGCGCTGGCTGCCGGTGATTCCGCTCGCGAAGGCCGATGCCCAGTTCCAGCCGGTGTCGGTCCACGACGTGGCGGCGGCATTCGCCGTCACGCTCGACGACGACGAGTCGTTTTCGCGCACCTACGAACTCACCGGGCCGCGGATCTACACGCTCGCCGACCTGGTCCGCATCGCAGGCACCTACCGGGCAGGAGCCCACGGCCGGCCACGCCCGGTCCTGCCGTTGCCGGATGTCTTGGGGCGGCTGCAGGCAGCCTTCCTGGAATTCGCGCCCGGTCCGACGCTGATGTCGCGCGACAACTTCGACTCGATGCGCACCGACAACGTCGCCAGCGGCGGCTACGCCGGACTCACGGACCTCGACATCGTGCCGACGACCCTCGAGCAGGAAGCGTCGGTCTATCTCGCGGGCAAGAGCCGTCGCTCGCATCTCGATCACCTGAGACACGACGCGCATCCCTGAGGCCGCCATGCTCAAGCTCGTCATCGGCAACAAGAACTACTCGTCGTGGTCGCTGCGTCCTTGGCTGCTGCTGACCGAGGCCGGCATCCCGTTCGAGGAGATCCGGCTGTCGCTGTTCACGCCCGCCTTCCACGCGCAGATCGTGCGCTACACGCCCGCGGGTCGCGTGCCGGTGCTGGTCGACACCGAGGTCGGTCCCGAAGACCTCGCCATCTGGGACACCCTCGCCATCGCCGAATACGTCGCCGAACGATTTTCCGAGCACGGCCTGTGGCCCGAAGATCTCGCCGCCCGCGCCCGCGCGCGTTCGATCTGCGCCGAGATGCACGCCGGATTCTCGACGCTGCGCTCGGCGATGCCGATGAACGTTTCCGCCGACCTGGCGGGATACGGCTGGAGCATCGGCGTGCAGAATGACGTCGATCGGCTGGTGGCGATGTGGCGCGAATGTCTCGATCGCCACGGCGGTCCGATGCTGTTCGGACGCTTCTCGATCGCCGACGCCTACTTCGCGCCGGCGGTGTCGCGACTCAAGACCTATGCGGTCGCGCTGCCCGACGATATCGCGGCCTATCGCGACCGCGTACTCGCGCTCGACGGCATGCGGGCCTGGACCGCCGCGGCGGCGGACGAAGGCGAATTCCTCGCCGACGACGAGCCGTACCGTCGGCCGGCCTGACCGTGCGCCCCCCTTCCGCCACGCGCATCGCCAGTCGTTGAAGAGCTACGTCGTCGGCGGTGCGGTGCGCGATCGACTGCTCGGTCTGCCGGTCGTCGATCGCGACCACGTGGTGATCGGCGCGACGGTCGACGAGATGCTCGCCGCCGGCTTCAAGCCGGTCGGGCGGGACTTCCCGGTCTTCCTCCATCCGGTGACGCACGAGGAATACGCGCTGGCGCGCACCGAACGGAAGGTCGCGCCCGGCTACGCCGGCTTCGTGTTTCACGCCGACCCGTCCGTCACGCTGGAGGCCGACCTCGAACGGCGCGACCTGACGATCAACGCGATCGCCGAAGAAGAGGACGGATCGCTGGTCGATCCGTTCGATGGACAGCGCGACCTGGCGCTGCGACTCTTCCGCCATGTCGGGCCGGCCTTCGCGGAGGATCCCGTCCGGTTGCTGCGCATCGCGCGCTTCGCCGCCCGCTTCGTCGACTTCGGCATCGCCCCGGAGACGCTCGCGGTGATGCGCCGCATGACCGACGCCGGCGAGGTCGACGCGCTGGTCCCCGAGCGGGTCTGGCAGGAAGTCGCGCGCGGCCTGATGGAAGTCCGACCGTCGCGCATGGTCGAGGTGCTTCGCGATGCGGGCGCATTGGCGCGCCTGTTTCCGGAGATCGATCGCCTGTTCCGGCCGGGATCGGATGCCGGGTCCCGCATGCTGAGGGCGCTCGATCGCGCGGCTGCGGGCGGCGCCACGCTCGAGGTGCGCTTCGCGATCTTCCTGGCCTTCGGGGACGAAGGCGGCGACGAGGTCGACCCGGCGCGCGCCATCGAAGCCCTGTGTGCCCGCCTGGCGGTGCCGCGGGCCGCCCGCGACCTGGCGCTGCTGGTCGCGCGCGAACGTGCCGGTCTGGCCGCAGAGTCCGAACCGCCGGACACCGCGCGGGTCGCCGAAGCGATGGAACGCGGGGACGCCTTTCGCCGCCGCTCGCGCTTCCTCGAGGCGATCGACGCGGTCGGATGGACGATCGACGACGACGCGGCCCGTGCACGCTTCGTCGCCACGCTTTCGCAGGCGCTGGAGGCGGCGGCCACGGTCGACGCCGGGGCCATTGCGCGCGAAGCCGGCAACGACCCGCGGCGCATCGGCGAGCACCTGCGCACAGCGCGCAGCGCGGCGATCGCCGCATCGCTGCAGAAGGCGACACGGCCGGGCTGAACTGGTCTCGCCGGGTGCACCGGGTGGCCCGGGTCACAGGCCTGTCATCTCGCGACGTCATCGTCGCCCACTCGGTGAGCCATGTCCCAGAACTTTCCTTTTGCGGGACGCTCGTACCCACCGCCGCCGCACGTGATTTCTGGTGATCGACAGGTTTCTTTTGTGGCCACATCGAGTCGTGGCGACGCGGCGGCAAGCAGGATCCGCAATGAAAAAAATTCCCCTCGATCGAAGCCACCTTCTCCAAGACTCGTTTGCCGCGAGCAGGCTTCTCACGGTCTCGTGAATCGATGGAATCAACGAAAGGATGTCAGTGAAAAAGAAACTATTGGCGGCGTCGATCGGCGCACTCTTCGCCAGCGTCGCGCAGGCACAGACCAGCGTCACGCTCTACGGGATCGCAGACGGCGACTTCCGCCTCGACCACACGTCG
Organism: Burkholderiales bacterium; assembly: GCA_038245975.1. Lineage (GTDB taxonomy): Bacteria > Pseudomonadota > Gammaproteobacteria > Burkholderiales > Burkholderiaceae_D > CAHJXF01. Next base: position 3,595 of record JBBRRW010000040.1, read on the forward strand.
ATCGGAACCCTCAAGTCGATCGGCAGCGGCGGCGAGTCGGGTAATCGCTGGGGGCTGCGGGGTACGGAAGACCTGGGCAACGGTCTGAAGGCCACGTTTAATTTCGAACAGGGCTTCGATATCGGCGACAACGGCTCGTCGCAAGGCAACGTCACCCCGACGACGCCGAACTCGCCGGTCTCGTCGTCCGGTGGCCGTCTGTTCGGCCGCACCGCCACGGTCGGCCTGAGCAGCGCGTCGTTCGGCGAAGTCCGGATCGGCCGCGCCTACACACCGTTCTACGTCCTGTGGGCTTCCGTCGATCCGGGTGGCGCGGGCTTCGTCGCCGGCGCGCAGAACTACGCGGTCGGCAACGTCACCCGCTTCGACAACGCCATCTATTACGACAGCCCGAAGTTCTACGGCTTCCAGTTGTCGGGCGCCTATCGTCTGGGCGAATCGTCGACCAACAGCGTCGCCAGCGGCTCGACCAAGAACGGCGGCAACGCCGGCAACGTCACGGCGACCTACGCGGCCGGCCCGATCCTGGCCGGCGTCGGTTACCTGAGCGGCAAGAATGCCCTCGACAACAACTCCACGCGCACGCAGTTCGCGGGCGCCGTATACGACTTCAAGGTCGTCAAGTTGCACGGATTGTTCTTCAACACGCACAACGACTCGACGGTCCGCCTGCGTTCCTACGGCCTCGGGCTGACCGTGCCGATCCAGGCGTTCACGGTGTTCGGCCAGGTGGCACGACTCGACAACCGCTACGGCATCAACAACAGCACGCTGAAGAACGACGATGCGACGTTCTTCGGTGTCGGCGCGACCTACGCGTTCTCGAAGCGCACCGACGTCTATCTTGCGGGCGCCAAGGACGCGAACAGGAACAATGCCATCTTCACGCTGAGCGATGCCAGCAACGCAGGCCTGTTCACCACGGCCGGAACGACGGCCAACCTCACGCCCGGATTCGATCCGTGGTCGGCACAGGTCGGTATCCGTCATCGCTTCTGAGACGGACGCACAAAAAGAAAAGCGCCCCGCGGGGCGCTTTTTTCATCGCGACGACGATCAGTAGTCGATCGTGTTGCGGCCGGGCGCGATCTTGACCAGCTTGCGCGAAGCGACCGCTTCGGCGCGTACTTGCTGACGGGTCAGGACCGAACCCGTGGCGACGTTCGGAAGGTCCACGTCGTCGTGGTCGAGGCCGCCGGTCGAACGGGCTGCCAGCACTTCGCTCTTCACCTGGCCGCGGGTCTTGCCGAACGGAACGGTCTGCTCGTCGGGCTGGTCGACATCGTTGTGGTCGAGCTCGCCGGCCCTGCGCGCCTGCAGCACCGATTGCCTGACCTGCGCACGCGACAGTGTGCTGGTCGGATCCCGGTACTGGTTCGGGCTGTACAACTCGCCGGCTTGCGCGGTGACGGCGGCGGCGCCCAGAAGGGCGGCTAGGAGAAGGGACGTCTTGTTCATGTTGATTCCTTTGCGGAGACACGGAAGGCGCCGGGCTTTGTCGCTGCATCGCTCACGGCATGACGGCAGTATCTGCGCAGCGCAGCAATGTCTCCAATCGATAGCAGATATTCAAGATATACAGAAACTCGAATGACTCGAGGCGGAATCAAAGGGCGCCGCGTCGGTCGCTTCCGCCGAAGCCGGGTAGAACGCGCGGGTACCGGCCGAGCGCGATGACCTTGAACAGCTCGCCCATCTCGGCCTCCGACAGCAGGGTCTGCAGCGCCGCAGCCTGCGGCGCCCAGACCCTGGCGTCCGCCGCGCCGCCGACCAGCAGGTCGGCAATCCCGCAGTCGATGAGGAAGCTGGCCTGGCTCGCGTAGCCGACGGTCGGGGCACCGCCGCGCCGTGCCGCGTCGGCGACGGCGCTGAAATTGACGTGGGTCGTGATGTCCTGCAGGCCCGGCAGCGCGAGGATATCGAGGCTGGTGCGGTGTCGGCGATGCGCGATGACGGTCCCGCCGGCGCGCTGCGGATGGTAGTACTCACTCGCCGGGAAACCATAGTCGACGAAGAGAATCACCGAATCTTCATCCAGGCGCGACGCGAGCGTGGCGACGAGCCCGTCCATCGCGCGATGGACCTCGGTGAGGTAACCCGGGGAGAGCCGGGCCGCGTCCGGAACGGCGTCGCTCGCCGCTGCCGCCAATTCGGGCGTGGCCGGGCGGTCGGAGAATCGAAGCCCGTGCTGGTGGCGCACGACGCCCCTCGCAAGCCAGCCGGACCCGTCCCGCACGACGAGGTCGATCGGCAACGCGTCGAGCACCTCGTTGCCGAGCACGACGCCCGAGATGCGATCCGGCAGCGTGTCGATCCATCGCACGCGGTCGACGAGGTGCGGCGCCTCGCGAGCGAGCGTCGCCGACTGGCGTTGCCGGAAATCGGCCGACACGTCGAGCAGCAGGTACTCGGCGGGCAGCGCGCCGAGGACTTCGAGTTCGAGCAGCAGGTCGGTGGCGAGCCGACCGCTGCCGCCGCCGAGTTCGACGATCGTCCGCGCGCCCTCCCGCAGCACCGCCGCCACCGGCCGGGCCAGAGCGCGCGCGAACAGCGGCGTCAATTCGGGCGCCGTCACGAAGTCGCTTCCGCCCGAGGCCTCGCGTCCCACCTTCATCGCGCCGGCGCTGTAGTAACCGAGCCCGGGGGCGTAGAGCGCCAGTTCCATGAAGCGCGCGAACGGCAGCCAGCCGCCGGCGGCATCGATCTCGCGTTCGATCAGCGCGCTCAGGCGGGCGCTGACGGCCAATGCTGCGGCGGAGTCGATCGGCTCGACGTCGCCACGCGGGATCAACGGTTCGGTGTGCATCCCGCATTCTAGGCAACCGACGTCCGCGGGATGCGGACAGACGATCGCTTAAACTCGCCGGTCCGATGCCACACCGCTTGCCATGACGACCCGCCCGCGTGGATCCGCGAAGCCCGCCGCTTCGCCGAAGGGAACAGCCCTGGTGACCGGCGCAGCGAAGCGCATCGGGTCGTCGATCGCCGTGGCGCTCGCGAACGACGGTTGGGACGTGGCCGTGCACTACGCCCGTTCGGCCGCCGACGCGCAACGCACGGTCGACGCCGTACAGGCCCTCGGACGACGGTCGGCGGCCTTCGATGCCGACCTTGCCGACGAGGCCGCGACGCGCGGCCTGATGCAAAGGGTGGCCTCGGTGCTGTCGCCACCGCTGTGTCTCGTCAACAATGCCTCGCTGTTCGACGCCGACGATGCGTCGAACCTCGGCTACGACACGGTCGATGCGCACATGCGCGTGAACCTCGCGGCGCCGGTCGTGCTCGCGCAGGTCATGCACCGCCTGCTGCGCGCGCGCCAGCGGGGCGTGGTCATCAACCTGCTGGACCAGAAACTCTTCAATCCCAATCCCGACTTCCTGTCATACACGCTGTCGAAGGCGGCGTTGCACAGCGCCACCACGCTGCTCGCACAGGCCCTCGCGCCGAAGCTTCGCGTCGTCGGCCTCGCGCCCGGCATCACGATGCCGTCAGCCGACCAGACAAAGCGCGACTTCGCGAAGGCGCACACGCGCACCCCCCTCGGCCAGTCGAGCACCCCCGACGACATCGCGCAGGCGGTGTGCTTCCTTGCAGGAGCACGCGGCGTCACCGGCAGCACGCTGATCGTCGACGGCGGCCAGCACCTGGTGCCGACCGAACGCGACGTCCTGTTCGTCACGCGCGCCTGAATTCACCCGGAGCAACCATGCAGAGCGCGTTTTTCCACCCGCAACTGGCCGACTGCCGTCGCGTCTTCCTGCGCAACTTCGACCTGCAGGCCAACATCGGCGTGCACGACTACGAGAAGAACGGCGCGCAGCGCATCGTCGTCAACATCGACCTCTTCGTGCCGCTGTCGGCGACCACGCCACAGCACGACAAGATCGACGAGGTTCTCGACTACGATTTCATCCACGCGACGATCCGGCAGCGGATCGCCGTGGGACACATCAATCTGCAGGAGACGCTGTGCGACGATCTGGCGCGCGCGCTCCTCGGCCACCCGCTGGTGCGGGCCGTTCGCGTGTCGACCGAGAAGCCCGACATCTATCCCGATTGCGATGCGGTCGGCGTCGAGGTCTTTCACGTCAAGCCGGCGGCACGCTGAACGGGATCACGGAGCCATCGATGGCCGCAGTCCTCGACACGACGATCGCGCAACCTTCTCCGGCGGCGCATGCGACGCGATCCGTCAGCGATCGCAAACTCGAGAAGCGGCTGTGCCGCCTTGCGGGACAGGCGATCGGCGACTTCAACATGATCGAGGACGGCGACCGCGTGATGGTCTGCGTGTCGGGCGGCAAGGACAGCTACGGTCTGCTCGACATCCTCATCAAGCTGCGCGATCGCGCGCCGATCGACTTCGAACTGATCGCGGTCAATCTCGACCAGAAGCAACCCGGATTTCCGGCGCACGTGCTGCCCGAGTATCTGACGCGGCTCGGCATGCGCTTCCACATCGAGACGCAGGACACCTATTCGATCGTCAAACGACTGATCCCCGAGGGCAAGACCACCTGCTCGCTGTGCTCGCGCCTGCGCCGCGGCGCGCTCTACAAGGTGGCGACCGAACTCGGCGCGACCAAGATCGCACTCGGCCACCATCGCGACGACCTGTTCGAGACCTTCTTCCTCAACCTGTTCTATGCCGGAAAGCTGAAGGGCATGCCGCCGAAGCTGGTATCCGACGACGGCAGGCACATCGTCATCCGCCCGCTCGCCTACGTCAGTGAACGCGACCTCGCGCGCTGGGCCGTGCTGCAGGCGTATCCGATCATTCCATGCGATCTGTGCGGCGCGCAGGAGAACCTGAAGCGGCGCGAGATGAAAGCGATGCTGCACGACTGGGAGCAGCGCTATCCGGGTCGCATCAAGAGCATCGCCGCAGCGATGCAGTCGGTCACGCCGTCGCACCTGCTGGACCGATCGATCTTCCCCTTCGAGACCCTGACCGCGACCGGCGAGACCGTCGTCGACGGCGATCTGGCCTTCGATGAAGACCCGTGCACGCCGACCCAGGGCATCGGCGCGATCCCGATCGCGCACTTCGATGCCGACGACCCGATGGAGGGCCCATGAGTCAAGGTTCCGGAGGCAATGTCCTCGCCGCGATCTGCAGCTTCTTCGTTCCCGGCCTGGGACAACTGGTGCAGGGGCGCCTGCTACCCGCGTTCCTGTTCTTCATCGCAGCCATCGCGGCGTGGATCGTGCTGCTCGGCTGGGTCATCCACCTGTGGTCGGTGATCGACGCGGCTCGCTGGACGGGGCCGGACATGCCGTAGCCGTGCCGGCGCCGCCGACTCACAGCGCATCGCGCTGGAAGGCGGCGATCGCGCTGTACTGCGCCTCGAGTTGATGCGGCAGCGCCGCGAAGATCGGCGCGAGCCGCGCATAGACCGCGGCTGCGGACGGATCGGGCACGTGCTTGTGCGTGGCACCGATCAGCGCCGCGACCTCGTCGAGCGACTGCATCTCGCCGATCGCGAACAGCCCGAGCATCGCCGCGCCGAAGCACGAGCTCTCGATGCTCTCCGGCACGATGACGTGGCGGTCGAACACGTCGGCCAGCATCTGGCGCCACATCGGCGAACGCGCGAAACCGCCGGTGGCCTTGATGACGTGGGTGCGGCCGATCAGCGCCTCGACCGCCGGCAGGATCGTGTGCAGGTTCATCACGACGCCTTCGAGCACCGCGCGGATCATGTGCTCCTTGCGGTGATGCATCGCGAGGCCGAAGAACGAACCGCGCAGGTCGGCGTTCCACAACGGCGCGCGCTCACCCGCGAGATAGGGATGGAACAGCAGTCCGGCCGCTCCCGGAGGCACCCGTTGCGCGATGTGCGTCAGCACGTCGTAGGGATCGATGCCGAGGCGCTTGGCGGTCTCGGTCTCGGCCGCGGCGAACTCGTCGCGTACCCAGCGCAGCACGATGCCGCCATTGTTGACCGGGCCACCCACCACCCAGTGCTTCTCCGTCAACGCATAGCAGAAGGTGCGTCCTTCAGGATCGGTCTGCGGCAGGTCGACCACCGTGCGCATCGCGCCGCTGGTACCGATCGTCAGCGCGACCGCGCCGCGCTCGATCGCACCGACGCCGAGGTTCGACAGCACGCCGTCGTTCGCGCCGACGACGACCGGCGTATCGACCACCAGGCCCAGCGCGTGGGCCTGTGCCGCGTCGACGAACTTCAGGCGATGGGTCGTCGGCACCAGCGCCGACAGCCGCGATGGGTCGAGCCCGGCCAGCGCGAGCGCACCCGCGTCCCAGTCCAGCGCAGCGAGATTGAACAGACCGGTTGCCGATGCGATCGAATGATCGACCACGTATTCACCGCACAGCCGTCGAAGCACGAACTCCTTGATGCCGATGAATCGGCTGGCGCGCTTCCAGACCAGCGGATGTTCGTGCCGCAGCCACAGGAGCTTGACGAGCGGCGACATCGGATGGATCGGGGTGCCGGTCCGTCGATAGATCGCGAGGCCATCGTGGTCGCGGTTCACGCGCACGGCCCACGGCGCGGCCCGGTTGTCGGCCCACGTGTAGCTCGGCGTCAGCGGCTGGTCGTGCGCATCGACCGCGATCACGCTGTGCATCGCCGCGCTGAACGCGATGCACGCGACCTCCTTGCCGGCGACCTTGGCCGCCATCACGGCGCCGTGGATCGCGACGACCACGGCCTGGTAGATGCGCTCGGGGTCCTGCTCCGCGGCACCGGGGACCGGCGTCTCCAGCGGATACTCGACGGCGTGATCGCCCAGCACCTTGCCGCGCTGCCGGCCCTTCGCGGCGAACACCACGACCTTGGTGCTGGTCGTGCCGATATCGACACCGATCGTGCAGCGGGGCATCGCGGGCGCTCCGTCAGATCGCGACGGCCGCGGCGATCAGCAGGTCGGTGACAGGCTCAAGACTCGACATCGCATCGTCTCCCAGGCGGCCTGTCGTTCGTCGTCTGGCGGGGACGACGCGCGGGCTTTTTTCGAGTCGCGACTCTCGCGCTGCGGCACGGCCACGGCTTCGCGGACCCTCAGGTGCGCAGGCTGAACGGGTTGAAGTTCGTGCCGCGGTCGTAGTAGTCCTCGTTCTCGACACGCTTCAACGTGTTGACGACCCAGTAAGTGAGCGGCGTCGCCAGCACTTCCCAACTCGTCTTGAGCACGTACTGGATCAGCGCGACCTTGACGATGTCGCTGGTCTCCCAGATGCCGTAGAACGCGATGACGTAGAACAGCGACGAGTCGACCGCCTCGCCGACCACCGTCGAGCCGATCGTCCGGGTCCACAACATCCGCCCGGAAGTCAGCAGCTTCATCTTCGCAAGCACGTAGCTGTTGGCGAAGCTGCCGCACCAGAACGCGATCATCGATGCGGCCGCGATGCGCCATGCGTTGCCGAAGACCGTCTCCAGGGACGGCTGGTAGGTCTTCATGTAGTCGGACGGACCGGCAGGAAGGTGCACGACCACCCACGCCATGAACGACGCGAACGCGATCGCGAAGAAGCCGGCCCACACGACCCGCCGGTCGCGGCCGTAGCCGTAGACCTCGGTCAGGATGTCGCCGAAGAAATAGCTGATCGGGAAGAACAGGATGCCCGCGCCGAACGGCGTGGGACCGAAGACCGGTAGGTCGATGACCGCCTGCTTCGCCGCGCCGATGAAGTTGGAACAGATCAGCACGGTGACGAACGCGGCCATCACGAAGTCGTAGTAACGATAGGACCGCGCGGCAGGAGCAGGAGAGGGCGTCATCGAGGGGCGTCGCAAGAAGGGACGAAGCTCGGAGAATCGCACAGACAGGGCGTCCGCGGGAACGGGTCAGGCCTTCGTCGAGCGTGGCTTGTTCAGCAGGGCCTTCAGGTTCGCCATCCGCTGCTGCGGCGAGATGACGTTCTCCTCGACGACTTTCGGCGCTTCGTCGAGACCCAGCTCCGCGATGAAACGCGACGGCTCGCACGCCTGGAGATCGCGGGCCCGCTTGCGCTTGCGGCACCAGCTGATCGACAGGCTGCGCTGCGCGCGCGTCACGCCGACGTACATCAGCCGCCGCTCTTCCTCGATGCGTTGCGGACGCAACGCCGGATCGTCGTCCTCGTGGCCCTTGTGCGGCAGGATGCCTTCCTCGACGCCGACCAGGAACACGTGGCCGAACTCGAGCCCCTTCGCGGCATGCAGCGTCGACAGGCGCACCGCGTCGACTTCCTCGGCCTTGTCGTCGAGCATGCTCAGCAACGCGATCGACTGCGTGACCTCGATCAGGCTCTTGACCTCCCCGCTTCCATCGTCACCCGCGCAGCGCTTGGCGATCCAGCCGGTGAAGTCGAGCACGTTCTGCCAGCGCTTCTGCGCGCCGCGTTCGTCGCCGGCATCGAACAGATGCGCCCGATAGTCGATCGCCGCCAGCAGGTCTTCGAGCACGCGGCCGGCCGCTTCGCGCTCGGCGCGGTCCTGCATGCGGTTGGCGAAGGCGGTGAACTGCGCGATGGGCTCGAACTGACGGGCGGCAACCTTCATCGAGAACGACGACTCGCACGCCGCTTCGAACAGCGACACGTTGCGCTGGGTCGCGTAGTGGCCCAGCGCTTCGAGGGTGGCCGCGCCGACGCCGCGCTTGGGCACGGTCACGGCGCGGATGAACGCCGGATCGTCGTCGACATTCGCGAACAGCCGCATCCACGCCATCAGGTCGCGGATCTCGGTGCGCTCGAAGAACGACTGCCCGCCGGAAAGGACGTAGGGCACCTTCTCTTTCCGCAACGCCTCCTCGAACACGCGGGCCTGGTGGTTGCCGCGATAGAGCACGGCGTAGTCCGACCACTGGGTCTTGCGGTCGAAGCGATGGGCGCACAGGCGGATCGCGACGGACTCCGCTTCGTGCAGGTCGTCGTTCATCGGGCTGATGGTCACCGGGTCGCCGGGTCCGTGGTCGCTCCACAGCGTCTTCTCGAACAGCTTGGGATTCGCCGCGATCAGCGCGTTGGCCGCCGTCAGGATGCGGCCGCTCGAGCGGTAGTTCTGCTCGAGCTTGATGACGTGCAGGTTCGGGTAATCGCGCTGGAGGTTGGCGAGGTTGTCGAGCGTCGCGCCGCGCCACGCGTAGATGGCCTGGTCGTCGTCGCCCACGGCGGTCAATGCAGCGCGGGCGCCGGCCAGCAGGCGCAGCAGCCGGTACTGGCTGGCGTTGGTGTCCTGCACCTCGTCGACCAGCAGGTAGCGCAGGCGCGACTGCCAGCGGTAGAGGATGTCCTGGTGCTCTTCGAAGACCGACACCGCACGACCGATCAGGTCGTCGAAGTCCACCGCGTGATAGGCCCGCAGCGTCGCTTCGTAGCTGCGATAGATGCGCGCATCGACCGCCGCCTCCGCATCGTCGCCACCGTCACCGCGTTCGACGGCGTCGGGGCTCAGCAGCGCGTTCTTCCACAGCGACACGCGGGTCTGCAGTTTCTTGACGTAGCCGGGATCGGTGCTCGCGCTGAGGTCCTGCAGGATGCCGCGCGCGTCGTCGGACGACATGATCGAGAAGCGCGGCCGCAGGCCGATGTGCACGGCTTCCTTCCGCAGGATCTGCAGGCCCAGCGCGTGGAACGTCGACACCGTCAATCCGCGCGACGCCTTCGCCTCGAGCAGCGCGCCCACGCGCTGCCGCATCTCGGTCGCGGCCTTGTTGGTGAACGTGAGCGCAGCGATCTGCCGGGCTTCGTAGCCCAGCGCCTGAACCAGATGGGCGATCTTGTGCGTGATCACCCGCGTCTTGCCGCTGCCCGCGCCGGCGAGGACGAGGCACGGACCCTCGACGTGAAGGACTGCGGCGCGCTGGGGAACGTTGAGGGTGTTGGGGACGGACATCGATGCAGGACTGCATCGACGACGTGCGACGCATGAGGCCCGCGATGCTACACGACGGTCGCGTGCATCCGGCGCCGACCGCTGGCTATGCGCTCAGGCGACCGGACTGGTGAACGGCGGGTCGATGATCGGCGGCGGGCTCATCGGCGGGATCTCGATGGGGTCCGGCACTTCGACCGGCGGCGGATCGGTGACCGGCGACGGCCCGGGCATCGGGTTGTCGGGGATCGGCGAAGGCGGCGCACCGGGCTCCGGGTTGGGGGTGATGTGCATCGACAGCGGATCGTTGCGAAGGGGATCGGACATGGCAGACCTCGTGATGGATATCGCCCCGGCAGCGGAGACGAAAAAAGGGACGTCAGCCCCTTTTTTCATGGCGCCGAAACGTGTTCAGCGGCCCTTGATAACGTCCTTGACGTCTTCGGCGACGTCACCTGCGGTCGCGCGAGTCTTGCCTGCGACCTGTTGCGCGTCGCCCTTGGCTTCGAGTTCCTTGTTGCCGGTGACGTGCCCGGTGGCTTCCTTGACCTTGCCGACCGCTTCTTCTGCACGGCCCTTGACTTGTTCCTTGTTCATGAACGCCTCGCTACGTTGGTTGAAAAGTGAGGGCGCGGGTTGTGGATCAACGCGCACCGCTCAACCGCCGACGCAGTGTGCTCGCGGCGCAATCTCAGGCATTTCGGCGCGGTCCTGATCGACCTGTAGGACGGGGGCACGACCCGCCCTCGGAGTGTCGTCAGATCTCGAGCGGGTCGATTTCGATGTGCCAGCGCAGGCGCGAGCGCTTCGCCTGGACGGTCGCCAGCCAAGCGTCGAGGAAGCGGTGGAGCGCCGGCCGCGCGCGTCCTTCGATCAGCAGCTGCGCGCGCTCCACGTTGGCGACGCGCGACACCGCCATCGGTACCGGATCGTAGAGCTCGACGCCGTGATCGGGACCCATCGACGCGAGGATGGCCGCACCTTCGAGGCGAGCCGCGGCGAGGAAGGCGATCGCGTCGTTCGCCGCCGCCGCTTCCGCCCGCATCACGGCCTGATGCGAGAACGGGGGCAGACCGGCGGCTCGACGTTCGGCGAGCTGGCTCGCCGCGAAGCGATCGAAGTCGTGGGCGAGCAGGGCCTCGAACAGCGGATGCTCGGGCGCCCGCGTCTGGATCAGCACTTCGGCGCCGAGGGCCCGGGCGCCGCCGCGACCGGCGCGCCCCGCCACCTGCATCAGGTTGGAGAACAGCCTTTCTCCGGCGCGGAAGTCGTGAGAGTAAAGCGCGCTGTCGGCGTCGAGCACGCAGACCAGCGTGACGTTGCGGAAGTCGTGGCCTTTCGCGAGCATCTGCGTGCCGACCAGGATGTCGAGGTCGCCGAGATGCACGGCGTCAAGGAGGGTGGCGGCCGAACCCTTGCGGCGCGTGCTGTCGCGGTCGATGCGCGCCACGCGTGCATCGGGAAACAGGCTGCGCAGACTTTCCTCGACACGTTGCGTCCCGCGGCCGACGGCGGCGAGATCGGTGTTACCGCATTGCGGACACGCGCGCGGCACGCGCTGCTGCCAGCCGCAATGATGGCAATGCAGATGACGGTCGGCCTTGTGGAAGACGGCGTTGACGCTGCAACGCGGACACGCGCTCAACCACCCGCAGGCGCCGCAGGCCAGCACCGGCGCATAGCCGCGGCGGTTGTGGAAGACCAGCACCGGCTCCCGGCGGGCGATGCGGTCGGCGATGGCATCGCGCAATGTCGCGGTCAGGCCGTGCTCGGCTTCGGCACGCAGGGTCGGCACGAGCCGGATGGTCGGCAGGCGCGCCTCCGGCACGGCCCGGGTCGTCAGCACCAGCTTGCGATAACGCTGGCTCTCGGCCCGCGCCCAGCTCTCCATCGACGGCGTCGCCGAGGCGAGCACGACGGGGATCGGTCGGCCATCGCAGCCCTGGCGTGCCCGCACGACTGCGAGGTCGCGCGCCGAGTAGCGAAGGCCTTCCTGCTGCTTGTACGACGCGTCGTGTTCCTCGTCGACGACGATCAGCCCGAGACGCGGCAGCGACGCGAGCACGGCCAGGCGCGTTCCCAGCAGGACGTCGACCTGTCCCTCGTGAGCGAGCACCCACTGGCGCAAACGCTCACCCGCCGCATAGCCGCTGTGCAGGCTGCCGATGCGCGCGTCGGGCAGGCCGCGGCGAAACGTTTCGGCCAGTTGCGGCGTGAGGTTGATCTCCGGCACGAGCACCAGCGCCTGGAGACCGGCAGCGACGACTTCCGCGATGGCGCGCAGATAGACCTCCGTCTTGCCGCTGCCGGTGATGCCGTACAGCAGGATCGGCCTGGGCGATTCCGGCGCCCTGCGTGCCTGCAGGATCTCGGCGAGGGCCGCGGCCTGCATCACGTTCAGCGCGAGAGGCGGCCCTGGCACCGGGGCTGCCTCGACAGCGGGCGCATCGCGCATCGCGCGCTTGATCGCGCGGGCGATCGCGGGAAGCGTCGCAATGCGCGGACTTCCTTCGGCCGTCGGCTCCGACATCGCATAGCGAGCCGCGTCGCGCAGCGGGACCGGCAGCGACGGCAGGATCACTTCGCCGAGCGGACGGTGGTAGTAGGTCGCCGCGAACCGGGCCAGTGCGAGCCAGTCGGCGGAGAGCGGAGAAAGTCCGTCGACGAACGCCGTCACGTCGCGGATCTTCTCCGGATCGACGGTCGCGGCATTGCCGGTTTCGACGACCAGACCGACGACGCTGCGTGCGCCGAACGGCACGATGACGAAGCGGCCCGCCTCGATATCTCCACCGTTCCATCGATAGTCGTACAGGCCGTCGCCGCTGCCGATCGCTGCCGCGACGGCTGCGGGCTGGTCGATTGCGACGCGAACGAACGAGGCCATCAGGCTGTTGGGAAGACCGCGGAATCGACGAACAGCCGCAGATAGTTGCAGTAAGTGATTGTGACTACGACGCTTTTTTTGTTTGCACAGGTGCTGTGGACAACTTTGTGAAGAAACTGCCAGCAGTGCTGCTAACTGTCGGAGCCCAAAGGCTTTTTGTCAAAATGCCGAAACATTGAGCAGTCGCAATCTCGTTTTCAAACAACGAGTTAGGTCTGCGCTGCCCGCGATGAAACGTGAATGCGGGCCCATGGTGTCGCGCCTCGATTTTGTGCATAAGTCAAGGGCATTCGCGGCACATTTGCAACGCTCGCGCTCGATTCCGGTCGGGGCTCGATGCACCAAACGGTCAAGCGATGCCCACCGTCACAGGTGCACAAGTCATTTCATGGACCGCGTCGACCAGCGTCGTCACCGCCGCCGGCGGCGTGAACTGCGAGATGCCGTGGCCGAGGTTGAAGACGTGGCCCGGCGTCCTCGGGCTGTCGAAGGCTTCGAGCACCTTGGCGACCTCGGCCCGGATGGTCCGGTCGTCTCCGAAGAGGACGGAGGGGTCCAGATTGCCCTGCAACGCGCAGCGCTGCCCCACGACGCGGCGCGCGACGGCAGGGTCCGTCGTCCAGTCGAGTCCGATCGCGTCCACGCCGGTCGCCGCAATGTCGGCGATCCAGGCGCCGCCACCCTTGGTGAAGAGGATGCTCGGCACCCGCTGCCCCTCGTGCTCGCGCGGCAGGCCGGCGACGATCCGCTGCATGGAGGCCAGCGACCATTGGCGATAAGCGTCGTACGCGAGCGTTCCGCCCCAGGTGTCGAACAACATCACCGCCTGCGCGCCCGCCTCGATCTGCGCGGTGAGGTAGTCGATCACCGCGTCCGCGGTCACGTCGAGGATTCGGGCCAGTAGGTCGGGCCGGCGGTAGAGCATCGTCTTGATGGTCTGGAAGTCGCGCGACGAACCGCCTTCGATCATGTAGCAGGCCAGTGTCCAGGGGCTGCCGGAGAAACCGATCAGCGGAACCCGCTGCAAGCCGTCGGCGCGCACCAGCGAGCGCCGGATCTGGGCCGTGGCGTCGTACACGTACTGCAGGCTCTCTCGCGACGGCACGCGCAGCTTCGCCACGTCGGCCTCGTCGCGGATCGGCCGCTCGAACTGCGGGCCTTCGCCTTCGACGAAGCGCAGACCGAGCCCCATCGCATCGGGCACCGTGAGGATGTCCGAGAACAGGATGGCCGCGTCGAGATCGTAGCGATCGAGCGGTTGCAGAGCGACTTCGGTCGCGTAGTCAGGCGTCTTGGCGAGCGCCAGGAACGAACCGGCCTTCGCGCGCGTGGCCTTGTATTCCGGAAGGTAGCGGCCCGCCTGGCGCATCAGCCAGACCGGCGTGTGCGGGGTCGGCTGGCGGAGGAGGGCGCGGAGAAAGCTGTCGTTGGCGAGGCGAGTCGATGGCATGTGTAGTCCCACGAAGGTCCCGCATTCTAATGGTCGCGTCGCCCATCGGCGACCGGCGGGCCGGCGATCCGACGCTAGACTTCGCCCCTTCTGATCAAGGACGCGGTCGATGGCCAAACTCTATTTTCGTTATGCGGCGATGAATGCCGGCAAGTCGACGGCCCTACTGCAGGTCGCACACAACTACGAGGAACGCGGCCAGACGGTCGCGCTGTTCACGTCGGCGATCGATACGCGCAACGGGACCGGCAGGATCGCATCGCGGCTCGGTGTCGAACGACCTGCCGAGTTGTTCGATACCAGCACCGACTTCTCCACGCTGCTGCTGTCGCGCCCGTTGCCGTCGTGCGTGCTGATCGACGAGGCCCAGTTCCTCACCGAGATCCAGGTAGGCGACCTGCATCGCTTCGCGCACGTCGAGCGCGTGCCGGTCATCTGCTACGGTATCCGCAGCGACTTCCAGGGCCAGCCGTTTCCCGGGTCACGGGCACTGCTGACGC
>JBBRRW010000041.1:0-18209 GCA_038245975.1 Burkholderiales bacterium
CACTTTCCGCCTTTTACGACCTGCCGATCGATGCCGGCCTGATCCGTTTCTGTTTCGCGAAAAAGGAATCCACGCTGACGACGGCACTCGAGCGCCTCGCGACCGTATAACAGGTTGTTACGGTCTCTTTGCAGACCGATAAAATCGTCCATATCGATGCAATGCAATCATTTCGATTCGGCGCGTATAATGAGGCCGCACCAACGGATAACGAGAGGTGAAATATGGCTTCGTATAAAGATTTGCAGTCCCAGATTGAAAAGCTTCAGAAGCAGGCTGAGCAAGCACGTGACAAGGAAATTGCAACGGTCGTGGCCCAGATCCGGACGATGATGACCGATTACGGGATTCAGGCTTCCGATCTCGGTATCTCGTCGAAGCGCAAGCGCAAGACCGGCACACCGGCGGCGCCCAAGTTCCAGAATCCCCAGACCGGTGAAACATGGACCGGCCGCGGCCGTGCGCCCAAGTGGATCGAGGGCAAGGATCGCACCAAGTTCGCGATCAAGTAATTCGTTCCAATCGGGTCCCGCTCTCGTCTTCGTGATGAGCAGGGCGCAATAAAAAGGGCCGACTCGTTCCGGAGGCGGCCCTTTTTTTATCGCTCGCGCGGCGACGTGATCAGTGCAGCCGCGAAAAGTCGACCGCGGCGCCGGTCTTGGCCGCCACGTCCTGCTCGCTGACGCCGTCGGCGATCTCGAGCATCGTCAGGCCGGCAGCGCCCACCTCGAACACGCCGAGGTCGGTGATGATGAGATTGACCACGCCGACACCGGTCAGCGGCAGCGTGCATTCGGGCAGGATCTTCAGATCCTCGCCGCCGTCCTTTCGTCGCGCCGTGTGTTCCATCAGCACGATGACGCGCTTCACGCCGGCCACCAGGTCCATCGCGCCGCCCATCCCCTTGACCATCTTGCCGGGAATCATCCAGTTCGCGAGGTCGCCCTTCGCGCTCACCTGCATCGCGCCGAGGATGGCCAGGTTGATCTTGCCGCCGCGGATCATCCCGAACGAATCGGCAGACGAGAAGATCGACGACCCGGGGATCGTTGTCACCGTCTGCTTGCCGGCGTTGATCAGGTCGGGATCGACCTGGTCCTCGGTCGGGAAGGGCCCGATGCCCAGCAGTCCGTTCTCGGACTGCAGCCACACTTCGATCCCCGCCGGTACGTGGTTGGCCACCAGCGTCGGCAGGCCGATGCCGAGGTTCACGTAGAAGCCGTCCTGCAGTTCCCGGGCCGCACGGGCGGCCATCTGATTTCTGTCCCAGGGCATACGTTCTCCTTGTTCGTTCAATGCGTCCCTCTCCCGTGGGGAAGGAACTACCGCGCCGTCACCGTCCTCTGCTCGATCCGCTTCTCGGGCGTGGCGTTGACCACGATACGATGGACGAAGATGCCCGGCGTATGGATGTCGTCCGGATCGAGCGCGCCGGTCTCGACGAGCTCCTCGACCTCGACGATCGTGATCTTCCCAGCGGCCGCCACGTTCGGGTTGAAGTTGCGCGCCGTGCGTCGATAGATCAGGTTGCCCGACTTGTCGGCCTTCCAGGCCTTGACGAGCGAGATATCGGCGACGAGCGCCTTCTCCATCACGTAGTGCTCGCCATCGAACTCGCGCGTCTCCTTGCCAACGGCGACCAGCGTGCCGTAGCCGGTCTTGGTGAAGAAGGCCGGAATGCCCGCGCCACCCGCGCGCAGCTTCTCGGCGAGCGTGCCCTGCGGCGTGAATTCGAGCTCGAGCTCGCCGGCCAGGTACTGGCGTTCGAACTCCTTGTTCTCGCCCACGTACGACGCGATCATCTTCGTGATCTGCCGGGTGGCCAGCAGTTGCCCGAGGCCGAAGCCGTCGACGCCCGCGTTGTTGGAGATCGCCGTCAGGTTCTTCACGCCGCAATCGCGCAGCGCTGCGATCAGCGCCTCGGGAATGCCGCAGAGTCCGAAGCCGCCGACCGCATACGTCTGGCCGTCCTTCGCGATGTCGGCCAGAGCCGCTTTGGCCGATGGGTACACCTTGTTCATGCAGTCCTCCTCGTTGTCATCGGGCGACGCGCAAGGCGCGTGCCTTCACGCGCCTTGCGCGTCGGGTTGCGCCAGAGCACCGAGCAGTCGCTCCGGCCACGGCGCCGACTTGCCGCTCCGGTAGTCCATCCACACCAGCACGTTCTTTCCCTTCGCATACAGCGCGGGTTCGGCGCCCTCGCCTTCGATCGTCATGTCGAGATCCATGCTGGACCGGCCGATGCGGGTCACGGTCTGCGTCACGAGCGCGTTGCACGGATAGGTCATCGGCTTGATGAAGTCGCACGACGCGTGGGCGAGGATCGGGCCCTCGCTGTCGCCGCGCGCCATGATGTCGTTCTCGTTGAACCAGCAGATGCGCGCTTCTTCCATCAGGCGGAAGTAGAGCGTGTTGTTCAGATGGTTCATCGCGTCGAGATCACCCCAACGCAGCGGAATGAGCTTCTTGTAAACGCGCATGGCCGGCGAAAGTCGCGGGATCAGGAGGCCGATTGTCCGTCGTCGGCGGTGATGATCGAGCCGTTGATGAAGCGCGACTCGTCGGCCGAAAGGATCAGCAGCAGGCCATCGAGGTCCGACGGATCGCCGACGCGCCGCCGCGGCAGCAGGCCCACGAGCTTCTGGCCCGCGTCGCTGTCGAACTGCGCCTCGTTGATCTCGGTGCGGATGTAACCCGGGCAGATCGCGTTGACGTTGATGCCGAAGCGGCCCCACTCGACGGCCATCGAGCGCGTCATGTGGATC
Source organism: Burkholderiales bacterium (assembly GCA_038245975.1). GTDB lineage: Bacteria > Pseudomonadota > Gammaproteobacteria > Burkholderiales > Burkholderiaceae_D > CAHJXF01. The sequence continues at coordinate 2,766 of JBBRRW010000041.1, forward strand.
ACCGCGGCCTTGCTCATGCAATAGACGCCGATCTGCGGCAGCACGCGCAGGCCGCCCACCGACGCGATGTTGATGATGCGGGCCGACTGTTCCGGCTCGCCGTTCTTCTCGTTGGCCTTCGCCCGCGCGATCATCCGCTTGGCGACTTCCTGCGCGACGAAGAACGCGCCTTCGGTGTTCGTGCGCATCACGAACTCGTAGTCCTCGGGAGTGACGTCGATCAGTCGCTGGGTGTTCGCGACGCCGGAGTTGTTGACGAGGATGTCGATCGGGCCGGCCTCGGTCTCGGCCTGGGCGATCGCGGCCTGGATGCTGTCGTGGTCGGTGACGTCGAGCGACACGACATGCGCTTCGCCGCCTTCGGCTTCGATCTCCGCGCGCAGCTCCTTCAGGCGCTCCATGCGACGCGCGGCGAGGACCACCGTGGCGCCGGCTTTCGACAGCACCCGCGCGAAGCGGTTACCGAGGCCGCTCGATGCGCCGGTCACGAACGCGATCTTGCCTTCGAGATTGACTTCGATACCCATTGCGTCTGTGTCCTTCAGCGTGGCGGTCGGGCCGCCGGAAGCAAGGTGTGCACGACCTTGCCGTCGATGCGTGGTTGATTTGCGGCCCCGCGGATTCTCGCCGAGAATCACGTCTTCTTCGCAAGGCGCATCGCACCTGCAATGCGAAGCCAGCAGCGCAACCGAGTCTATCAGGAAGACCCATGGATCCAAGTCGGGAACAACGGCTCGTCGAACAGTACGGACCGCGCGAAGCGATGGAGTACGACGTCGTCGTCGTCGGCGCCGGACCCGCGGGGCTGTCGGCCGCCATCCGTCTCAAGCAGCTCGCGGCCGAGAAAGGGCAGGAGATCAACGTCTGCGTGCTCGAGAAGGGTTCGGAGGTCGGGGCGCACATCCTGTCGGGTGCCGTGATGGACCCGCGCGCGATCACCGAGTTGATCCCCGACTGGAAGGAGAAGGGCGCGCCGCTGAACGTGCCGGTCACCGAGGACCGCTTCCTGTTCCTGTCGGAGACCAAGGCCACGCGCACGCCGAACTGGGCGCTGCCGGCGATCTTCCACAACCACGGCAACTACGTGATCAGCCTCGCCAACGTCGTGCGCTGGCTGGGCGGGCAGGCCGAGGCGCTCGGTGTCGAGATCTTCCCCGGCTTCCCGGCGGCGCAGGTGCTCTACGGCGACACGGGTGCCGTGCGCGGGGTCGTGACCGGCGACATGGGCATCGGCAAGGACGGCGAGCCTACCGCCGAGTTCCAGCTCGGCATGGAGCTGCACGCCAAGTACGTGCTGTTCGCCGAAGGCTCGCGCGGCAGCCTCGGCAAGTTGCTGATCGAGAAGTTCGATCTGGCGAAGGACAGCGATCCGCAGAGCTATGCGATCGGCATCAAGGAGTTGTGGGAGATCGAACCGGCGAAGCACCAGCCCGGCCTCGTCATACACACGGCCGGTTGGCCTTTGAACACGAAGACCTACGGCGGCTCCTTCCTCTACCACCTCGACAACCACCAGGTAATGGTCGGCTTCGTCGTGGGCCTGGCCTACTCCAATCCCTACCTGTCGCCGTTCGAGGAGTTCCAGCGCTACAAGACGCACCCCGCGATCCGCGCGTTCCTCGACGGCGGCAGACGCATCTCGTACGGCGCGCGCGCCATCACTTCCGGCGGACCGGTCTCGCTGCCGAAGCTGGTGTTCCCCGGCGGCGCCCTGATCGGCTGCGACGCGGGCTTCCTGAACGCGGCGCGCATCAAGGGCAGCCACACCGCGATCAAGAGCGGCATGCTCGCCGCCGAAGCCGCGTACGCCGCGGTGACCTCGGGTCGCCAGCAGGACGAGCTCAGCGCCTATCCGTCGGCGTACAGGGCGTCGTGGCTGCACGAGGAGCTGCACAAGACGCGGAATTTCAAGCAGTGGATGTCGAAGGGCCTGTACGTCGGCACCGCGATGGTCGGCTTCGAGCAGAAGGTGCTCGGCGGCAACGTGCCGTGGACCCTGCATCACAAGCACGCCGATCACGAGTGCCTGCGGCCCGCCGCCGAGTTCACGCCGATCGTCTACCCGAAGCCCGACGGCAAGCTGACCTTCGACCGGCTGTCGTCGGTGTTCATCTCCAATACCAACCACGCCGAGAACCAGCCGTCGCACCTGACGCTGCGCGACGCGTCGGTGCCGGTGAACATCAACCTCGCGAAGTACGCAGGTCCGGAGAGTCGCTATTGTCCCGCTGCCGTCTACGAATACGTGGCGGCCGAAGGCGGCGGCGAGCGCCTGCAGATCAACGCGCAGAACTGCGTGCACTGCAAGACCTGCGACATCAAGGATCCGACGCAGAATATCGTCTGGGTCACCCCCGAAGGAGGGGGTGGGCCCAACTACGGGGGGATGTAGACCCCCGCAGCGCCCGCCGAGGGTTCCCGGGCAGCGGGATCGGCGCTCGCGAAGGGGGGCTCGTTGCTGACGGGCTCGATGCCCGTCGGCAACGAGCGACTACAGCACGACCAGCGAACGCCGGCAGCGCGGCATGCGAACTCGCGCCCCATCCTCGACCACGACCAAGGGGCCCCACCATGAGCGAAGAAAAACCCGCGAACAACGACGAACTCGAAGTCGACGCCAAGAGTCCCGCCGCCCAATTCGTCGGTCGCAACACGCTGCCGCTGACGCTCTTCGTCGCGTTCATCATCGGCTGCTCGGTCGTCGTCGGCCTCACCGCCTCGTACAGCGCGATGCGCGTCGCGCCTGCGTTGCTGTGGTCGATCGCATTCGGCGCGACCGGCATCCTGCTCGGCTTCATCTTCGCGATCCCCCGCGTGCCGACCACGGTGCCCGCCGCGGCACCTGCCAGGACGGACGGCGCCGGCGCGACATCGCCGGCAAGCGCACCGGACGACCCGCCGCAGCCGGCCACCGGTAGCACCGCGGTCGGCAGCGAGGTCAATTCGAATCTCGTCGAAGTGTCGGACTGGCTCACCAAGATCATCGTCGGTGTCGGCCTCGTCGAGGCGAAGTCGCTGCCGGTCTACGCCGAGGGCCTGGCCGCATTCGTGGCCCCGAGCCTCGGTATCGCGACCGAACTGGCGGTGCCGGTGGTGGGCGGCCTCATGCTGTATTTCTCGGTGCTGGGCTTCCTCTCCGGCTACCTGCTGACCCGCGTCTACATCGCCGTGCTGTTCAAGTCGGTGGACGTGATCATCCGCAACGGGTTGCCACCGCTGCGTCTCGAAAGCGGTCGCCGGATCGACCCGGGCAAGCTCGCGCTGCTGCAGCAGTCGACCATCGAAGACCTGCAGCGCACGATCGCCAGCCTGCCGCCCGAGCAGCTCAAGACCGAGGGCGTGCTGCCCACGCGGACGCCGAGCGCCCGCCAGATCCTCTGGGTCGACGACCACCCGGACAACAACGCCCTGCTCGTCGACCAGCTGCGGCAGGCCGGGATGCGCGTCGAGCAGGTCAGGACCACCGCCGAGGCGCTGAGCCGTCTCGACGCCGGGACGGTCGACGTGGTGATCAGCGACATGGCGCGCGACGAGGGTGCCGGCAACATCGACGACGCGGGCGTCGTACTGACGCGCGCCATCCATACACGACGACCCGAGATCCCGGTGCTGATCTACTGCAGCGCGGCCATGGTCCGGCGGCACGGCACGGCGGCCGAAGAAGCCGGCGCGTCCCTCGTCACGTCGTCCGGCACGCGGCTGCTCGCGCAACTGAAGCGTCTGATCGATTCGCTTTGAGGCCTTGTCGCGTGCGGTGTCGCTCGTCGTCCCGCTCGGCCATGCGCCCGGCCGGCACGGTCCGGTCCTGATGCTGCCGCTGTGGCTGAAGCTGGTCGTCACCGCCTTCGTCGTCGTGCTGGTGATCGTCTACGCGAAGCAATGGGGATGGGCCAACTTCCTGTGGTTCTCCGACATCGCGCTGATCGGCGCGGTGCCGGCGCTGTGGCTGGAGAGTCCGATGATCGCCAGCATGATGGTCCTCGCCGTCCTGCTGGCCGATGGCCTGTGGAACGTCAGCTACTTCGCGCAGTTGCTGACCGGCCGTCGCTTCATCGGCCTGGCCGACTACATGTTCGACCGGACCAGGCCGCTCTGGCTGCGCAGCCTGTCGCTGTTCCATGTGTGGCTGCCCGCGCTGCTGCTGTGGATGGTGCTGCGCCTCGGCTATGCGCCGGATGCGCTGGTCGCGATGACGCTGCTGTGCTGGGTCGTGCTGCTGATCTGCTTCTTCTTCACCGATCCCGACGAGAACATCAACTGGGCTTTCGGGTTCGGCGGCCGGCGCCAGAGTCGTCGCCCCCCGTGGCGGCACCTGCTGCTGACGATGCTGGCGTTCCCGCTGCTCGCCTATCTGCCGACGCACGCGCTGCTGGTCGCGTTCACCCGGTGAAACGAGCACGTCGAGTCCGCTCTGCGCGGGCACGGCCTGCGATGGATCAGTCGATCACTGCCTCGACGCAGGCGCCGCGATGGCGAACCAGATTCGCGCTCGGGCGGCGCAGCGCGCGCTAGCTAGCGCCCGATCGGAACCCAGCTCCCAGCCAGCAGCCGGTCGAGCCAGAAGCTGCCGATGATGGTCTTGACGTCGGTGATCGTGCCGTCGCGGACCCACTCGAGGATCTGCGATGGCGGCACCTTCAGGACATCCAGGAATTCGCCGTCGTCGAGCTTGCGTTCGCCCGCCGTGAGTCCTTCGGCGAGATAGAGGTCGATGTGTTCGTTCGAATACGAGATCGCGTTGTTGATCCGCGCGACGAACGTGAATCGTTCGGCGCTGTAGCCGGTCTCCTCGCGCAGCTCGCGACGGCAGGTCTCGAGCGGCGGTTCCCCGGCATCGATCTTTCCCGCCGGGAACTCGATGAAGCTGCGGGCCAGCGGATAGCGCCACTGCCGTTCCATGACCACCTGACCGTCGTCGAGGATCGGGATGATCATCACGGCGCCCGGATGGAGGATGTACTCGCGGCAGGTCTCGCTGCCGTCGGGCAGACGGACCGTGTCGCGGTTGACGTGCAGGAAGACGCCGTCGAACACGCGTTCGGACGTCAGCATCACCTCTTCGAGGTGCGGATGGTCGCTCACGTCAACGCGCGAGCCGGTCAGCTCGCCAGCGTGCGCGACATCGCCGTCACGCAGGCCTGCATCAGCCCGTCGGGCAACAGGCCGAGCAGCACGATGGCCGCACCGTTGGCAACCAGAACGATGCGTGCGTCGAGCCGGCCGCTGCGCGCGCCGGCGATGGCCACCGACGCGACGGGTTCGTCGAAGTACATCAGCTTGACGATCCTCAGGTAGTAATAGGCACCGACCAGCGACATCATCACCGCGAAGACGACCAGCCAGACCGCGCCCGTCGCGAACGCGGCCGACAGCACCGAAAACTTCGCGTAGAACCCGACCGTCGGCGGGACCCCGGCGAACGACAACATCGTCACCAGCATGACCAGCGCAGCCCACGGATTGCGCTTGCCCAGTCCCTTGAAGTCGTCGATGTGGTCGGCCTCGTAGCCGTCGCGCGACATCGCCAGCAGCACGCCGAACGCGGCGCACGTGGTCAGCGTGTACACCACCGCGTAGAACAGCGCCGAGCTGTACGCGCTAGCGGCCGAATAGGCGTTGCCGTTGATGATCCCCGACAGCATGCCGAGCAGCAGGAAGCCCATGTGCGAGATGGTCGAGTAGCCGAGCATCCGCTTGACGCTGGTCTGCGCGATCGCCGCGAGGTTGCCGAGCGCGAGCGACAGCACGGCCAGGATCATGAGCATCTGCTGCCAGTCGAAAGCGAGCGAGATCATCCCTTCGACCAGCAGGCGCAGGACGATTGCGAAGGCGGCCAGCTTCGGCGCGCCGCCGACCACCAGCGTGATCGCCGACGGCGCTCCCTGATACACGTCGGGGATCCACATGTGGAACGGCACTGCGCCGAGCTTGAAGGCCAGGCCGGCCACGATGAAGACGAGACCGAACACCAGGATCGTCCGATTGGCGACGCCCGCGTCGAGCTGCCTGGCGAGCATGGTGAGATCGAGCGTGCCGGTCGCACCGTACAGCATCGACATGCCGTAGAGCAGGAAGCCGGACGACAGCGCACCGAGGATGAAGTACTTCATCGCGGCCTCGGTCGATGCGCTGTGGTCGCGCCGCAGCGCGACCAGCGCATAGAACGCGAGCGACATCAGCTCGAGGCCGAGGTAGATCGACAGGAAGCTGTTGGCCGAGATCATCACGAACTGGCCGAGGATCGCGAACAGCACCAGCGGATAGAACTCGCCGCCCCGCTCGCCCGACACGATGCCGCGGTCGACCAGGTAGTCGTGCGAGTAGACCAGCGTGACGATCATCGCGATCGACGTCGCGAGCTTCAGCAGGTTGGCCATCGGATCGCCGACGAACATGTTGCCGAAGGTGTACTCGGTCGTGCCGCTGAACAGGTACAGCGCGTTGAGGACCGCGCAGACGACCAGCGTGCCGATGCTCAGCCAGTAGGTTGTCAGGCGACGCCGGTCGCCGACGAACATGTCGACCAGCAGGATCGCCGACCCGGCGATCAGCAGGAAGATCTCCGGATACGCCGGGATCAGGTTGACAGTCGGGAACGGGATGGGGTTGATGGCGTACACGGAGACGGGATTCATGGTCAGAGCTTCGACTGCGCGACGTGCTGCAGCAGGGTGGCGACCGATGCGTGCATCACGTCGGTGAAGGGCTTCGGCACGATGCCCATGTAGAGCGAGGCCACGGCGAGCACGGCCAGCATCGCGAACTCGCGCATGCCGATGTCCTTCAACGCCGCCACGTGGCTGTTGGCTACCTTGCCGAACGCGACGCGCTTGTACATCCACAGCGAATAAGCAGCGCCCAGGATCAGCGCGATCGCGGCCAGCAGCCCGATCCAGAAGTTGAACTGCACCGCGGCCAGGATAACCATGAACTCGCCGACGAAACCGGAGGTCGCAGGCAGACCGCAGTTGGCCATCGAGAAGAACAGGAAGAAGGCCGCGAACTTCGGCATCGTGTTGACCACGCCGCCGTAGTCGGCGATCAGCCGCGAATGCATGCGGTCGTACAGCACGCCGATGGAGAGGAACATCGCACCCGACACGAAGCCGTGCGAGATCATCTGCGCGATCGCGCCTTCCATACCGAGCTCGTTGAAGATGAAGAAGCCGAGCGTGACGAAGCCCATGTGCGCGATCGACGAGTACGCGACCAGCTTCTTCATGTCGGTCTGCACCATCGCGACGAAGCCGATGTAGATCACGGCGATCAGCGACAGCGTGATGATGAACGGCGCGAACTGGTGGGCCGCATCGGGCGCGATCGGCAGCGAGAACCGCACGAAACCGTAAGCGCCCAGCTTCAGCATGATCGCGGCCAGCACGACCGAGCCGCCGGTGGGCGCCTCGACGTGTGCGTCGGGCAGCCAGGTGTGCACCGGCCACATCGGCACCTTGACCGCGAACGCCATGAAGAACGCGAAGAAGATCAGCGTCTGCGCCTCGATGGTCAGCGGCATGGCCTGCCAGGTCGCGATGTCGAAACTGCCGCCGGCCTTGTACCAGAGGTAGATGATCGCGACGAGTGTCAGCAGCGAGCCGAGGAAGGTGTAGAGGAAGAACTTGATCGACGCATAGACGCGGTTGGGCCCGCCCCAGATGCCGATGATCAGGTACATCGGGATCAGCGTCGCCTCGAAGAAGACGTAGAACAGCAGGCCGTCGGTGGCGCTGAACACGCCGATCATCAGGCCCGACAACACCAGGAACGCCGCCATGTAGCCGGCTACGTTCTTCTCGACGACTTCCCACGCGGACACGACGACGATCACGGTGATCAGTGCGGTCAGCAGCACGAACCACACGGCGATGCCGTCGACCCCGAGCGCGTAGTTGACCGCGAAGCGGTCGATCCACGGTGCACGCTCGACGAACTGCATCGCGGCGGTGCCGGTATCGAAACCGGTGTAGAGCGGCAGCGTCACGACGAAGCTGACGACCGCGGCCAGCAGCGCGAGCCAGCGGATCAGCGGTGCGCGATCGTCGCGGCCGATGGCGAGCAGCACCAGTCCCGACACGATCGGGATCCAGATCGAAAGACTAAGCCACGGCATCGAGGAGGAGAGGGTTGATTGCATCGTTATTGTTGGAACCCGCTTGTGCTGCTGCTTGTGTCACGCCGGCGCAGGCCGGGACCAAATTTTCGGCAGTGATTTGGGCAGTGAAATGAGGTCCCGGCCTGCGCCGGGATGACATGATCAGTGCGTACGCACACAACTGTCAGTGCACCGGCTGCCGCAGCACGAAATACGACATCAGCGCCAGCACGCCGATGATCATCGCGAACGCGTAGTGATAGATGTAGCCCGACTGCGCGGTGCGCACCACCGACGCGAACCAGCCGATGAAGCGCGCGCTGCCGTTGACGAAGAAGCCGTCGATTACCGACTGGTCGCCGCGCTTCCAGAGACTCGTGCCGAGACGGCGTGCGCCACCGACGAAGACGATCTCGTTCAGGCGGTCGAGGTAGTACTTGTTTTCCAGCAGCCTGTAGAGCCACCCGGTCTTCGCCTCGATCGTGTCGGTCAGCTTCGGGTTCACCAGGTACAGGTACCAGGCGACCACGACACCCGCCAGCGCGAGCCAGAACGGCAGGCTGACGAAACCGTGCAGGGTCATGCCCAGCGCGCCGTGGAACTCCTCGGCCAGCTTCTCCATCGCGTGATGGTTCTCGCCGACGAAGAGCGCGCCCTTGAACCAGTCGCCGTACAGCATCGGCCCGATGGTGAAGTAGCCGATCAGCAGCGAAGGGATGGCCAGCAGGACCAGCGGCAGCGTGATGACCCACGTCGTCTCGTGCGGCTTCTGGCCGGGCCCGAGGCCGTGGTGCTCTTCGTGGCCGTCGTCGTGCGCTGCCCCTTCGTCGTGGCTCGCGCTCGCCTCGTGCGTGTCGAGCGCCTGCGCGGCGTCGTGATGCAGATCGTCGTGCGTCGTCGGACGATGATCCATGTGCGCGGTGCGCGCCATCGGTACCGGCGTGGCGTGCGCATGGCCGTGATGGGCATCGGCCTTGCCGAAGCGTTCCTGGCCGTGGAAAACCAGGAAGAACATGCGGAACGAGTACAACGCGGTGACGAACACGCTGACGACGACCGCGAAGTACGCGAAGCCGGAACCGGCGATGTGCGACTCGGCGACGGCCTCGATGATCGAGTCCTTCGAGTAGAAGCCCGAGAAGAACGGCGTGCCGATCAGTGCGAGTGAGCCGATCAGCGACGTGATCCACGTGATCGGCATGTACTTCTTCACGCCGCCCATGTTGCGGATGTCCTGGTCGTGATGCATGCCGATGATCACCGAGCCGGCGGCCAGGAACAGCAGCGCCTTGAAGAACGCGTGCGTCATCAGGTGGAAGATCGCGGCCGAGTAGGCCGACGCGCCGAGCGCCACCGTCATGTAGCCGAGCTGCGACAGCGTCGAATACGCGACGACGCGCTTGATGTCGTTCTGGATGACCCCGAGGAAGCCCATGAACAGCGCGGTAATGGCGCCGATCACGATGACGAAGCTCAGCGCGGTGTCCGACAGCTCGAACAGCGGCGAGAAGCGCGCCACCATGAAGATGCCTGCCGTCACCATCGTGGCCGCGTGGATCAGCGCGGAGATCGGCGTCGGGCCTTCCATCGAGTCGGGCAGCCAGACGTGCAGCGGGAACTGCGCCGACTTGCCCATCGCGCCGATGAACAGGCAGATGCAGGCGGTCGTCAGCAGCATCCAGCCGGTGCCGGGCAGCGTCAGCTTCGCGAGTTCCTCGCCCTTCGCGAATACGTCGGCGTAGTGCATCGTTCCCGTGTACGCGAGCAGCAGGCCGATGCCGAGGATGAAGCCGAAGTCGCCGACGCGGTTGACGAGGAACGCCTTGAGGTTCGCGTAGATGGCCGTCGGTCGCGTGTACCAGAACCCGATCAGCAGGTACGACATCAGGCCCACCGCCTCCCACCCGAAGAACAGCTGGAGCATGTTGTTCGACATGACCAGCATCAGCATCGAGAACGTGAACAGCGAGATGTACGCGAAGAAGCGCTGGTAGCCGGGGTCGTCGGCCATGTAGGCGATCGTGTAGATGTGGACCATCAGCGACACGAACGTCACGACCAGCATCATCGTGGCCGTCAGCGTATCGATCAGGAAACCCACTTCGAACTTGATGTCGCCGACCTGGGCCCAGGTGTACAGCGTCTCGTCGATGCGTCCGCCGTGGCTGACGCCGAAGAACGCGACCAGCGACAGCACGAAGGCAATCGCCACACCGAGGATGGTGATGCGATGCGCGTTGGCGCGGCCGATGGCCTTGCCGAAGAAGCCCGCGACGATGGCGCCGACCAGCGGCGCGAGCGGGATCGCGACCAGCATGGGGATGGAAAGGTGATTGAACACGGAATCAGCCCTGCAGCTTGTCGAGATCCTCGACGTTGATCGTGTCGAGATTGCGGAACAGCAGCACCAGGATCGCGAGCCCGATCGCCGACTCGGCCGCGGCCACGGTCAGGATGAAGAACACGAAGATCTGGCCGCCGTAGTCGCCGAGGTAATTCGAGAACGCGATGAAGTTGGTGTTGACCGCGAGCAGCATCAGCTCGATCGCCATCAGCAGCACGATCACGTTGCGGCGATTGAGGAAGATGCCGACGACGCTGATCGAGAACAGGATCGCGCCGAAGACGAGGTAGTGGGCGAGGCTCAGCATGAGCGAGCTCCAACGCGGGCGAAGCTCGCGCTGATCGTGTCATCCTCTCGGCGAAGGCCGGGACCCAATTGGTTTGTCCGTGCCGTCGCTGAAAAATTGGGCCCCGGCCTTCGCCGGGATGACAACGTAGCTAGCGCAATCATTCCCGCGACTCCGATCCCATCTTCACGATCCGCAACCGATCGCCGCGCTTGACCAGCACCTGGCGGTTCGGGTCCTGGCCCTTGGTGTCCTTGCGCGTGCGCAGCGTCAATGCGACCGCTGCGACGATCGCGACCAGCAGGATCACTGCCGCCACCTCGAACGCGTAGACGTAGTCGGTGAAGATCAGCCGACCGAGCTCGCGCGTGTTGCTGCTGCCGGCCGGGATCACCAGCGTGTTGGCCGCGCTCTCGGGAATGATGAAGGTCTTCAGCAGCACGAACGCCATCTCGAGCACGATCACGATGCCGACGCCGGCCGCGAGCGGCAGATTGGTCCAGAAGCCTTCGCGCAGCTTGTCGAAGTTGATATCGACCATCATCACCACGAAGATGAACAGCACCATCACCGCGCCGACGTAGACCAGCACCAGCGCGATCGCGAGGAACTCGGCCTTCAGCAGCATCCAGATGGCGGCGGACGTGAAGAACGCGAGCACGAGGTGCAAGGCCGCGTGCACCGGGTTCCTGGCGGTGACGACGCGCAGGCCGGCATACACGGCGACCAGCGCGAAGATGTAGAAGAGGATTGCCTTGATGTCCATGCGGTCGTGACGTGTGCCGGAAAGGCGGACTTTCCGGCGGGTTGTTCTTCGATCTGACTGGGATTGCCGGGCCGCGAATTTCAGCGATACGGCGCGTCGGCGGTGCGCGCCGCGGCGATTTCCTTCTCGTAGCGGTCGCCCACCGCGAGCAGCATCTCCTTCGTGAAGTGCAGATCACCACGCTTCTCGCCGTGGTATTCGAGGATGTCGGTCTCGACGATCGCGTCGACCGGACAGCTCTCCTCGCAGAAGCCGCAGAAGATGCATTTGACGAGGTCGATGTCGTAGCGCGTCGTGCGGCGCGTGCCGTCCTCGCGCTGCTCCGACTCGATCGTGATGGCGAGCGCTGGACACACCGCCTCGCACAGCTTGCAGGCGATGCAGCGCTCTTCGCCGTTGGGATAGCGGCGCAGCGCATGCAGCCCCCGGAAGCGCGGCGACTTCGGTGTCTTCTCTTCGGGGAACTGGATGGTGATCTTGCGCGCGAACATGTAGCGGCCCGTCAGCGCCATGCCCTTCAGCAGTTCGCCCAGCAGCAGGCTGCCGAAGAAGTCCTTGATCGCGCGAGTTTTGCCAAAGCGCTTGCCGTGCCCTGCCTCGCGCTCGGCCTCGATCCGCGTCACTGTCGTCGGGTTCATGATTGCGTGCTCACTTCCAGATATTCCATGGCGTCTGCATCCACAGGCCGACGATCATCAGCCACGCCAGCGCGAGCGGGATGAAGATCTTCCAGCCCAGCCGCATGATCTGGTCGTAGCGGTAGCGCGGGAAGGTCGCGCGGAACCAGATGAAGAACGTGACCAGCACGACGGTCTTGCCGAACAGCCACAGCCAGCTCCAGAACGTCATGGAACTCGCGATCCACTGCGGTGTATCCATGCCGAACAGCCCGAACGAAATGGGTGCGCTCCAGCCGCCGAAGAACATGATCGCGGCCAGTGCCGAGATCAGGATCATGTTCATGTACTCGGCGAGGAAGAACATCGCGAAGCCCATGCCCGAGTACTCGACCATGTGGCCGGCGACGATCTCGGACTCGCCTTCGACGACGTCGAAAGGATGGCGGTTGGTCTCGGCCACGCCCGACACGAAATACACGACCAGCATCGGCAGCAGCGGCAGCCAGTTCCACGACAGGAAGTTGAGACCGAAGGACGCGAAGTTGCCGCGTTGCTGACCGGCGACGATGTCGGTCAGGTTCATGCTGCCCGAGACCATCAGCACGACCACCAGCGCGAAGCCCATCGCGATCTCGTACGAGACCATCTGCGCCGACGCGCGCATCGCGCCGAGGAACGCGTACTTCGAGTTGGAGGCCCAGCCGGCGATGATGATGCCGTACACCTCGACCGACGTGATGGCCATGATGAACAGCAGGCCGGCGTTGATGTTGCCGACCGCGTCATTCGGTCCGAACGGAATCACGACCCAGGCGGCAACGGCCGGCATGATCGCCATCATCGGCGCGATCAGGAACAGGCCCTTGCTGGCGTTGGACGGGACGATGATTTCCTTCAGCAGCAGCTTGAGGACGTCGGCAAAAGGTTGCAAAAGCCCCAGGGGACCGACGCGGTTGGGCCCGATCCGCAGGTGCATCCAGCCGATCACCTTGCGTTCCCACAGCGTCAGGTAGGCGACGCACAGGATCAGCGGACCGACCACGCAGACGATCTTGATGAGGTTCCACACCAGCGGCCAGACCACGCCGAACGTGGACTGGCCGTTGATCGCGATCCAGTCGATCATGCCGGCACCGCAGCGGCGGCAGACGACGTGCCGGCACCGGCGACCCTGGCGATCGCGACGTTGCCGAACAGCGACGGCAGGCCGGCCGTCGACGCGTGGGCCGCGGCGATGCGCACGCAGCCGTCGGCGACCGTCTCGTCGAGCACGCAGTCGAGCAGCGCCTCGCCGCCGTCGAGCGTGACGCGGATCGCGTCGCCCGAGACCAGGCCCGACGCCGCCAGCGCGTTGGCGTTCATGCGCGCCTTCGGCGGCGCGCCGTCGTGCGTGGCCTGCAGCGGCAGCGAGCGTCGGACCAGCACGTCGGCGAAATAGATCGGCACGTCGGCGATGCGTTCGAGGCCGCCGGTGACGGCCGCATGCGCGTACGCCGTGTTGCGACCCGCACCGGTCATCTCGTGCGGACCGCAGCGCGCGGACAGGTCGGTCTCGCCGCCGGTGATCTCGGACCGCACGGCTTCCGAAGATTCGTAGTCGAAGCCCTGGAGGCCCAGCAGGTTGCCGAGCACGCGCAGGACCTTCCACGCCGGACGGGTCTCGCCACGCGGCTTGACGCTGCCGTTGAAGCTCTGCGCGCGGCCTTCGGTATTGACGAAGGTGCCGGACGTCTCGGTGAACGGCGAGATCGGCAGCAGCACGTTGGCATAGCGATCGGCGGCGCTGCGGAACGAAGTCATCGCCACGACCAGTTCGGCGCCCTTCAGCGCCCGCGCCGCCACGACCGGGTTGGCGATGTCGAGATCGGGCTCGACGTTCAGCAGCACATAGGCCCGCCGCGGATCGGTCAGCATCGCCGCCGCGTCCAGCCCGCTCTGCATCGGGAATGCCTTGACGATGTGCGCGCCGACGCTGTTGGCCGCCTCGGTGAGAAAGCCGAGTTGCGCGCCGGTCGCCTTCGCGAGCGCCTGGGCCGCCGTGTAGATCTTGGAAAACTGCGGATGCCGGACCACGGCACTGCCGAGCAGGATGGCCTTCGCCGACCCGGACGCGAAGCTCTGCGCCATGCCCTTCGCGGCATCGGACGCCGAGCCGTCGGACCGCGTGGCCGCTTCCATCGCCTCGAGCGCCGCGACCCATTGCGACGGCGGCACGATGATCTTGTTGGCGACCGGCATCAGCAGGTCGTCGTCGGTGGCGTGCAGCACCGACAGCAATGCGCCGCTCCTGATCGACTGACGGATGCGTTGCGCCAGCAGCGGCTGGTCCTTGCGCAGGAACGAGCCGATCACCAGCACGCGATCGAGATTGGCGAACGCGTCGATCGTCATGCCCAGGCTGGGCGCGACCGGCGGCATGCCGCCGAACTCGGACTGGCGCAGGCGTGTGTCGATGTTGTCCGAGCCGATGCCGCGCATCAGCTTCTGCAGCAGATGCAGTTCCTCGAGGGTGGCATGCGGCGTCGCCAGCGCGCCGATCTGCGACGCTCCACCGTCGTCGGCGATGCGCTTGAGTCCCGAAGCGACGAACTCGAGCGCCTCGGGCCAGTCGACCTCGCGCCATGCGGCATCCGGGGCCGTGCCGTCCTTCAGCATCGGCTTCGTCAGTCGGTCGCTACTGTTCAGCGCTTCGTACGAGAAACGGTCCTTGTCGGACAGCCAGCACTCGTTGATCCGTTCGTTCTCGAGCGGCACGACGCGCAGGACTTCGTTGTTCTTGACCTGGACGATCAGGTTCGCACCCAGCCCGTCATGCGGGCTCACCGACTTGCGCCGCGACAGTTCCCACGTGCGGGCGGCGTAACGAAACGGCTTGGACGTGAGCGCGCCCACCGGACAGACGTCGATCATGTTGCCCGACAGCTCGCTGTCGACGGTCTTGCCGACGAAGGTGGTGATCTCGGCGTGTTCGCCGCGGCCCAGCATGCCGAACTCCATCACGCCGGCGATCTCCTGGCCGAAGCGGACGCAGCGCGTGCAATGGATGCAGCGGGTCATCTCCTTCATCGAGATCAGCGGGCCGACGTTCTTCTCGAACACGACGCGCTTCTCTTCCTGGTAGCGCGAGTTCGATCCGCCGTAGCCGACTGCGATGTCCTGCAGCTGGCACTCGCCGCCCTGATCGCAGATCGGGCAATCGAGCGGATGGTTGATCAGCAGGAACTCCATCACGCCCTTCTGCGCCTGGATCGCCTTCGCCGATGCGGTGCGCACGATCATGCCGGCCGTGACCGGGGTCGCGCACGCGGGCATCGGCTTCGGTGCCTTCTCGACGTC
>JBBRRW010000042.1:0-18134 GCA_038245975.1 Burkholderiales bacterium
GCGCCGGTGATCAGCACCGCGTAGTAGGTCGCGTTGCTCATGACCTTCTTCACGTAGTCGCGCGTCTCGTTGAAGGGGATGGTCTCGGCGAAGATCGCCCCTTCGACCGGTCGCGTCAGCGTGGAGCGCCACGCGCGCGGTCGGCCCGGGCCGGCGTTGTAGGCCGCCGTCGCCAGCACCGGGAGATTGTCGAGGTCGTTCAGCACCATGCGCAGATAGCTGGTGCCCAGCGTGAGGTTGGTGTCGAGGTCGGCCACGCCGTCGGCCCGATAGCCTTCGAGGCCGATCTTCTTGGCGACGTACTTCGCCGTGGCCGGCATCAGCTGCATCAGCCCCGACGCGCCCACCGCCGACCGGGCCACTTGCACGAACCGCGATTCCTGGCGGATCAACCCGTAGACCCAATCCATGTCGAGGCCCACGGCCGCCGTCTTCTCCTGCATCTGCGCCTGGAACGGCATCAGGAAGCGAAACGCGAAGTCGTGTTCGTTGCGCGTGCGGTCCGCGGTGTTCACCGCGCGGTCCAGCAACTGGTTGCGGTTCGCGTACTCGGCCGACGCCAGCAGCTCGCGATCGTTCATGCCGCGCAGCGTGAAGTTCCATTCGAGGTTGCCCTCGCGGCGCAGGTCGAGGCGATAGAAATACAGCGCGCGCTGGAACCCGGGAAGCGACCGGACCGCGGCCACCTCGGCGTCGCTCGCCGGCTGCGCGCGCGACGGCAGCGTGATCTTCTGTCCGAGTTCCTCGGTCGACAACTGGCCGTAGAAGCCGAACTGATCGGCGACCGGTCTGAACTGCGCCTGCGCGGCGTCGGGTTTCTTCTGGGCCTTGTAGGCCCGGCCGAGCCAGTAGGCCCAGGTGCCTTCGTAGGCCTGCGGTCGCCGCATCTCGGGCGGCATCTTCTCGATCAGCGCCTCGACCAGCTTCCAGTCCCCGGCCCGCAACGCGCCACGGACCTGCCATCCGAGGATGTCTTCCGAAAGGCCTTCCGCGGCGAGGGACTTCCTCGACCACTCGTTGGCTTCGCGCATCTGCTTCTTGGCCGCGGCGGCGGCCAGCTGCGCGTACAGGTAGGCGACTTCGGACGTGATCAGGATGTCGGCCGGCTGACGTTGCAGGCTGGCCGCGCCCATCGCCGGATCGGCCCGGCCGATGCGTGCGAACGCGAGCACCGCCAGTTCGCGCTTCCAGCGCAGCGCGCCGCTTTCGCCGCCTTCGCCGGTCTTCGCGAGCCACAGCGCGGGCTTGTCGAGCACCGCGTCGAGCTGGCGGAAGAACCGGGGGCCGTCGCCGCCGCGCTCGGCGTCGCCCAGCAGCAGCGCGTAGCGCCGTACTGCCGTAACGTTGTTGGCGTCGGAGGCGAGACGGATCCACGTCCAGACATCCTGCTGGGACAAGCGCCTTTCGGCCGCCAGCACGCGACCCAGCGTGGCGCAGGCCGCGGTGTCGCTGGCATAGTCCTTTGGCTGGGACAGCGCGTTGCGCGACAGGCGAAGCAGTTCGGTGACGGACGCGCTATCGGGGGTCGCTTCGGCCTCGTCGCCCGCAGCTTCGGAGCGCGTCGATGCGCCGCGGATCTGCCGCAACGCGCGTGCAGTGAGCTGGAAGCAGGTCACCTGTGCGTCGTCGTTCAGCGCGAACTTGGGCATCTCCGCTTCGAAGGTCGCCCATTCGCCGCGCTTGCCGAGGGCCAGCAGCCAGTCGCGCCGCGCGAGGTCGCCGACGACGCTGCCGGGATTGCGCCCGATGAAGCCACGAATCGCGTCGTCGGGCGCGGTCGCCGTCAGCGCGTCGCCGTAGTCGCGGATCTGGCGCGACAGCGTCCAGTAGTCGAGATAGCTGGCTAAGGGATAACGCGGGTCGATGGCGGTGACCCGCTGCGCGAACACGCCGGCGCGCGCGATGTCCCCGCTGCGGAAGGCGTCACGCGCTGCGAGAAAGGCTTCGTCCGCGCTCTCCATCCGCGTTGCGCTCTGCGCCGCATCTGGCGAGCGCAGCGGCGGCTTCGCCGCGACGGCGTTCGCGCCGCAGGCGATCGATCCCGCGCAGACGACGACCGCGATCGCACGCGAGGCCGTGCCGGACAGCCCGGCACGTGATCGATGAAGGGGGTCTTGCGGCGCGACGGACGAAGAAACGGGGCCGAAACGACGAAGGGGGGAGCGAGGCGAGAAGGGCATCAAGGGTTAACGCGTGAGTGCGCGGGCGGACGACAGCGTCGTCGTAGATCGCACAGCTTATCGAACGATGGGGTCGAACGCATGCCCATCGTGCTGCGACGGCCGCACAAATCACCTCGCATTCATGACGCGACGTGCGACTTAGCTTAGGATTGGGCCATGATCGTTTCGACCTCGCAGGGCCCGGACATCGACGGGTCGTCCCAGCTTTCCAGCGAGATGCCCGACCTGGCTTCGGCTCGATCCAGGGACAGCGAACGCCGGCGACTGCTGCAGCTTCGCGACGAACTCCCGGACGCCGTGCGCGCTCAGATGGACCTGCGGATCACCGAGCACCTTCGGCCGCTCGTTCGCGAGATGCTTCGCAACGGCCGGCCGCCGTGGAAGATCGGCGGGTACTGGCCGATCCGCAACGAACCGGACATCCGCGCCCTGTTCCACGAATGGACCAAGGGTGGTCACCGCATCGGTCTGCCGCTGGTCGATCGCGTGCAGCGCCCATTGACCTTCGTCCACTGGAAGCCGCAGTCCGCGATGGCCCCGGGCTTCCTCGGCGTGCCGGTACCCACGTCGGGCAACGCGGTCTACGTGGAGTTGCTGCTGGTGCCCTGTCTCGGTTTTTCGACCGGTCCCGGCGACGTCCATCATCGGCTGGGCTACGGCGGCGGCTACTACGACCGCACCCTCGCCGCCCGCCGTTGCAAGACCATCGGCATCGCTTACGAGGCGATGCACAGCGAGCATTTCGAGCCGGGTCCGCACGACGTGCCGCTGGACTACATCGTCACCGAGGACCGCGTGCGCTAGCAGCGGCCGCAGCCCGCTACGTGTGGCGTTCGCGCCACCACGCCTCGAGCTTCGGGATCGGCATCGGCCTACCGGTGAAGTAACCCTGGATCAGGTCGCACCCCAGCCCCTTCAGCAGGTCTAGCGTCGCCGCGTCCTCGACCCCTTCGGCCACCGCGCGCAGATCGAAGTTGTGCGCGATGTCGATGATCGACCGCACGATCCGCAGGTCGCCTTCGCGTTGCGGATTGACGCTGCCGTCCGCCAGCACGCTCAGGTTGCGGACGAACAGCTGATCGATCTTCAGTTCATCGAGCGGCATGCGGCGCAGATAGGCGAACGATGAGTAGCCGGTCCCGAAGTCGTCGAGCGACAGGTTGGTGCCCAGTTGCTTGAGCTCATGCAGGATCGTCAGCGATCGCTCGACATCGTGCATCAGCGTGTTCTCGGTCACCTCGAGCGTCAGCCGGTCCGGGGCCACGCCCCACAACGCAAGGGCGTGCTGCACGGTCAGTGGCAGGTTCGCATCGGTCAGCATCGACGCCGACAGGTTGACCGCGATCCGCAGGTCGAGACCGCGTTGCGTGAACAGCGCGGACTGCCGCAACACGGTGTTGAGCACGAACAGCGTCAGCTCGGGCATTAGTCCTTGCGCTTCGGCGAGTTCGACGACGACGATCGGCGCGACCGGCGGCAGGCCGTCTGCACGCGGCCAACGGATCAGCGCTTCTGCCCCATCGAAGCGCCCGGTCACGAGGTCGAGCTGCGGCTGCAGCCAGACCTGCAGCTGATTGCCCTTCAACGCCCGTTCGAGTTCGGTCGACAGTTGCGCGGCCTCGAACGCGCGCTCGCCGCGCTCGGCGATCCGGTAGCCCTCTTCCGAACGCCGGGCCGCCCGCGACGCCCGGTCGGCGGCCGCGATCAGTTGTTCCGCGTCGTCACCGTGCAGCGGGAAAATCGCGCAGCCGATCGATGGTCGCACGCGACTCGGCGTCTGCAGGTCGCGCATCGGCTCTTGTAGGCTGTGGACGAGCCGGCTCGCGACCAGCAGGGCACGTCCCGCGCTGTCGACCTCGGGGAGCACGAGCAGGATCTCGTCGATGCCGTGCAGTGCGAAGCGATCGCCGGGGCGCAACAGGTAGACGAGTCGGGCGCAGACGGTGTCCATCGCGGCACGCGCCGACTCGAGCCTGGCGAGCGCCTGCGTCCGGTCGCTCCGTCGCAGTTCGATGAGGAAGACCGCGAGGCCGTTGCCTGCCGAAGCCTGCGCTGCGGATGCCGTCCCGGGCTTGGAAGACCGCTGTTTCAGGAGCGTGTCGAGATACGGGAGCAGTGCCTCCACGTCGCATTGATACGCGGGGATGCCATGGGGTGCACCCGTCGTCGGTCGCGGGCCGTCCGATCGCCGTGCGGCGGGGGCCGATTGCGCCACCGCGGCCGCACGGTCGCGGGACCAGAAGCTCATTTGAAATAGAACTCGCGCAGATCGAGTCCGTAGGCGCGCGTCGGCAGGCCTCGAACGATCTTGATATCGCTGCCGTCCGCCGCCTTGGGTTGCAATAGCAGGTCGAGCGCCATCGGATCGTGGATCGGCTTCTTGTCCGGATCGGTGAGCACGAGCACGCGGGGCTCGAGGCGACGGATACGGTTGTGGGCCAGCACCGTTGCCACCTCGCCGGAACTCAGTTCGACCAACGACCCGGCGGGGAAAACGCCGATCGCCTGAACGAACTGTTCGACGAGCGGCGCGTGATAGTGGGTAGCCACATCGCCATACAGGATCTTCAGCGCATCGTAGGCCGGCAGAGGGGACGCGTAAGGACGCAGCGATGTCAGCGCCGCGAACGAATCGGCTACGGCGGCCATGCGCCCGTAGATGGAGATCATCGGACCGGCCAGCCCGCGCGGATAGCCGCTGCCGTCCATGCGCTCGTGATGCTGCGCGATCCCTTCGCGCACGTCGGGGTCGACATTGCCCGAATCGTCGAGCGCCTTGACCCCGAGTTCGACGTGCGCCTTGACGCGGACGAATTCGACGGGGGTGAGCTTGCCCGGCTTGAGCAGCAGGTCCCGGTCGACCTTGATCTTGCCGAGGTCGAGCAGCAGTCCGAGCGCACCGAGGTTCGCGAGCTGTTCCGGCGGAAAGCCGAGATGCCGGCCGAGTTGCAGCAGATAGATCGCCACCTTCACGCCGTGCGCATAGGTGGCCGCGTCTTCCGCGCGGATGCGGGCGACCCACAGCAGCGCATCGGGATTCGCGATCGCGCTCTCGACCATGTTCTCGACCGCGCCGCCGAGCTTGTCGAGGTTGACCTTCTCGCCGTCGGCGACCTGCCGGGTGATCAGGTCGAGGGTCGCGTCGGTACTCTGATAGACCTCTTCGGCCCGCTCGATCTCGGCCTCGATCGGCTTCATCTCGCCGTACAGGTTCGGGATGACGTTCTTGGGGATCAGCCCGGCCTCCTGACGCTCCCTGGCGACCTGCGTGGAGGCTTCATCGAACGTGCCGAAGCGGGCGCGCAGGCGCTTGATCCACGCGAGCGCCTCGAACTTCTTCGCGACGACGTGCAGGTCGGGCAGGTGCTCGAACGAGCCGGGCGACGAATGGGTGGGGTCGATCGTGACCGTGGCGCACTGCTTCTTCAGCGCTTCGATCTCGCCGTCGTCGGCAACGCGGAAACCTTGCAGCAGGAAGGGCGTTTCTTCCCATGACCGGTCGAGTTCGGCGACGAACATGCCGACGCGAACCTGGTTCGCGAGTATCTGGACGTTGTTGCGCAACATGGAAGGGGCCTGAAAGCGATGCGGCTCGGGACCGCAGAATGACGAAGGCGAACGGCGTGCGGACGCCGGAACGCGACCCCATCGTAAGCCGCGCGGTTTCTTTCCATCGGCCGGAATGCGCCATGAAACCGGGGCAATTCGTCCGTGCGCCAGCGCCGCACTTTCCTTCTATCGGCGGGCCAGTCGAAATCCTGACCGCCGCACTGACGCGAACCGTCCCCCAACGAAGGCCTCAGAGGCCCAGCCGCCTGCACAGCGCCGTCGACGGACCCGCCTGGTTCAGCGTGTAGAAGTGCAGCCCCGGCGCACCGCCGGCCAGCAGCCGTTCGCAGAGGCCGGTCACGACGTCCAGCCCGAAGGCCCGGATCGCCGCCGTGTCGTCGCCGAACGACGCGAGCTTGAGTCGCACCCAGCGCGGAATCTCCGCGCCGCAACCGTCCGAGAAGCGGGCGAGTTGCGTGTAGTTGGTGATCGGCATGATGCCGGGCACGATCGGCGCATCGACGCCGTGCTTGCGCGCTTCGTCGACGAAGCGGAAGTAGGCGTCCGCGTTGTAGAAGTACTGCGTGATCGCCGAGTTGGCGCCAGCCGCGAACTTCGATGCGAAGTGGGCGAGGTCGTCGGCCGGCGACCTGGCCTGCGGATGGAACTCGGGATAGGCGGCGACCTCGATCGTGAACCAGTCGCCGGTCTCGACGCGCACGAACTCGACGAGGTCGCGGGCGTAACGGAAGTCGCCGCGCGCCAGCGCGCCGGTACCGGACGGCAGGTCGCCGCGCAGCGCGACGAGGCGGCGGACACCGAGGTCGCGATAGTGCAGCAGCGCCGCGCGCATCTCGTCCGTGGACGCGCCGATGCACGACAGGTGCGGCGCGGCCGCGACCTGGGCCAGATGCATCTCGGTCACTGCCGCCAGCGTGCCTTCGCGAGTGGAGCCGCCGGCGCCGAACGTGACGGAATAGAACTCGGGGCTGAAGGCCGACAACTCGCCACGCACGACGCGCAGCTTCTCGACGCCTTCCGGCGTTCGCGGCGGGAAGAACTCGAAACTGATGCTGGTCGGTGCGGACATGGGGTCCTAGTCGTCGCGCAGGAGGATGGCCGACAGCAACCACGAGATCACGCTGTAGACGATCGATCCGAACACGCCGGCCCAGAAGCCCCCGACGTGGAAGCCGCGCAGGATGTCGCCGACGAACCAGAACAGCAGTCCGTTGATGACGAAGATGAAGAGGCCGAGCGTCAGCAACGTCGCGGGCAACGTGAGGATGACGAGGATCGGTCGGATGATGGTGTTGATGAGGCCGAGCACCAGCGCCGCGATCAGCGAAGTCGTGAAGCTGTCGACTGTGATCGACGGGATCACGTAAGGCACGGCCAGCAACGCGACCGCGTTGATGAGCCAGACCAGGATCAGGCGCATGGCAACCTCCGCAGGGTAGACAGGAACAACAAGGGTCGCGGACCGTCAGGCCCGCGACCCCGGATCGCCGGACAGCGACGATCGATCAGTAGCGGTACGTGTCCTTCTTGTACGGACCGTCGGTCTCGACACCGATGTAGCCGGCCTGCTCGGACGTGAGCTCGGTCAGCATCGCGCCGAGCTTGCCCAGGTGCAGGCGCGCGACCTTTTCGTCGAGGTGCTTCGGCAGCACGTACACGCCGACCGGGTAGTCGGCGTTGCGCGTCCACAGCTCGATCTGCGCGATCGTCTGGTTGGCGAACGACGAGCTCATCACGAAGCTCGGGTGCCCCGTGCCGCAGCCCAGATTCACGAGACGACCCTTGGCCAGCATGATGATCTTCTTGCCATCGGGGAACCTGACGTGATCGACCTGCGGCTTGATCTCGTCCCACTCGTACTGTTCGAGCGACGCGACATCGATCTCGTTGTCGAAGTGGCCGATGTTGCAGACGATGGCCTGATCTTTCATCTTGGCCATGTGGTCGTGCGTGATGATGTGATAGTTACCGGTCGCGGTGACGAAAATGTCGGCCTTGTCGGCGGCATAGTCCATCGTCACGACGCGATAGCCTTCCATCGCGGCCTGCAGCGCGCAGATCGGGTCGATCTCGGTGACCCACACCTGGGCCGACAGCGCGCGCAGGGCCTGGGCACTGCCCTTGCCCACGTCGCCGTAGCCGGCCACGACCGCGATCTTGCCGGCGATCATCACGTCGGTGGCGCGCTTGATGGCGTCCACCAGCGATTCACGGCAGCCGTACAGGTTGTCGAACTTGGATTTGGTGACCGAGTCGTTGACGTTGATCGCGGCGAACTTGAGCTCGCCCTTCTTGTGCATCTCGTACAGGCGATGCACGCCGGTCGTGGTTTCTTCGGTCACGCCCTTGATCGCCGCCAGACGCACCGAATACCAGGTCGGATCGATGGCCAGCTTGGCCTTGATCGACGCGTACAGCTCGGTCTCTTCCTCGCTGCCCGGATTGGCGATCAGCGATGCGTCCTGTTCGGCACGCGCGCCGAGGTGCAGCAGCAGCGTGGCGTCGCCGCCGTCGTCGAGGATCATGTTCGAGTAGCCGCCGTCGGTCCACTCGAAGATGCGATGGGTGTAGTCCCAGTAATCGGCCAGCGACTCGCCCTTGACGGCGAACACGGGTGTGCCCTTGCCCTTGAAGCCGTTCAGCGCGATGGCGGCGGCGGCATGGTCCTGGGTCGAGTAGATGTTGCACGAAGCCCAGCGCACTTCGGCACCGAGTGCCTGCAGCGTCTCGATCAGCACGCCGGTCTGGATCGTCATGTGCAACGACCCGGTGATCCGGGCGCCGGCCAGCGGCTGGCTCTTGGCGTACTCGGAGCGGATCGACATCAGACCGGGCATCTCGGTCTCGGCGATCAGCAGTTCCTTGCGGCCCCAGGCGACGAGGGACAGATCGGCGACCTTGAAGTCGGAGAAATCGCCCTGGGGGTGCGACGTGGTGACAGGGGAGGTGTTTTTCAGTACGGCGCTCATCACGAGCTCCTTTCTTTCGAATGAAGTCGTGAGCGCCGTTGCCATCGCTGGAAGAATCCGGCGATGCGTCAAGCCTGGCAAGACCGAAGGTCGGTCTGTCGCAACGCTCCTTGACGCGGAAAGCGGAGTCTAACGCAGCGCGTCGATGTCCGCCACCGCGCAATCGTCGAAGCTCAGGTGGCGGGACGCACCATCCGTTCGAGCAGATGTTCGAGCGCGTTGTCGAGCCGGTCGCACCGCCCCATGTGGACGGCCGCGGTCTGGATCACGGTGCTGCGCGGCGCGACCAGCCAGTCGAAGCGCTCGCGGACCGACAGGCGCCCGATGGAGCCGGCTTCGGCGCCGCCGGCGCAGATGCGCGGGATGGTCGCGAGGTTCGCCGTGATCGCGGCGACGTCGGCATGCGGGTCCAGCGCCCGCAGCCGCGCTTCGTCGAGCTCGATGCGCGCCTCGAGATAGCCCTGTGTGGCGCAGCAGACGATTACGCCGACGTTGACGCACTCGCCGCGCTCGACGCGCGGGACCACGCGGATGACCGCGTAGTCGTAGGTGTGCGCGTCAGGCGAGTGCGGCGCGGGCACGGACGGCCTCCTCGACGAAGGAACGCGGCGACTGCAGGCGGCCGGCGAGATAGTCTCGGTAGGCACGGCGCTGCAGGTCCGCGGCATCCGGCCCGGCGAACTGCGGATCGTCGACCAGCCAGTCGTCGGGAATGGTGGCGACGATGGAAGCGATCACGGCCGGCGTGATCGAGGCGCTCATGCGGGCGTCGGCCACTTCGAGCGCGCCCGCGAACGGCAGCAGCACGTGGTCCCTGATCAGCGCGAAGGGCTTCCGGCTCTGATCGGCGCCGTGCGCCCAGTTGTGATGGAAGTACAGCGCCGCGCCATGGTCGATCAGCCACAGCTTGCGATGCCAGACGAGCAGGTTCGCGTTGCGGGCCGTGCGATCGACGTTGGTGATGAAGGCGTCGAACCAGACAATGGCCGATGCGAGATCGGCATCGACCGTTTCGGCCAGCGGGTCGAAGGTCACCGAGCCCGGCAGATAGTCGAGCGCCAGATTGCGCCCGACGCTGGCCCGGATCAGGTCCTGGATCTCGGGATCGGGTTCGCTGCGCGCCAGTTCGGCATCGAGTTCGACGAACACGATCTCCGGGATCGGGAGACCCGCGGCGCGGGCCAGTTCGCCGGACACGAGTTCGGCAATCAGGGCCTTGGTGCCCTGCCCGGCGCCGCGGAATTTCAGGACGTACAGGCCGTCGTCGTCGGCCTCGATCACGGCCGGCAGCGACCCGCCTTCCCGCAGAGGCGTGACGTAGCGGGAAGCGGCGACGGTGCGAATCGACATGGCGACATTGTGTCGCAAGCCGACCGACGCACCGTGTTCGCGCGGCGTGCTTCAGATCGACGCGTGGGCAATGCGCAGGTCCTCGACGAAGGCCGCATAGGCCGCGGCCTTCGCGTCCTCGTCGGGCAGGCGCAGCAGATACGACGGATGCACGGTCACGACGACGCGCGTCGGATGACCGCCGACCACGTGTTCGAAGAACTGGCGGCGGCTCTTCTCGACCGGCGTCGCGCGCCCGAAGACGCTGTGCGCCGCGGACGCGCCCATCGCGATCACGAGTTGCGGCCGCAGGCGACCGATCTCGGCTTCGAGCCACGGATGGCAGGCCCGGATCTCGGTCACCTTCGGCGACTGGTGCATGCGACGCTTGCCGCGCACGATGAACTTGAAGTGCTTCACCGCGTTGGTCACGTAGAGCGTGCCGCGATCGATGCCGGCCTCGGTGAGGGCCTGGTCGAACAGTCGACCGGCCGGCCCGACGAAGGGCCTGCCCGCCAGATCCTCCTGGTCGCCCGGCTGTTCGCCGACCACCACGATGCGCGCGGTGGCGGCGCCTTCGCCGAACACGGTCTGGGTCGCGGGTTCCCACAGCGGACAGGCACGGCAGCTGCGCGCGGCCTCGGCCAGCGCAGGCAGGTCGAGGCCGTCGAGATCGGGGATGGCGGCGGTCGGCGTCACGTCTCCTTCGAGCAGTGGATCCGCCGCGAGGATGGCCACGCGATGCCCGGCCGCCTGCATCACGCGCTCGGTCCGGGCCGGCGCCGGCTGGTGATCGGCGTCGATCATCGACTGCATCCGACGATGCGCAGCGGCTGCGAGCGGCGCGATCAGCTCGGCCTCCGGCAGGTTCTTCCAGTACTTCTTCGGCATCTGCCCCTGCATCGTGGCGAGCTTGAGGCGCGCGGGATTGAAGATGTTCGCGTAGTAGGTGCGCCAGAGATCTTCGAGCGCGTCGCCGTCGGGCGCGTCGGTGCGTTGGGCGCCGGGTCCGAAGCTCAGAAGCTTGCCGTCCCACGACGCGCTGCGATCGGGCGTCAGGATGGCCCAGCGCATCGCGGTGAAACGACGCGTGAAGAACGGCGCGACCGCCTCGACGATGTAGTGCGACGGCTCGAACCACGCGACGAACCACGGCGACAGCATGTTGAAGTGATCGCCGTCGCGCAGGGCCCGCTCGATCTGCGATGGTCTCGGCCTGACGCCGGACAGGTCGGGCACCAGCACCTCGCGAAAGCGCACGTAGGCCTTCATCTTGTGCAGGTCGCGACGGATCGCCTTGACCATCGCGTCGAGACGGACGAGGTCGGGGTCGACGGCGATCTCCATCAGCCCCGGCTCGCCGCGCAGGCGCCACAGCACGCGATACAGGAACGCGAAGCGGTCCGCATCGCGATGGAGCACCGCGGCGGCGCTGCGTTCGAGGAAGGAGCGCGGCACGGTGAAGGCGGTCGATGCGGGCTGCGAAGCTGCCGCGTCGTCGGTCGAGTCGGGATCGGTCAGCAGCGAGTCGTTCGATCCGACCGACCACGTCACGTCTTCGGGCGGCACTGCTGCGCGCGCCAGCCTCCGCGCCGCCGTGCGCCACCCGATGAAGTCGGTCGGGTGGGCGAGGACTACCGAATGCATCGTGGACCGCTGACGGATCGAGCGTCGCGCGATGACAGGACCGTGCGCGCAGGATCGCGCGTCGGGCCGCGTGCCGTCACGATGTTCACCCCTTCATCGTCAGGCGAACAGTGCAAGCTGCGCGCTCTCCTGTCGTACCGCACGCACCAGTCGCGGCTTGAGCTGCTCGGCGTCCAGCTCGCCGGCCTTCGGCACGTGATCGGCCAGCGTCACGAACGGCAGCACCTTCGTCATCGCGACCCGCAGCCGCGCGAGGTCGGCGCGGTGGATGCGCCGGTGACGGCGCGACGCGATCAGCCGATCGACCGTCTTCGCGCCTAGGCCGGGCACCCGCAGCAGGTCCTCGCGCGACGCCCGATTGATGTCCACCGGAAAGCGCTCGCGATGCGCGAGCGCCCAGCCGAGCTTGGGATCGACATCGAGGTCCAGCATGCCGTCGCTCCGCTGCACGAGCTCGTCCGACGCGAAGCCGTAGAAGCGCATCAGCCAGTCGGCCTGGTACAGCCGGTGTTCGCGTACCAGCGGCGGCGCCTTCAGCGGCAGCGATCCGCTCGCGTCGGGGATCGGGCTGAAGGCCGAGTAGTAGACCCGCTTCAAGCGATACGAACCGTAGAGGTTCGAGCTGACCGCCAGGATGCGGGCGTCGTCGCTCGCGTCCGCGCCGATGATCATCTGCGTGCTCTGGCCGCCGGTCGCGAAGCGCTGCGGCTTGACCAGCGTCTTCATCTGCGCCGTCGCGACGCGCGCCGCGTCGGCGCGCTCGCCCTTCGCCGCATCGATCTTCTCGCGCAGACGGCCCATCGAGATGCGGATCGCGCGGGCGTCCTTCTCGGGCGCGAGCTGCGCCATGCCCTCGGCCGACGGCAGCTCGACGTTGATCGACAGCCGGTCCGCGTAACGCCCCGCCTGTGCGAGCAGCGCATCGCTCGCATCGGGGATCGTCTTCAGATGGATGTAGCCGCGGAAGTCGTGGTCCTCGCGCAGCGTGCGGGCCACGGCCACGACCTGCTCCATCGTGTAGTCGGGCGTCTGGATGATCCCCGACGACAGGAACAGGCCTTCGATGTAGTTGCGCTTGTAGAAGTCGAGCGTGAGGTCGACCACCTCGTCGACCGTGAAGCGCGCGCGCGGCACGTTCGACGAGACGCGGTTGATGCAGTACAGGCAGTCGTAGGTGCAGAAGTTGGTCAGCAGGATCTTCAGCAGCGACACGCAGCGGCCGTCCGGCGCGTAGCTATGGCAGATGCCCATGCCTTCGGTCGACCCGATACCCCTGCCGCCGAGCGAATTGCGCCTGTCGGCGCCGGACGACGCGCAGGAGGCGTCGTACTTGGCCGCGTCGGCGAGGATTTCGAGCTTGCGGGCGACGTCCATGGGCGCGATGTTATTACGGCGCGAAGGCGCATCCGTCCTCCACTGCGACAATCGTCTCGATCCGCAAGAATCGGCGCGTCCCCGCGGGTTCACGCGGCGGCTTCGGCGCGCGCGATCCGTTCCGCGATCGCGGCCATGTCTTCCGCCGCGAGCCGCGAAACGTCGATGCGCAGCGCGTCCTTCAGCCGCATGAAGTTGCCGTTCTGCGAGCGGCCGTACAGCGGGTCGTAGTGCTCGGTCATCAATTCGCGGAACAGCGGCCGCAGCGCGTGCGTGCGCGCCCATGCCTGCCAGCGGTCCAGTGTCTCGTTGGACTGCAGTCCGTGCAGCGACGCGAGCCGCGCCGCGAGCGCTTCGGCATCGTCGCCCAGATAGGCGTAGTCGCGCAGCAGGTAGTCGAGCCGCGCGTCGACCGAAGCCACGATCTCGATGCACGGGCTCGTGCGCATCCGCTCCAGCAGCGGCGTCGGCAGCGCGAGCTTGCCGATCTTCCGGCTCTCGGCCTCGACGTAGACCGGCTGCGCGAGATCGAGCCCTTCGAGCACGGTCGCGATGCGGCTCTCGAAGCGCTTCTGCGAGGGTTGCTCGACGCCCGGCAGCTGGCCGAGCACCGAGCCCTTGTGGTCCGCGCAGTCCTCAAGATCGAGGGTCTGGCGGCCCTGTGCCGCCAGGGCCTGCAGCACGCGCGTCTTGGCGCTGCCGGTCGGGCCGCACAGGACGTGCAGCTGCAGTTGCGGCGCGAGGGTCTCGATGCGTTCGATGACGTGCTTGCGATATTGCTTGTAGCCGCCGCT
This sequence comes from Burkholderiales bacterium, assembly GCA_038245975.1. Taxonomy (GTDB): domain Bacteria; phylum Pseudomonadota; class Gammaproteobacteria; order Burkholderiales; family Burkholderiaceae_D; genus CAHJXF01. Next base: position 13,867 of record JBBRRW010000042.1, read on the forward strand.
GAGCTGGCGTGCGTCCCAGCCGACCAGCCGCAGCCACTGCACCATCGAGCCGCTGCGCAGGCCGCCGCGCCAGCAATAGACGATCGGCTTCCACTGCGCGGGCTTGGCGGCGAGCGTCGTCGCGAGATGGCGCGCGAGGTTGGCCGCGACCATGCCACCGCCGGCGCGGCGCGCCTCGAACGGGCCCCGCTGCTGGTACAGCGTGCCGACGAGGCGACGCTCGTCGTCGGACAGCACCGGGCAGTTGATCGCGCCCGGGATGTGATCGAGGGCGAACTCGGACGGCGTGCGGGCATCGATGACGGTGTCGGCACCGGCCAGGTCGTCGACGGCGGCATGGCGCTTCGCGGCCGAGCCCCTGCGGGCGGCCGGGTCGCCCGGATGCGAAGGCGCGCGCGCTTCAAAGCGCATGGTCGACCTCGTGCGGCCGGTGGGCCTCGGCGTCCAGATCGTCGAACCCCTCGCGGACCAGATCGACGCGGCGATCGGTACTGCTCAGCTCGCGCTCGACCTGCGGGTGCGCGCGCAGGAATTCGGGCAGCCGCGGGATCACGAGGTCGCGTGCCACGGCGCCCGGCAGGTCCACGCGCAGCCGACCGCGCAGCGCCTTCGGCCCGCGCTCGAACATCGTCTCGAGCGCGTCGGGAGCCGACGCGCTGGCCTTCGGAATGTGCAGCAGGTCGGCCGCACGACTGAAGCTGGACAGCTCGGCCATCCGTACGAAGGTTTGCATCGCGTCGCCTCGATTCATGAGGGGCCCGGGAAATCTGTTCGCGCTCAGCGAACAGTCAAAAAAAGAGAGGTTATCGCGGCCCATTCCAGCAATAGCACGTCGTCATCGCGTTCTGTGAGGCGCGCCGGCCGGCGCAGTTCGACGCGCTCGGCCGCGTCGTGCCGCTGGCCGAACAGAATCGGGTTGCCGTACCGGGTCGCCCGCGCGCACCTGCTGCAACGGATGGGCCGGGCCGGAGACGCGAACGAGGCACTGGTCCGCGCGATCGGGCTGACCGACGACGAACGCGTTCGCGCCTATCTCGTCAGGCGGCGTGACGCCGCAGCGTCGCCGAGCGGTCGGGCCTAGGACACCAGATAGAACGCGAACGCGGCCACGATCGCCAGCAGCAGCACGACCTTCGTGATGCGATAGACCGTCGCGTTCCAGCGCTTGAAGCGCCGGCGATACTTTCCCGCCACGTGCGAGACGATGAAGATCTTGTTGATGAAGCCGGTCTTGTCGCCCGCGTCGTTGGGCGACGCGCCGGCTGCGACCACATTCTTGCCGAGCCAGTGGTTCAGCCATTGCGCCCAGCGCGTCGTCATCGGCCGTTCGATGTCGCAGAACAGGATCAGCCGGTTCTGTCCGCTGCGGTTCTCGGCGTAGTGGATGAAGGTCTCGTCGAAGACCACGCCCTGTCCGTCGCGCCAGCTGTAGCGCTGGCCGTCGACGTCGATGAAGCAGCGGTCGTCGTTGGGGGTGGCCAGGCCGAGGTGGAAACGCAGCGATCCGGCGTACGGGTCACGGTGCTTGCCGAGCTTGGCACCGTCCGGCAGCTCCGCGAACATCGCAGCCTTGACCTCGGGGATGTGCTTCAGAAGCGCGGTGGTGTTGGGACACAGGATGGCCGCCGACGGATGCGCGTCGTCGTACCACTTCAGGTAGAAGCGCTTCCAGCCGGTCTTGAAGAACGAGTTGAAGCCCGCGTCGTTGTGCGAGTCCGCGGCCTTGATCTTCTCGAGCTGCATCAGTGCCACGCCTTCGTCGCGGATGACCTGCCAGTTGTCGGTCAGCGCCTTCAGGTGCGGGAACGACGACGGCTCGAGATAAGGCGTGGTCGGCACGCGCGAGAACGCATACATGAACACGTTGATCGGCGCCGTGAAGGTCGAGTGATCGAAGACCTGCCGACCGGCCTTGTGCCGCACCCGGCCGCGCAGGTGCACGAAGGCACCGCTGAGGGCGAACAACAGGAGGATGGCTACGAGGGCGATTTTCATACGGCTCAGATGCGCGCGACCGGACTTCGATCCAGCGCATCATTTTCCCACGCGCGCCGTGCCGCGCAGGGTCGATCCGGTCCGAACGTCGTGCCCACGCAACCTAAGCGCTGGCGATAGCGTGTACTAACTGCCGCGTTCGAGCCCGCGATGACGGGATGTGATGCGATAGCCGCAAGCCTGATAGATGCGACGGGCGACATCGTTCTCGTCGGCGGAAATGCGTAACGAGTCCGCATCGAAGTGCGTGAAGGCGTGGCGCGACGCGTGTTCGACCAGCGTGCCGCACAGGCCCCGGCGGCGTCTCGACGGATGCGTGACGACCTGCTGGAAGCGCCCGATGCGACGGCCGTCCGGACCGCGATCCTTCTCGACGAACACGCCGAGCGCCGCAACGATCCGCTCGCCGTCGACGACCTCGAACCAACCGCCCTGACCGTTCGCCTCGAGCGCGCGCCAGCCGTCGATCTGCCGCGCGGCGAAAAGGCGATGCGCGGCTTCCTCGTGCTTCGGGTCGCGCGTCTCGACCTGCAACTCGCGCAACGCGTCCCAGTCGTTGCCCGCGAGGCGGCGGATGGTCGCCTCGCGGTTGGGATGCGGCGCCGCGAACGGCGCGCCGCGATCGAGCGTCAATCCGATCGTCTCGAAGTATTCGAAGCCGGCCGCGACGAAAGGCTCGACGGCCCCGCGCCGATCGCCGTCCCAGCCGAAGGTCCGGTGCGCCGATCCGGGATGGACCGCATGCACGCGGGTCTCGAACAGACCCATCCACTGGTCGAAATCGCCGTCGCGCGGTGCGTGATCGAAGCGCAGGCTATTGCCCCACCAGTAGGTCGGGTTCGACGGCGTCAGCAGCACGAAGCCCTCGTCGAAGCGGGTGACGCTGCCGCCGGCCGGCAGGAAGATCAGCTCGCTGCGCAGCGCGTCGGACGCGAGGGCCCCGACCACGCGGGGCTCCTCAGCCCTTCGCGCGCAGCCCGGCCGCGTCGCGCAGCGCCATCGCCTTGTCGGTGGCTTCCCAGCCGAACTCCGGTTCTTCACGGCCGAAGTGGCCGTAGGCGGCGGTCTTCTGGTAGATCGGCCGCAGCAGGTCGAGCATCTGGATGATGCCCTTGGGACGCAGGTCGAACATCTCGCCGATCAGCTTCGCGAGGTCCTCGTCGGCCATCACGCCGGTGCCTTCGGTGTAGACCGTGATGTTCATCGGCTTGGCCACGCCGATCGCGTAGGCGACCTGGATCTGGCACTGGCGCGCGAGGCCGGCCGCGACCACGTTCTTCGCGACGTAGCGGGCGGCGTACGCTGCCGAGCGGTCGACCTTCGACGGATCCTTGCCGGAGAACGCGCCGCCGCCGTGCGGGCAGGCGCCGCCGTAGGTGTCGACGATGATCTTGCGGCCGGTCAGCCCGCAGTCGCCCTGCGGACCGCCGATGACGAAGCGGCCGGTCGGGTTGATCAGGTACTTCGTGTCCTTCAGCCATGCCTTCGGCAGGACCGGCTTGATGATCTCTTCGATGATGGCTTCGTTAAACGACGCCTTCATCTTGTGCTGGCTCTCGCTCTGGTCGGGGTCGTGCTGGGTCGACAGGACCACCGTGTCGATGCTGTGCGGCTTGCCGTCGACGTAGCGCATCGTGACCTGGCTCTTCGCGTCGGGCCGCAGGAACGGCAGGCGACCGTCTTTCCGCAGCAGCGCCTGGCGCTCGACGAGGCGGTGCGCGTAGTAGATGGGCGCCGGCATCAGCTCGGGCGTCTCGTCGCAGGCGTAGCCGAACATCAGGCCCTGGTCGCCGGCGCCGGTGTTGAGGTGGTCGTCGCTGGCATGATCGACGCCTTGCGCGATGTCGTTGCTCTGCTTGTCGTAGCAGACCATGACCGCGCAGCCCTTGTAGTCGATGCCGTAGTCGGTGTTGTCGTAGCCGATGCGCTTGATCGTGTCGCGCGCGACCTGGATGTAGTCGACGTGCGCATTGGTCGTGATCTCGCCGGCGAGCACCACGAGACCGGTGTTGCACAGCGTCTCGGCGGCGACGCGCGAACGGGGGTCCTGCGCGAAGATCGCGTCGAGGATGGCGTCGGAGATCTGGTCGGCGACCTTGTCGGGGTGACCTTCGGAAACCGACTCGGACGTGAAAAGGAAATCGGAAGACATGCAGTACTCCTGGACGAAAATGAGGAACCACCGGTGGCGTCGCTGTCGGTGGTCGGTCACAGGAAGTGCCTTGCGATCGACGACGCTTTAGCGACACTGCAAAGCCGGAAGCACCAGCGCC
>JBBRRW010000043.1:0-17770 GCA_038245975.1 Burkholderiales bacterium
ACCGCCTCGCCGTTCTCGACCCAGAAGGTGGCGAAGCGCGTCATGCCGGTCATGCGGCAGTTCATGCGGTCGGAGAAGTTGAGGTACCAGAGGTTGTTGATGCACAGGCCGGTGCCGAGCTCGCGCAGCACATGGTCGTTCTCGACCGAGCCGGCGGCCATGTCGAGCGACGACGGATCCTCTTCGCCGTTCTCCGCGCCGTTCTGCGCGATGCCGTATTCGCGTGCGGTGCGCGGCGACGCCAGCAGGCCCACGCCGCGCCCCTGGTCGATCAGGTCGATGCGATCGGGGCGGCGGAAGCCGTCGGACTGCACCGCCGGCATCAGGCCGCCGGCCGTGTGTTCGGCGATCGACACGAGCGGGCTCAGGCTGACCTGCTGGTCGTACAGCTTCTGCAGCGGGTTGGTGCGCGTCGCGCGCGCCTTCGCCGAGAAGCCGCCCCAGCTCATCATCGAGACCAGCTCGGCCATCGCCATCGGCGACAGGTAGACGCGATACGCGCCCGGATCGATGTGGCGGGTCGGCAGCCGCAGCACGGCCACGTCGTTGGCGGCGCGGATGATCTTCGCGCGCAGCACCTCGGGGTCCCATTCGAAGCCGGCGTAGCTGCTCTTGGCGGCCTTGTCCGTCTCGTAGTACAGGCTCCACTCGAAGTTGAAGTTGGAGACCTCGTGCCAGTTGTGGTGCCCGTACGAGCTCGCGAAGCCGCGCTGCATCGGTCCGGTGGCGAGGAAGCCGACGAGGTCGTGGCCGACGCCGAGCTCGATCACCATCGCGGCCATCTCGATGCCGGACGGCAGTCGTCCAACCCTGACGTTCCGCGAAGCGAAGCCTTCGGTCTCGATCATCGACAGCGGATCGGGCGGCAGATCGGGCAGCGTGGCGCGCAGCGACGCGAGCGCGCGGTCGCAATGCGACAGATCGCTCACGAGGTCGCCCGACAGCGTCAGCGAGATCGCCGCCTGGCGCTGCTCGTCGGCCTGGCCGTGGATCAGGCGCAGCGACAGGTAGGCCTGGTCGACATGGCCGGCCTGGCGAATGCGCGCGTGGTTGAAGCGCACGAAGTCCGATTGCTCGGCTGCGTACGAGCACATGAAGTGCTCGTCGGCCTGCAGCAACTCGGGCAGGCCCGCGGCGAGCTCAGCGAAGTAGGTCTCCCCGTCGAGGCGCGGCATCAGGCCCGTCGCCTGGAGGTCGGCGTCGGCGACGGGCGGGGTCGCGCCTGCCTGAAAGGCGGAAGGCAATGCGCTCATGCCGCGCCTCCGGCACCGAACACATCGACGTCGGCGAACAGGCAGGCCGGCGATGCATGGCCGACGCGGATCACCTGCGACGGTTCGCCCTTGCCGCAGAACGGCGTGCCCATCACCGCGAGCGTGTCCTCGTCGCCGACCGCCTTGAGGCTGCGCCAGAAGGTGGCCGACACGCCGCGATAGTTGGGGTTCTTGACGAGGGTCGTGAGCTTGCCGTTCTCGATCAACTGCCCCCATTCGCAACCGAACTGGAACTTGTTGCGCGAGTCGTCGATGGACCACGACACGTTGGTCTTCATCATGATGCCGCGTTCGATCGACGCGATCATCTCGTCGAGCGTCGACGTGCCTGCCTCGATGTTGAGGTTGGCCATGCGATCGATCGGCGCGCGGTTCCAGTTCGACGAGCGCGTGTTCGCGACGCCGCCCAGGTCGACGTGGTCGCCGAGCAGGTGCCGGGCGCGTGCCTGCGACAGAGTGCCGCCCAGCGGCTTGACGAGCAGGCCCTCGCGGATCAGCAGCTCACGCGTGGCGCTCGCGCCTTCGTCGTCGAACGCATAGCTCCCGAACTGCTGCGGCCGGGTCGGATCGAAGCTCACGTTGAGCAGCGGCGAGCCGTACTGGTAGTGGCCGAACATGTCGAGCGTGACGAAGCTGGTGCCGGCGAAGTTGCGTTCGTCGCCGAGGATGCGGTCGAGCTCGAGCGGATGGCCGATCGACTCGTGGATCTGCAGCATCATCTGGTCGGGCATCAGCAGCAGGTCCATGCGGCCGCTCGGACAGTTCGGTGCGTCGAGCAGGTCCAGCGCTTCACGCGCGACGGTCGTGCCGGCGTCGATGAAGCCCGAGCGTTCGAGGATCTCGGCGCCGCCCTGCTGGCAGAAGCCGTTGTACTGGCCGCCGAGACTGCGGGTCTGCGTGTCCTCGGCGTCGCTGGCCGTGACCTGCACGTTGGGCAGCACGAAGCGATAGACCTGCGTGACGTCGCCGCCGTGGCTGGTCAGGTAGCGATGCGATGCCACGCAGACCTCGATCGACGCGAAGCTGTCGACGATGCGCGCGTCGATCTGTGCGGCCGCGTCGACCTGGCTGACCAGCGCGAACAGCTCGCGGCGCGACGGCAGCGCCCGTTCGTGCGGCGACGCGTAGTGGCCGCGGGGCGCCGGGTCGGCCGGCATCGGGTACTGCAGCACCGACTTGCCGCTGCTGGCTTCGGCCCACTCCTGCGCATGGTCGAGCGCGGTCTGCAGGCCCTCGGCCGACAGGTCCGACGTGGCGGCGTAGCCATAGGCGCCGCGATCGATGACGGTGACCATCGCGCCGCGATCGATGCGACGCGTGAAAGGCTGCGGCACGCCCTTGCGCACCGACACCGACTCGCTGTCCTCCTCGACCAGCCGCACCGCGAAGAACTCGACGTCCGACCTGAGCGTTCCGAACAGTTCGGCCGTGGCATCGGTCGGCGGAAGGGGGGTCGCCGGGTGGGTGGTGGATACAGGCAATGCACTCATGGGACTTCGCGCTTTCGCTGGTCGGGGGCGTCGCACGCGACGCGCTGCCGGCACAGCAGGGGCGGCAGCGATCGGAGACGACTTGCGTGGAGCCGGTCGGAACGCGGAGGCTCGACCGTGGAGGGATGGGCGAAGGCTACCGGAAACCCGACGGCGTTGCGACCCCTCCGAGTCTCTTGAGGGCAGCGGACACGAACCCCTAGCCCGTGATGGTGACCTGCTGCCGGCCGTTCTCCGTATCCCCTGCGATGGGGATGGACTCGAGCCTGCCGATCACCGCGGCATCGATGCCGTTCTCGGCGAGGCACAGCTTCAGCACGCGCTCGACCGATTCCTTCTTGCAGGCAATCAAAAGCGCGCCGCTGGTCGCGGGATCGGTGAGCAGCGCGCGCATCTCCGGCATCACGTTCTCGGCCAGGTTGACGTGGGCGCCGTCGCGATTCCAGTTGCGCGAGGAGCCGGGCGCCACGCATCCGGACTTGGCGAGCAGCAACGCGCGCGGCAGCGATGTCACCGCCGTCGCATCGAGCGTCGCCTGCAGGTTCGCGCTCCGCGCGAGCGCCAGCGTGGACGCGATCAGGCCCGAAGGACCGACGCCCGCGACCGCATGCACGTTCTTGATCGTGCCGAGCGCGATACCCACGCGATTCGATCGCGTCGCATGCGCGATCAGCACGTGCCGGTCATCTTCGGACAGCTTGTGCTTCGCGTGGGCCGCCGCGTAGATGCCCGCGCCGAGCGGGCTCGCCAGGATCAGCACGTCGTCGGGCAGCGCGCCGGCGATGCCGCGCACGCGGTCGGGCCGCACGATGCCGGCCACCAGCACGTCGAAGCGCAGGGCGGGCGCGTCGACCAGCTGGGCGTCGGCCAGCACCGCGCCCGCGTCGCCCATCGCGACCGCGACACCTTCGACCAGCGCCTTGCGCGCCGCGTCGGTGGCCGCCGCGGGGCATTCGCAGATGAGGCGGGCGAACAGCGGCGTCGCAGCCGTGGCGTGCACCGCGGTCAGCGCGGCCGTGGCCGCGATGCGTCCGCATTCGAACGCGTCGTCGATGGTGGCCTCGCGGCTGGTGTTCGAGACGACCAGCGTCTGCGCGGCGTTGATCTTCCACAGCGTGCTGGCGCCGGCGCCGATGTCGGAGACCAGTTCCTTCGGCAGCGGCAGCCCGCGGCCCGCGACCACGGCGCGCAGCAGGTCGGCCGCGGTCGGCACGACCGGTGTCGCGCTGCCGAGCAGCCGGTCGGCCGCGGACGGGCCTCGTGCGTGTCTGTTCATCCTTCGACGATGCCCCCGACGACGGTGTTGAAGCCGCCGTCGACGTAGGTGATCTCGGCGGTCACGCCGGCGGCGAGGTCGGATAGCAGGAACGCGGCCACGTTGCCGACGTCGTCGATGGTGACGTTGCGACGGAGCGGCGCTGCGGCCGCCACGACTTCGAGGATCCTGCCGAAGCCCTTGATGCCCGAGGCCGCGAGCGTCTTGATCGGACCGGCCGAGATGCCGTTGACCCGCACGCCCTTCCTGCCGAGCGACTCGGCGAGGTAGCGGACGCTCGCCTCGAGCGAGGCCTTGGCCAGGCCCATCGTGTTGTAGTTGGGGACGACGCGGTCGCTGCCGAGGTAGGTCAGCGTCAGCAGCGACGACCGGTCGCTCAGCATCGGCGCGGCGGCCTTCGCCAGCGCCGGGAAACTGTAGGCCGAGATGTCGTGCGCGATGCGGAAGCCTTCGCGCGACAAGCCGTCGAGGAAGTCGCCGGCGATCGCTTCGCGCGGCGCGAAGCCGATCGCGTGCACGAGGCCGTCCAATTGCGGCCAGGTCTTCGCGAGCGAGCTGAAGACGGCCGCGATCTCGTCGTCGTTGCCGACGTCGCACGGGAAGATCAGGGTCGAGCCGAACTCGGCCGCGAAGCCGATGGTGCGTTCCTTGAAGCGCTCGCCGACGTAGGTGAACGCGAGTTCGGCGCCCTCGCGATGACAGGCGCGCGCGATGCCGTAGGCGATCGAGCGATTGGAGAGCACGCCCGTGACGAGGATGCGTTTGCCGGCGAGAAAGCCCATGAAGTCTCCGAATGAGGTGAGCAGCGCGCGCGGTGCCGGTCGCCTGCACCGCGTCGAGCGTGTGGCCCCGGTTGGCATCGCGCCGCCGACGCTGCGAGGGGCGCCAAGTATATGCAATGCGACCCGTCCGGCAGACCGCCGCCGCCGCCGGTCGCCGGGTCGGGTGGCCTGTCGCCAGAATCAGACTGTCCGGACCAGGTGTTTCGTCGCAGGGTTTCGTCCGCCCGGTGATTCCATGCAAAATACCGTCTTCGAACAAGCGCCCGCAGTCTTCCGCGGCGCCCGGCGACGACCACCGTCAGTGCCGCGTACCGTCGTACGCGGCCGTGGTCGGCAGGCCAAGCAGCCGCCGATCGGCGGTGTCGTTTCAGATGCAGCACGGATGATCCCGGGCTTTCCATCGTCGGGCGCGCTGGCCTTGCGCCGTTGAGACCGGAGTAAAGAACATGAATGATGGACGACGGATGGGCGGGCTGCGCGGCGGGTGGCTGCGCGTGCGCCTGCCGCATGCGACGCAGGTTTCGACCTGGTCGACCGCACTGGCCGCGCTCGTCCTCGCCGGTTGCGGCGTCCCGAACAATCCGAACCCGCCCGGATCGGAATCCACCAACACCTACTTCACGGCCACGCAGGAATCGTCGCCGAAGTATCTCGACCCCACGAGTTCGTACAGCGCCAACGAGACGCCGTTCGTGTTCTCGGTCTACGAGCCGCTGCTGCAGTACCACTACCTGAAGCGCCCCTACCAGCTCGAGCCGCGCATCGCCGAAGCGGTGCCGGTGCCGCATTACTTCGACAAGGACGGCCACGAGATGGCCGCCGACGCGCCGGGCGATCAGGTCGCCGAGAGCGTCTACGACATCAAGATCCGCAAGGGTATTTTGTTCGCGCCGCACCCCGCGTTCGCGAAGAACGCCGATGGTTCGTACGTCTACGGCAACCTGAAGGCTTCCGACGTGGCCGGCAAGTTCGCGCTGACCGACTTTCCGCAGACCGGCACCCGCGAGCTGACGGCCGACGACTTCGTCTACGGCATCAAGCGCATGGCCACGCCGCGCGTGAAGTCGTCGGCGTTCTCGGTGATGAACGAATATATCCTCGGCATGAAGGAATACGGCAAGCGCGTGCGCGAAGTGGATGCGCAGTTGCGCAAGGGCATCTCGCCCACCGACCGCGATCTGCCGTTCCTCGACTTCCGCAAGATCCCCTTCGAAGGCGCCACCGCGCTCGACGCCAACACGCTGCGCATCCGCGTGGTCGGCAAGTATCCGCAGTTCAAGTACTGGCTCGCGATGACCTTCTTCGCGCCGGTACCGTGGGAGGCCGAGGCCTTCTACGCGCAGCCGGGGATGATCGAGCACAACCTGTCGCTCAACTACTGGCCGGCCGGCACCGGCCCGTTCATGGCGACCGAGTACATCGAGAACCGTCGCCACACGCTGGTCCGCAATCCCAACTATCGTGGCGAGCCGTATCCGTGCGAAGGCGAGCCGGGCGACAGGGAGAAGGGCCTGCTCGACGACTGCGGAAAAATGACGCCCTTCCTCGACAAGGTGGTCTTGCGCATCGAGAAGGAACGGCTGCCGATGAAGAGCAAGTGGCGCCAGGGCTATCTCGACGAACCCGACATGGACCACCTCGAATGGGGCCTCGAGTTCTCGACCGAGGCGCGCGATTCGGACGCCACGGCGCAGGAGTTCAAGGACAAGGGCTTCAAGTTCCCGCGCGCGGTCGAAGCGGTGAACTGGTACATCGGCTTCAACTGGTGGGACCCGATCGTCGGCAAGGGCAAGACCGCCGCCGACCTAGAACGCAATCGCAAGGTGCGCCAGGCGCTGCAGATCGCCGTCGACTGGGACGAGTTCTCCGACCTGTTCGAGCAGCAGGGCAAGGCCGGTCCCGCGGCCACGGGCCCGCTGCCGCCGGTGGTGTTCGGCTTTCGCACCGGTAAGGCCGGCATGAACGCCATCGCGTACGACTGGAAGGACGAGCCGGGCGGCGGGCACGCCGTCCGCAAGCCGCTGGCCGTCGCGCAGAAGCTGATGGAAGAGGCCGGATATCCGGGGGGCCGCGACGTCAAGACCGGGCAGCCGCTGGTGCTCAACTACGACTACCAGCGCGTGCCGACCCCCGAACTGCGCGCCGAGATCGACTGGGTGATCAAGCAGTTCGCGAAGCTCGGCATCCAGCTCGAACTGCGGGCCACCGACTACAACCGCTTCCAGGACAAGATGAACCAGGGCTCGGCCCAGGTGTTCTTCTGGGGCTGGAACGGCGACTACCCCGACGCCGAGAACTTCCTCTTCCTGCTGTACGGCCCGAACTCGAAGGCCCTGACCAAGGGGCAGGGCGAGAACGCCACCAACTACCAGAACGACGACTACGACCGCCTCTACGAAAAGATGCGCTACATGGAAGACGGTCCCGAGAAGCAGACGACCATCGACCAGATGGTGGAGATCGTCCGTCGCGACTCGCCGTGGCTGTGGGGCTACAACCCGTACTCGGTGGGCTCCTACCAGCCGTGGACCCACAACGGCAAGCCGACCTACATGGTGCGCAACACGCTCGAGTACCGCCGCATCGATCCGGCGATGCGCGCGCAGCTCGTCAGGCAATGGAACCCGCCGCACTTCTGGCCGTTGTGGCTGATCGTGCTGCTGTTCATCCTCGCGCTGTGGCCGGCGTGGCGCGCGTTCAAGGCGCGCGAGCGGACCAATGCGCTCGGGGCGCAGGTTCCGGTGCACGCGAAACTCGGCTCGGCGACCTGATGGGGGCGTTCATCCTGCGCAGAGTCGTCTACGGATTCCTGATCCTCGTCGGCGTCAATCTCCTGACCTTCGTCCTGTTCTTCACCGTCAGCACGCCCGACGACATGGCCCGCCTGAATATCGGCGGCAAGTACATCACGCAGCAGCAGATCGAGGACTGGAAGGTCCAGAAGGGCTACAACAAGCCGCTGCTGTGGAACGACCAGGCCGACGGCATGCTGAAGCTCACCAACACGGTGTTCTGGGAACGCTCGGTGCGCCTGTTCGTGCTCGACTTCGGCGCGTCCGACACGGGACGCGACATCGGCCACGAGATCTCCACGCGCATCGGACCGTCGGTCGCGCTGCAGATCCCGGTGTTCGCGATGACGATCTTCGTGTCGATCTTGTTCTCGCTGGCGATGGTGTTCTTCCGCGGCAGCGCGCTCGACTTCTGGGGGGTGGTGCTGACGGTCGTGCTGCTGTCGATCTCGAGCCTGTTCTACATCATCGCGGGACAGTACGTGTTCTCGAAGCTGATGCGCGTGGTGCCGATCTCGGGCTTCGCCGACGGCTGGGCGCTGATCAAGTTCCTGTCGCTGCCGGTGCTGATCTCGCTGGTCGCGCGGCTGGGCTACGACGCGCGGCTGTACCGCGCGATGTTCCTCGAAGAGCTGTCGCGCGACTACGTCCGCACGGCGCGGGCCAAGGGACTGACCGAGCAGGTCGTGCTGTTCAAGCACGTGCTGCGCAACGCGCTGATCCCGGTCATCACCAACGTCTTCACGATCTTCCCGGTGCTGTTCCTCGGCAGCGTGGTGTTCGAGTCGTTCTTCGGCATCCCCGGGCTGGGCAGCTACACGATCGAGGCGATCGGCCAGCAGGACTTCGCGGTCGTGCGCTCGATGGTGTTCCTTGGCGCGATTCTCTACGTCGTCGGCTTCGTGCTCGCGGATGTCGCGTACACGATCGCGGACCCGCGGGTGCGCTTGGCGTAGTGCGCATCCGGCCATCGCCGACTGTCATCCCGGCGAAGGCCGGGACCTCATCAACCCGTTCCCTATGCCCAAGTTCGTATTCCTCTGGACCGATATCTTCGTGTGGCTGGTCTTCGCGATGACGGTGTTCTACGCGACGCGCGTGCTGCGCAATCCCAACGCACGCCGCACCTGGCGCCGCGTGTTCGGCGCGCCGACCCCGATGGCCGCGGCGATCGTCCTCGGCATCTTCGTCGGCATCGGCATGGTCGACTCGATCCACTTCCGACCGCGCATCGATGCGGCGCCCGGCAAGGGCGCGCAGGCCGCGGTCTATTCCGGCGAGACCCTGTCGCTGCTCGACCTCGGCTTTACCGGCCTGCGCGAAGCGCGCGAGAAGACCTATTCGATGCCGCTCGCCTATCGCGGCTTCTCGAAGGAAGCGGCCGATGAAGGCGGCAAGACCGTCCGCGAATTCCCGCGCCTGCGCTACGGCGGGCGGCAACTCGTCGACCCCGGGCGCGAATGGGCCGGCGACATCGCCGGCCGCATCGTGACCGGCGTCGTCCTCGGCCTGATCGTCGCCATGGGCGTGATGCTGGTGGTCGCGGGCAGCGTGGCCAGCGCGCGCAACGAAGGCATCGTCGCGGCATGGCGCTACATGCGTTCGACGGAAACCACACTGCCGTGGAGCACCGTGTACCGCACCGTGCTGATCCTCGGCGTCGCGATCGGCGTGCTGCTGTCGCTGGCCTCGGGCTATCACGTCTTCGGCACCGACCTCACCGGCAACGACGTGTTCTATCGCGTCGTCAAGAGCATCCGCACGGCCATCGTGATGGGCGCGCTGACCACCGCGGCCACCCTGCCGTTCGCGCTCGGGCTCGGCATCATCGCCGGCTACCTGCGCGGCTGGGCCGACGACCTCATCCAGTATTTCTACACGGTGCTGTCGTCGATCCCCGCAGTGCTGCTGATCGCCGCCTGCGTGCTGCTGATTCAGGTGTTCATCGACAAGAACCCGCAGCTCTTCGAGACCGGTATCGAACGCTCGGACCTCAAGCTGCTGTTCCTGTGCCTGATCATCGGGCTCACCGAATTCGCCACGATGTGCCGCCTGGTGCGCGGCGAGACGCTGAAGCTGCGCGAACTCGACTACATCCAGGCCTCGCAGGCCTTCGGTGCGGGCGCCGGCAAGATCATGACGCGGCACATCATGCCGAACGTGATGCACATCGTGATCATCACGCTGGTGCTCGAGTTCTCGCAGATCGTGCTGTACGAAGCGGTGCTCAGCTATGTGGGTGTCGGGGTTGACCCCTCGATGTCGAGTTTCGGCACGATGCTCAACCTCGCGCGGTCGGAGATGGCGCGCGACCCGATCGTCTGGTGGAACCTTGCGACCGCCTTCGTGTTCATGCTCGGACTGGTGCTGGCCATCAACCTCTTCGCCGACGGCGTGCGCGATGCCTTCGATCCGCGGGCACGGACCTGGAAGCCGCGCCGCATCGCGAACGAGATCCGCCGCAAGATCCTCGCGCCGCTGCCGTTGCGCGGCCGTCCCGGACTGACCTCATGAGCATGCTGTACGACAAGGATCTGCCGGTCGCATCGTCCGACCTGTTCGCTGCCCGGTTCGATGCCGGCGGCACCACCGACCCGCATCGCGACGATCCCGACATCCTGATCGCCGACCACCTCCACGTCGCACTCGAGTCCGACGCCGGGCTCGTCAAGGCGCTCGACGGCGTGCGGCTGTCGGTGGCGCGCGGCGAGACCTTCGCGCTGGTGGGCGAGTCGGGCTGCGGCAAGTCGATGACGGCGATGGCGTTGATGCGTCTGCTTCCCGACAACGGCCGCGTCGACGAAGGGACGGTCATGCTCGACCGCGAAGAGTTGCTGGTGCTGCCCGAGTCGCGGATGCGCGAACGACGCGGCGGCAAGATCGGCATCATCTTCCAGGACCCGTCGACCAGCCTGAACCCGGTGCTGAAGGTCGGCGACCAGATCGTCGAGACCATCGTCACGCACACCGTGCTGCGCGGCGACGCGGCGCGCGCCAAGGCGATCGAGTGGCTGAAGCTGGTCGGCATCCCCGAGCCCGAACGCCGCATCGACAACTATCCGTTCCAGATGTCGGGCGGCCAGAAGCAGCGCGTGATGATCGCCATCGCGCTCGCGGCCGAGCCCGAGATGCTGATCGCCGACGAGCCCACGACCGCGCTCGACGTGACGATCCAGGCGCAGATCCTCGACCTGCTGAAGGACCTGCAGCAGCGGCTCGGCATGGCCATGATGCTGATCACCCACGACCTCGCGGTCGTCGCGCAGATGGCGCATCGGGTCGCGCTGATGTACGCGGGCCAGATCGTCGAAGTGGCCGATGCGAACGAGTTCTTCGCGCGTCCGCTGCATCCGTACGCCATCAAGCTGTTCGACGCGTTGCCCGAGTCCGGCAAGCGCGACGTGCCTCTGGCGGCTATCGCCGGCACCGTGCCGCCACTGACGCTCGACTTCCGCTGCTGCCGCTTCGCCGATCGCTGCACGGCCGCGGTGGACCACTGCAGGACGCACGTACCGCCGCTGTTCGGCGAGCGGGCGATCGATGCGCCCGGCGTCGAGCCGCATCCGCTCGCGGACCATCCGGTCCGCTGCTTCATCTACGATCCGGCGCTGCATGCGGACCAGCGGCCGCAGCTGCCGCCGGAACGGGTCGAAGGCATCTCGCAGGCGCGCGTCGCGGGGTCGTCGATCCCGCTGCTCGAGGTGCGCAACCTGACCGTCCACTTCCCGATCCGCAAGGGTGTGCTGAAGCGCATCGTCGGTCACGTGAAAGCGGTCGACGGCGTGTCGTTCTCGATTGCACCGGGCCGCACGCTCGCGCTGGTCGGCGAGTCGGGGTGCGGCAAGACCACGACCGGCAAGGCGCTGCTGCAGCTGCTGCGCGACCAGGCGGAGATCGGCGGCGAGACGCTGCTCGCCGGCGAGCGTCTCGACCGGCTCGAAGGCCGCCATCTGCAGCGCATCCGTCCCGGCATCCAGATCATCTTTCAGGATCCGTTCGCGTCCCTCGATCCGCGCATGCGCGTGTCGGACATCCTCGAAGAGGGGCTGATCTCGCTGCGTCCCGACCTCGACGCCCGGCAGCGCCACGTGCGGCTGGCGACGCTGCTGGACCAGGTCGGCATCCGCAACGAGGCGATGCATCGCTATCCGCACGAGTTCTCCGGCGGCCAGCGGCAACGGCTCGCCATCGCGCGCGCGCTCGCGGTCGAGCCACGGCTCGTGGTCTGCGACGAACCCACGTCGGCGCTCGACGTGTCGGTGCAGGCGCAGATCCTCAACCTGCTCAAGCAGCTCCAGCGCGACCTCGGCATCGCCTACCTGTTCATCACGCACAACATCGGCGTCGTCGAATATCTCGCCGACGACGTGGCCGTGATGGTCAAGGGGAAGATCGTCGAGCAGGGTCCGGCAGAGCAGGTGCTGCGGCACCCTTCGCATCCGTACACGCAGACCTTGCTCGCGGCCGTGCCCCGGCTGCGCCCCTGATCACCTGCCCCTCCCGGCGGGGTGGGGTGCCGCGGATGAATCTCTTCGCGGCCTTGCGTGGCTGGTTCGGTGGAGATGCCGCGAAAGCCGATGACGATGCATGCACCGTCCAAAGGGCACACATCGCGAACGATGCCTTGCGCATCTGGTTGCTCGATGCGCTCGAGTGGTCGATCGGCAAGCCGCGCACCGACGAGCCCGGCCGTAGATTGGCGTGGACCGGGCGCTGCATGTCGCCACGCTAGATCGCGTACACGGTCAGCACGACATCGGCCGCTTCGTCGCGCAGCGGGATCAGCGCCTGGTACGAGGCCGATCGATACCAGGCCTCGACGGTCGCGAGGTCGGGGAAGCGGATCACCACCAGGTCGGTGCCGTGCTGCTCGCCGTTGAGTGCGGCCTGCTGCTTGCCGCGCATCACGACCTCGGCATCGAACGGCACCAGCGAGCCGGGCACGCCATCGAGATAGCGGCGCCACTTCTCGGCATGTCTGATGGTGATGTGACCGACGATCGCTGCGCGATGCGTCGAGGTCGTGGCGGGGATGGGGGAGGGCGTGGTCGATGTCGGCATGCGCCACATCGTACCGTCGCGCTCAGGCCTGCAGGAACCCCAGGTCCCTGGCCGCGAAGTTACCGAGGTTGGGGAAGACGCCGGCGAGTTCGGTCGGGGAGAGGCCCATCCACCTGCCGAGCGTGGCGCCGTACTGATCGACCGAGGTGGTCGGCAGCCAGCGGCCTTCGCTGGTCACATCGTCGGGGCCGCCGAGCACCTGGGTCGGGAAGGTGCCGTAGGTGGCCTGGCCGTTGACGGCGCCGCCGATGATCAGGTGGTGCCCGCCGTAGGCGTGGTCCGAGCCCGTGTTGGCCGGCTTGAACGTACGCGTGAAGTCCGACAGCGTGAAGGTCGTGACGTTGTTGGCCATGCCGAGTCCGGCGGTCGCGTTGTAGAACGACGCGAGGGCGGGCGAGAGCTGGCTGAACAGGTTGTCTTGCGTGGCGATCTGGTTGCTGTGCGTGTCGAAGCCCCCCAGCGAGACGAAGAAGATCTGGCGCGTCGGGTTGCCGAGTTGGACGCGATGCTCGATCAGCTTGGCGACCTGCTTCAGCTGGTTCGCGATGCTGGTGTTCAGCGACCCGAAGGCCGCCGACGAGGTCGAGGCGCCGGACAGGATGGGGTTGAGCGTCTGGGTCAGCGTGATGGTCGCGCCCTGCTGGCCGCCGAGGGTCGAGACCATCACGGCATCGCTGCCCGAAGCCAGCAACGTGCGCAGCGCGGTCACCCGTGCCTGGTCGGTGGTCGAGGTTGAGGTGCCGTTGATCGACAGCGAGCCGGTCTGCGGCAGGGCGACGAGGCTGCTCGTGTCGCCGGTCAGGAAGAGGGCATTGCCCGCGATCGACAGGCCCACCGGGGTGAGACCGCCCGCCGTGCCCATCACGTCAGCGATGCGGCCGCCCCAGCCGCTCGGTGCGCGGATGCTGTTCAGGCGCATGCCCTGGAACTGGCGCTGCTGGTCCTCGTGCGAGAAGAGGTTGGGGGGCGCCGCACCGATCGTCAGGTAGTTCGACTTGGTGGCCGGCTTGATCAGCGTACCGACGTTGAAGAGGGTTGCCATCTTGCCTTGCGACCATAAGCTCTGCAGACCGCCGAGCTGGGGATGCAGCCCGTAGTTCGCGGCCCCGGACTTGTCGGCGATCGGCAGCAGGCTGCCCTGCGGCAACGCGAGTCCGCCCGCGCTTTGCGCGCGACGGATGCCCGCGTAGTTGTTGTAGGCGGCCGTGGTGATCGGCACGATCATGTTGTTCGAGTCGTTGCCGCCGTACAGGAAGATGCAGACCAACGCGCGGTATTCGCCGGTGGTGTTCGCGGCGACCGCACTGCTCAACGAGAGGCGCGGCACCAGCGACGAGAAGCCGAGCGCCGACAACGCACCGAGGGCCCTGCGACGGCCGTGGTCGGGCCGGTCTTGTGGTTCGTGGTCCATGGGTTCTCCTTAGCGCGTGATCAGATAGCGCGGTGAGGCCGCGACGAGGTACGCGGCCATCCGCGCACGGCCCAGCGTGTCGGTCGCCGCGACGGCATTGATCGCCGTGACGATCGCGGTCTTCTCGCTGGCCGTCAGCGTCGAGTGGGTCATCAGCGCATCGAGCTTGTCGACCATCGCCGCCGGCGTCGCGGCGAGAGCGGACAACGCGGTGAGGTTGACCTGCGTGCCGGTCGAGCCCTTCACGCTGGCATCGGCCCCGATACCGTTGGTCGTGTTGAGCAACGCATAGGCGTAGTTGAAGGCGGCCACCGAGGTCGTGGTGTTGTGCACGCCGAACTGCGGTCCCTGCAACGCAGCCGAACCGGGCAGCGCGTAGCCGGGCGGATAGAAGCTGAACACCGAACCCGGTGTGTAGATCGACTGACCCATCGCGCCCGACTGCGCCGCGAGATAGACGCCGTCCGACGTGCCGCCCAGAGCACGCATGACGCTCACGGCATAGACCGCCGGGTCGCGCAGCTTGCCGTAGTTGGGGTCGGTCTTCGCGTCGCCACGCGCTTCGGCGTCGAGCAGGATCGCGCGGATCACCGCCTTCATGTCGCCCCGCACGCCCGAGCCGTTGTCGTTGAAGACCGCCGTGATGCGGGCCACGTAGGCCGGAGTCGGGTTGCTCGTGACCAGGGCCTGGATCAACTGACGGCCGATGAACGTGCCGACGTTCGGATGGTTGTAGATCGTGTCGAGTGCATCGGCAAGATCCTTCGCCGTGGTCTGACCCGCCGGCAGGGTCTTGCCGTCCAGCAGCAGCTTCGTGGCCACGTCGTGATGGGTGTCGAACGGCACCATGTCGCCCAGATAGTTGACCGGGTTGGTCCACTTCGACGTGGCCCCTGTCCTCGGCGCGTAAGTCCATCCGGTGAAGGCATGCGCAAAGCCTTCGACCATGTCCTGCGAATAGGTCGGCACGGGCACGCCGTTCGTGTCGTTGACGGTGCTGCCGTCGGCATTGAGCTTCAATAGCCCGATCGAGAACAGCTGCAGCACCTCGCGTGCGTAATTCTCGTTGGGTTCGGTGCCTGCCGCGGCGTTGGGCTTGTCGTTGTCGACCATGTCGAGGTAGTCGCCCATCGCCGGGTGCAGCGTCACGCGCTCGATCAGTTGGCGATAGTTGACGAATGCGCTGTCGAGCAGCATCTGCTGGAACGCGCGCATGCCGTAGGTCGGCTTGATGTCGATGGCCGAGATCACGAAGATCTGCGAGTAAGCGAATGCGACACGCTGGCGCAGCTGGTCGTTCGCGTTGATCGCGTTGCGGTAGAACTGCAGCTGCACGGGGAACGCCGTGTAGTTGTCGCGAAAGCAGGTCGACGCGGCGCCGGTCGGACAGCCGACCGCGCTGTTGCGGTCGATGTAGTCGATCGCGGCGTAACCGGTGGCGGGCGTCGCGAGCTGCGCGTCGATCCAGCCCGCCGCGCCCTGGGCCTGCACGGCCGCGACGGTCGCTTCGGTCGGGCCGAACGAGGCCTGTTCGAGCAGGCGCGTGGCGTCGCTGCTGGTGAAGGCCGGCGGTGGCGCCGGCGCAGCCACCGGTGGCTGCGCGACCGCGACCGGTGCGGGCGAAGAACTGGAGCCACCGCCACCGCCGCACGCGGCGAGCAGCGACGCGACCAGCGCGACGGCCGTTCGCGCAGCCGCGTCGCTTCGATGAAGGTCGAAAGATCGTTCGGACATGAGGAGCCTTGAGAGCAGGGGCGCGCGCAGGAGCGGGAACGGCAGCGGGATGTGCCGCGTCGACATGGATCGACGAAGGGCCACCTCAATGTGGTCGACGCCGATCGGCGCGTCAACGATGCTTACCCGCGCTTACAGGTTTCGTCGCACGCCGTTCACACGGCTCGAGACCTAAGGTCGGCCGGTAGAAACGATGGATGTTGTCAGGTGTCCGTGCCGGCCGCCGTGTCCGGAAATTCGTGCCGATCGACGGGCTGCGGCGACGCCGTTCGCAGCATCGCCGGGATGCGGACCGGCCGACGCGCGAATCGTCCTGCGTCTTTGTTCTAGACCCGCCGGGCTTTGTTAGCATCCGCCTCCGGGGCTGCGCATGCGGATCGCCGTCGATCCGCGACGGGTCGCCCCCTCCCTCCTGCAATCGAGCCATGACGACCGAACCCGCCCTCGAAGCGACCGATGCGTTCGCGCGCGACGCGCAGACCTTCCCGCGGCTGAGCGCGGAGATGGCCGCACGCGTGGCCGGCTACGGCGAAGAGGTGCGGCTCGCAGCCGGCGAGCACGCGTTCGACCGCGGGCAGCGCGGCGTCGACTTCTTCCTCGTGCTCGAGGGCGCGATCGAGATCGTCGACCTCGACATCCACGGCGTGCCGCAGTTGATTCACGTCCACCGCGAGCGGCAGTTCACCGGCGAGATGGACCTGTTCAACAACCGGCAGATCCTGGTCTCGGGCAAGGCGTCCGAGGATAGCCGCGTCGTGCGCATCCGGCCCGCCGACTTCCGCCGCATGGTGTCGAGCGAAGCGGACATCGGCGAGATCATCATGCGGGCCTTCATCCTGCGGCGCGTCGGTTTGATCCAGCACGCGTCGGGCGGCGTGGTGCTGATCGGTGCGGGGCATGCAGGCGACATGCTGCGGCTGCAGCGCTTCATGATACGCAACGGCTACCCGCATCGCCTGCTCGACGTGGAGGCCGATCCCGAGGCCGGCGGCTTCCTGGCGTGCTTCGAGATCACGGCCGAGCAGTTGCCGGTGGTCGTCACGCC
The DNA here is from genome assembly GCA_038245975.1 of Burkholderiales bacterium. GTDB lineage: Bacteria > Pseudomonadota > Gammaproteobacteria > Burkholderiales > Burkholderiaceae_D > CAHJXF01. The sequence goes on from JBBRRW010000043.1 coordinate 16,866, forward strand.
CGACCATCAGGTGTTCCGCAATCCCGGCAACTCGTCGCTCGCCGACTCGCTCGGCCTGACCGAGACCTTCGATCCCAGCAAGGTCTACGATCTCGCGGTCATCGGCGCCGGGACCGCCGGGCTGGCTGCCGCGGTCTACGGCGCATCGGAAGGACTGGCGACGCTGGTCGTCGAAGGAATGGCCCCGGGCGGGCAGGGCGGCACCGCGTCGAAGATCGAGAACTACCTCGGCTTTCCTACCGGCATCTCGGGCCAGGCGCTGGCCGGGCGCGCACAGGCGCAGAAGTTCGGCGCCCGCCTCGCGATCTCGCGGATGGCCGTGGCCCTCGACTGCGAGACCCGTCCCTTCCGCATCACGCTCGAGGACGATCACGTCGTGGCCGCGTCGGCCATCGTGATCGCGACGGGCGCGCGCTATCGCAAGCTCGACGTCGCGGACTACCCGCGCTTCGAGGGGCAGGGCATCCACTACGCGGCCACCGCGATGGAGTCGCGGCTGTGCGGCGGCGAGGCAGTGATCGTCGTCGGTGGCGGCAACTCGGCCGGGCAGGCAGCGGTCTTCCTGTCGCGCGAGGCCGGCCACGTGCACATCCTGGTCCGCGCCCCGGGACTGGCGGCGACGATGTCCGACTACCTCGTGCAGCGCATCGGGTCGTCGTCGCGCATCACGCTGCACACCGCCACCGAGGTCACCGGCCTGCACGGCGACCGCTACCTGAGCGCCGTCACGTGGACCGATCGCGACACCGGCGCGGCGAGCACGCACCGGATCGCCAACGTCTTCGTGATGATCGGCGCCGAGCCCAACACCGAATGGCTGGACGGTTGCCTCGCGCTCGACCATCGCGGCTTCGTCATCACCGGCCGCAATGCCGACGGGCAGCCGCTGCCGTCGCCTTACGCGA
>JBBRRW010000044.1:0-17743 GCA_038245975.1 Burkholderiales bacterium
CTGCCACCAGGCGATCGTGCGGGCCATCCATGCAGCCGCGAAACGGTCCGCCGAACTCGGGGACGAATACGGCCGGGAGCGGTGACGCCGTGAGGGCATTGCGAGATTTCCAGCGACGGGCGCCGTAGCACGCGACGCACAACGACCCACGATCAGGTCGCGGCCCCCGCCAGCAGGCGATCGATCCACAGGCCCGCGAACACCGCGGCGCCGAACCAGTTGTTGTGCCGGAAGGCCGCGAAGCAGCCGTCCCTCGTCCGCGTGCGAATCAGACGGTAGTGGTGGACCGCGATGCCGGCTGCGACGACCAGCCCGGCGCTCCACGCCCATCCGAGGCCGGCCATCGTGCCGGCGACCGCGAGCAGGACCAGCGTCGCCGTGTAGCACAGCATGACCGCGAGCACATCGTGGCGGCCGAACGTGATGGCCGCGGTGCGAATGCCGATGCGCAGGTCGTCGTCCCGGTCGACCATTGCGTACTCGGTGTCGTAGGCCAGCGCCCAGAAGACATTGGCCGCGAGCAGCACCCAGGCCACCGGCGGCACGCGGTTCTCGATCGCCGCGAAGGCCATCGGGATGCCGAAGCCGAACGCGATGCCGAGGTAGGCCTGCGGCAACGCGAAGAAGCGCTTGGTGAACGGATAGCTCGCGGCGACGAAGGCCGCCACCAGCGACAGCGCCAGCGTCAGTCCGTTGAGCGGCAGGATCAGCAGCAGCGCCAGCAAGGCCAGCACCGCCGCGACCAGCAGGGCTTCCCAGCCCGCGATGCGACCGCTGGTCAGCGGTCGCTCGGCCGTGCGCGCCACGTGCCGGTCGAAGTCACGGTCGGCCCAGTCGTTGATCGCGCAGCCCGCCGACCGCATCAGCACCGTGCCGACCACGAACACGGCCAGCAGGTACAGCGTCGGCCGGCCGTTCGCGGCGATCCACAGGGCCCACAGCGTGGGCCACAGCAGCAGCAGGATGCCGATCGGCTTGTCGAGCCGGACCAGACGGGCATACAGCATCAGGCGCTCGACCCATCCGCCCCGTTCAGGCTGGCGTGCGCCGTCGGCCATCTCGTGCGGACGCATCGCCGGACGCGACGCCTACTTCAGCATACTGCGCAACATCCACGCGGTCTTCTCGTGGATCTGCAGACGCTGGGTCAGCATGTCGGAGCTCGACTCGTCGCCGGCCTTGTCGGTGAACTGGAACGCCGTGCGCGCGGTGCGCGTGACGGCCTCGTGGCCCTTGACCAGGTAGCTGACCATGTCCAGGGCCTGCGGCACGCCGGACACTTCCTCGATGGACGTCAGCTTGGCAAGCTCGCTGTAGGTGCCGGGAGCGGGGAACCCCAGCGAGCGGATGCGCTCGGCGATCGTGTCGACGGCCATCCACAGTTCGTTGTACTGCGTCTCGAACATCAGGTGCAGCGTGTTGAACATCGGACCCTCGACGTTCCAGTGGAAGTTGTGGGTCTGCAGATAGAGCGCATAGGTGTCGGCCATCAGATGCGACAACGCGGCCGAGACGGTCGCGCGATCGGCCGGTGAGATGCCGATGTGGATCGCGGTGGAATCGCCAGGGACTTCGCTCTTCGTCTTCTTCTTCGCCATCGGGCGCTCCTTGGAGGTCGGGAATCAGGGATGTTAGCCGCGCGAGTGCCCTGAACGCCAATCGATCGTGCGCAACGCGACGATAGCCGACCGCCGGGTCCCGCTCAGATCGGGAATGGCCCGAGGTCGAGCTTGGTCATACCGTCGAGGTTGCAGGCGCGCACCGCGGCGCGGACCACGTCGATGGCGGCGCGTCGCGGAAACGACTTGCGCCACGCGAGCACGACGCGACGGCCGGGTACCGGATCCTCGAAAGGCACGTAGCGCAGCAGGCTGTCGGCCGGCAGTGGCGACGGCACCGAGGTGCGCGGCAGCACCGTCACGCCGATGCCGCTCGCGACCATGTGGCGGATGGTCTCGAGCGACGAGCCCTCGAAGGTGCGGCGGATGCCCGAGTCGTGGGCCCAGGACGAAACCGGCAGCGGCTCCAGTTCGGGACACACCGCGAGCACCTGGTCGCGAAAGCAGTGACCCGCGCCGAGCAGCAGCATCGTTTCGTCCTTGAGGTCGGCCGCGGTCACCTTGTCGCGCGTCTTCCATGGATGGTCGCGCGGGATCGCGACGATGAACTCCTCGTCGTACAGCGGCTGGATCATCATGCCGGCCTCCGGCAGCGGCAGCGCCAGGATGGCGGCGTCGATCTCGCTGTGGCGCAGTTGCTCGATCAGCTTGGCCGTGTAGTTCTCCTGCAGGATCAGCGCCATCTGCGGCGCATCGGCGATCAGCCGCTTGACGAGCTGCGGCAGCAGGTAGGGACCGATGGTGTAGATGATGCCGAGCCGCAACGGCTCGTTGAGCGGGTCCTTGCCCGACTTGGCGATCTCCTTGATCGCCAGGCTCTGCTCGAGCACGCGCTTGGCCTGCTCGACGATCTGCGTGCCGATCGACGTGACGCCGATCTCGCTGCCGCCGCGCTCGAACAGCGTCACGCCGAGTTCGTCTTCGAGCTTCTTGATCGCGACCGACAGCGTCGGCTGGCTGACGAAGCACGATTCGGCGGCGCGACCGAAATGCCGCTCCCTCGCGACCGCCACCACGTAACGCAATTCGGTCAGGGTCATGCGCGGCCGGGGATCGTTCGATTCATTGCGGCGAGTTTAACGGAGGGGCCTGCCGCCGCTCGCTGGTCTTCCCCCGGAAAGCAAGGCAAAGCTCACCGATAACCGATCGCCGCCCCTTCCTTGCGGATCGCATCGATCAGGTCCTTGCCGACGCGCGGGGCCATCTCGCCGTAGACCGGCAGCAGCGCCTTGCGCCATTCGGCCTTCTGCGCGTCGGTGAGCTGGATGATCTCGGTCCTGCCCGAGGCCTTGATCTTCGCGAGCGCGTCGTCGTTCTCCTGCTGCGCGATCGCGTTGGTGTAACGGGTCGCATCCTTCATCGCACCTTCGAGCGTGGTGCGGAGGTCGGGCGGCAGCCCTTCCCAGAACTTCTTGTTCACGATCACCGCGTAGCCGATGTAGCCGTGGTTCGAGACGGTGAGGTACTTCTGGACCTCGTGCGTCTTCTGCGAATAGATGTTCGACGGCGTGTTCTCGGTGCCGTCGACGACGCCGGTCTGCAGCGCCTGGTAGACCTCGGAGAACGCCAGCACCTGCGGCAACGCGTCGAGCGCGCGCATCTGCGCCTCGAGCACTTTCGACGACTGGATGCGCACCTTCAGCCCCTTGAAATCGGCCGGTGTGCGCAGCGGCCGGTTGGCCGTCATGTCCTTGAAGCCGTTGTCCCAGAAGGCCAGGCCCTTGATGCCCTTGTCCTCGAGCTTCCTGAACAGCGACTGGCCGATCGGCCCCTCGGTCACGCGGGCCAGGACCGCCTTGTCGGGGAAGATGAACGGCAGGTCGAAGGCCTCGAACTCCTTCACGCCGAGCGGTCCGAACTTGGACACCGACGGCGCCAGCATCTGCACCGCGCCGAGCTGCAGCGCTTCCAGCTCTTCCTTGTCCTTGAACAGCGCCGAGTTCGGATACAGCTCGACCTTGACGCGACCGCCGGTGCGTTCCTCGGCGAGCTGCTTGAAGCGCTCGGCACCCTTGCCCTTCGGCGTGTCGGTGGCGACCACGTGGCTGAACTTGATGACGATCGGGGACGCCGGCGCCTGCGCGCCGGCCGGCCCAGTCGCGAGCAACGCCGTCCAGGCGACGGCCGCCACGAGCGCGGCTGTGCGTTTCTTCATCGAGGGTCTCCGGTTGTCGGCCTGTGGAACGACGCTCTCCGGCGTCGGGTCAAGGTCGGTCGCGGCCGTCCATCCGCGATTCGCGTGGACGGCAGCCGCGGGTCATGCGCGCTTCGAATCGGTCTGCGATGCGAGCGCCAGCACGCGCTCGGCCAGCAGGATCACCGCCCGGTCCACCATGCGTCCATCGATCTTGATGGCCGCGCCCCGCGACGACTCCGCGGCCTCGACCACGCGACGCGCCCACGCCGCGTCCTCGGCGCTGGGCGCGAACGCCGCATGCACGGGCGCGATCTGGTCGGGATGGATGCACAGCTTGCCCGTGAAGCCGAAGCGGATGCCGCGGCGCGTGGCCTGCACGATCTCGCTGGCCTTACTGGTCTCGAGCGTGATGCCGTCGATCGGACCGGCGATGCCGGCGGCCCGCGACGCCGCCACGAGTCCGAAGCGCGCGGGCGCGAGCTCGGCTTGGTCGGGGCCGGGCACCATGCCGAGGTCCGCCTGGAAATCGATGTGTCCGAACGCCAGCCGCAACGTGCCGTTGGCGCGCGCGATCGTGTCGAGCTCGGCGTAGCCGACGGCGCTCTCGATCATCGGCACGAGAGGGATCTCGCCGAGCCGCTCGTGGAGGGCCTCGAGCGCTTCGGCGCTTTCGGCCTTCGGCACCATCACGCCGGCCGGTCCGAGCGATGCGCACAGCGCCGCGTCGTCGGCCAGCTCGAGGGAGTCGAGCCCGTTGATGCGGATGACCACGCGGTCGTCGTGCTCGAATCCGCCCCACGCCGCGTCGAGCAGCATGCGGGCCCGGTCCTTCGCATCGTGCGCGATCGCGTCTTCCAGGTCGATCACGACGATGTCGGCGCCCGAGGCCAGCGCCTTCGCGTAGCGGTCGGTGCGGTTAGCCGGTACGAACAGGAAGCTGCGCGCGGTCAGCAGACTGGAGGACAGGTCGGTCATCGGTGATCCGTGGCGGCGCGCGAGGCAGGGGTGGGCGTGGCGTCGATTGGAAACGGGTTCGGCCGCGATGACCATCGGGAGTTTGCCTGACCTGCCGCTTGCTATTGCGCCCGTGCCGGCGTCAGACCGCACCGGCGGTCCGCATCGCGTCGACGGTCGCCGCAGCGACGCCGAGCTCGGCCAGGATCGCGTCGGTCTGCGCGCCGAGCGCCGGGACCGGACCCATCGCGTAGTCGAAGCGATCGTTGCGGCCTGGCGGCAACGCGGCGGGAATCGGACCCTGCGGCGTCTGCACGTCGCGCCAGCGGCCGCGCGCCGCGAGCTGCGGGTGCGACCACACCTCGTCCATCGTGTTCATCCGCGCGTTGGCGATCTGCGCGGCATCGAGGCGGACGACGATTTCGGCCGCCGTCGCGGTCGCGAACGCCGCGTGGATGATTGCGCGCAACGCGTCGCGGTTCTGGTGACGCAGGCTGTTGGACGCGAAGCGGGCATCGGTGGCGATCGCCGCGTCGCCCATCACCTTGTCGCAGAACAGTACCCATTCGCGTTCGTTCTGCAGTCCCAGCATCACGGTCTTGCCATCGCCCGTGGCGAACGGGCCGTACGGATAGATGGTCGCGTGCTCGGCGCCCGATCGCGGCGGCGGCGCGGCGCCTTCGAATGCGTAGTACATCGGGTAGCCCATCCACTCGACCAGCGCCTCGAGCATCGACACGTCGATGTGCGCGCCGACGCCGTCCTTCCGGCGGGCATACAGCGCCGCGAGGATGCCGGTGTACGCGTACATGCCGGCCGCGATATCGGCGATGGAGCAGCCGGCCTTGGACGGCACATCGGGCGAGCCGGTCACCGACAGGAAGCCGGCCTCGCTCTGGATCAGCAGGTCGTAGGCTTTCTTGTCGCGATAGGGTCCGTCGGCGCCGTAACCCGAGATGTCGCAGACGATCAGGCCGGGATGCGCGGGTCGCAGCGCGTCGGCCGACAGCCCCATCCGCGCGGCCGCGCCCGGCGCGAGGTTCTGCACCAGCACGTCGGCCTTCGCGACCAGCTTCAGCAGCACGTCGAGCGCGTCGGCGTGCTTGAGGTCGAGCGTCAGGCTCTCCTTGCCGCGGTTGACCCACACGAAGTGCGACGCCATGCCGTGGACACGCTCGTCGTAGGCGCGCGCGAAATCACCGACGCCGGGGCGTTCGATCTTGATGACGCGGGCGCCGAGGTCGGCGAGCTGCCGGGTCGCGAAGGGCGCCGCGATCGCGTGTTCGAGGGAGACGACGGTGATGCCGGTGAGGGGGAGGGTCAATCGATCAACTCCTGTTTCGCGCCTGCGCGAAGCAGGCATTTCTCACCTCCCCCTTGAAGGGGAGGGTGAGGTCAGAGCGGCGCTGCTCGCCGCTTCAAAACGATCGAGGCAGACCCAGCACATGCTCGGCCACGTACGACAGGATGAGGTTGGTGGAGATCGGCGCCACCTGGTACAGCCGCGTCTCGCGGAACTTGCGCTCCACGTCGTACTCGGCCGCGAAGCCGAAGCCGCCATGGGTCTGCAGGCAGACGTTGGCCGCCTCGAACGACGCCTTCGCGGCCAGGTACTTCGCCATGTTGGCTTCGGCGCCACAGGGCTGGTGCGCGTCGAACAGCTCGCAGGCGCGAAAGCGCATCAGGTTCGCCGCCTCGAGTTCGACGTAGCTCTCGGCGATCGGGAACTGCACACCCTGGTTGCGGCCGATCGGTCGATCGAACACGACCCGCTCGTTCGCGTAGTCGCGCGCATGCTCGACAAACCACCAGCCGTCGCCGATGCACTCGGCCGCGATCAGCGTGCGCTCGGCATTGAGGCCGTCGAGGATGTACCTGAAGCCCTGCCCCTCGTCGCCGATCAGGTTCTCGGCCGGGATCTCGAGTTCGTCGAAGAACACCTCGTTGGTCTCGTGGTTGACCATGTTGGCGATGGGCCGCACGGTCATTCCATGGCCGATGGCCTGGTGCAGGTCGACGATGAAGATCGACATGCCTTCGGACTTCTTCTTCACCTGGTCGAGCGGCGTCGTGCGCGCGAGCAGGATCATCAGGTCCGAATGCTGGATGCGCGAAATCCACACCTTCTGGCCGCTGATCACGTAGCGATCGCCCTTCTTCACCGCGACGGTCTTGATCTTCGTCGTGTCGGTACCGGTGGAGGGCTCGGTCACCGCCATCGACTGCAGCCGCAGCTCGCCGCTCGCGATCTTCGGCAGGTAACGCTGTTTCTGAATCCCCGAGCCGTGGCGCAGCAGCGTGCCCATGTTGTACATCTGCCCGTGGCACGAGCCCGCGTTGCCGCCCGAGCGGTTGATCTCTTCCATGATCACCGACGCCTCGGCGAGCCCGAGGCCCGAGCCGCCGTATTCGTCGGGGATCAGCGCGGCGAGCCACCCGGCGTTCGTCAACGCGTCGACGAAGGCCTCGGGATAGCCGCGTTCGTGATCCACCTTCTGCCAGTAGGCCGAGTCGTAGCTCGCGGTCAATGCGCGCAACGCCTCGCGCATGTCCTGGAAGCGATCGGGGTGCGGCAGTTCCTTCTTCATGCAGCGCGCTCCTTTCGGGCCAGCGTCGCCGTGGCCTGCATGGCCAGGCCGCCATCCCCATTGCGTGCCCACAGCGCGACGCTGCGGCCGTCGTCCGACGGTCGTCCGCACAGGTCGAACGGCGCGATGTCGAACAGCGGGCTGACCGCGCGGAAGGCGAAACGGCCCAGCGTCGCGTCCGGCATCCGCGATCGCAGCAACTCGACCAGCATCGTGGCGATCAGCGGCCCGTGCACGACCAGGCCGGGATAGCCTTCAACCTCGGTCACGTAGCGACGGTCGTAGTGGATACGGTGCGCGTTGAAGGTCAGCGCCGAGTAGCGGAACAGCAGGACATCGTCGGGGACGATGCGCGTCGACCAGACCTCGTCGCTCGCCGCGGTCGGCGGCGGGGGCATCGCAGACCCGGCCTGCGGCACGTCGCGATAGACGATGTCGTGCTCTTCCGTCAGCGCGAGTCCGCGCGCGGTCGACACCGTGTGCCCGACGCACACGAAAACGAGGTCGCCGGTCTTGCCGCTCTTGTGCGACACGTCCTCGACGCGCGACACGCGCTGGACGGCATCGCCGATCCGCAGCGGATCGTGCCATTCGAGCCGTCCGCCGGCCCACATGCGCCGCGGCAGCGCCACCGGCGGCAGGAAGCCGCCGCGCGCCGCATGTCCGTCGGGTCCGATCTCGGAACGCAGCGGACGGGGCACGAAGTAGAGCCAGTGCCACAGCGGCGGCAGCACCCCGCCCGGCCCCGGAGACGGGTTGCCGTCGTCGAGCGTGGCCGTCATCGCGGCGACCGGGGCCTCCGTCACGCGATCGCGCAGCGTCTCGGTGCGACCGATCCAGCGATCGAAGGCCAGCGGCCCCACGTCTTTCGGGACGGCGGTCATGCGGACCTCGGGCGGTATGGGTCGTCGATGCGCATGCGATCGTTGAGGTTCGCAGTGGACTGCAGGGAGGTCATCCTGCCTGCGCCGGTCCCGTTGCGCCATCGGGTTTTTCCGGTGCGACCCTTCGCTTGAACCGAAGGCTCGATGCTAGTGACGTCAGTCGGAGTGCCCGAGCGCTACCTGCTCACGCGCGCCGGAAAGGCGCTACCGGCTGCGGCGCGCGCGCTCGTCGATGCGATCTGCGATGTGTATCGCCCGGGCACCCCGTCGCCCGCGAACAGAGCGCGGACGGCGTGGTCGAGGACCGCTAGGTTGCGTCCGTTGCCTCCGCGTTAGCGCCCGACCGACGCGCGCGCCGCCGGCGACCGAGACTCATCGCGAGGCCGATGATCCCGAGGCCGAGGGCCATCAACGCGGCCTGGCTCGGTTCGGACACGGTGCCGACCCGCGGCCTGAACGGCAGCAGGGCTTCGTGGCCGGCCGCGAACAAGATCGGGTTCAACTCGTCGACCGAGAGCCGCAGGATGCTGCGGCTCGCCGCCGTGGACCCCTCGGTGAGGCGCGCCTGCACGACAGCGCGCTGCGACGTCGGGGGCGCTTCGGTCGCCAGGGAATCGAGCGGGATCGGCGTCGCATGGGCGGCCACCGACAGCCCGATGAGGCCGACTGCCGCGGCGAAGCGCAAACTGGTTGCCGACATGGAATCGGTCTCCGTGAAACCGTGGAAGCGCGTCGACCCCCGTCGCCGTATCGCGACGGGGTGCGATCACGCGAACCACGCTGCATCGGTCCGTGCTGCTGCGGGTCCGACCGATCGCGGGCCCTGCGAAAGACGGTGCCGTCCCGGATGGTCCGCGCCTGCTGCTGCGCATTGTCCGGGCCCATCGGCGCCGCTTCCTCCTACACATGTCCTGCGATCGAATGACGACGGCAGGCTCGTATCGCGCAACCGATCACGAAAGCGAAGGAAGTGACTGTACACCCGACGGAGGATGTCGACGACCCCGCTCAGCGGGCCCGTCGCGGCGTGGACTGCAGCAGGTCGCCGAGGTCCTTCTGCCACCATTTCGCCGAAAACGTGGTGCCGTGTCCCGAAGTCTGGTCGCTAGCCGGGATCAGCAGCACCCGCCCGTTCTTCACGCGCCGGATCTCCCGGTCGAGCGTTCCCAGCTCCGGCGGATTGCGTTCGTCGTCCGCGGAGTTGATCGCGAGGAACACGGCCTGGATGCGCTCGAGGCCGCCCGACGGGTCGTAGTCGTGCGACGCGTCCCATTGGAACAGCACGTCGTTGGCGTCGACGCTGAACGGCGCGCCGAGGCGCTGGTCGACGAGCGCGTCGGCCTTCTCGTGCGTCGGCGCGAGGCGTTGCAGCGCCTGGCTGCCGCCGTTGGTCGCGAGATTGAAGAACACGGTCGCGAACTGCGCGCTGCGCGGCTGCTTCGTGTAGTTGCCGCCCATCCAGTCGGGGTCGCCGCGGATCGAGTCGACGATGAGCCGCCGGAGCATCCAGTTGCGCCCGGACATTGCGGACGGCAACGACGCCATCGGCGCGGCCACGTCCATGAAGTCGGGATGCTTCTCGGCATAGATCCAGGTCTCCATGCCGCCCATCGAATTGCCGAGCAGCAGCCGCAGGTGCCTGATCCCGAGGTGCTCGGTCAGCAGCCGATGGTCGGCCTCGACCAGGTCGTCGTAGTCGTACTTGGGGAAGGCCGCCCGCAGGCCGTCGGACGGCTTGCTCGATCTGCCGTGGCCGATCGCGTCCGGCAGGATCACGTAGTAGCGGCTCGCATCGAGCGGCTGACCCGGTCCGAAGAGTTCGCCCGCGAACGGCGGCGACAGCATGATCGTTCCCGATTGGCCGGTGCCGTGCAGGATCAAGACCGGTTCGCCGGCCGGGTCGCCGATCGTCGTGTAGTGGATCTTCAGTTCCGGCGCGACCTCGCCAGTGTGGAAGCGGAAGTCCTTCGCCGTCCAGTCGCCTTCCTTCCGGTTCGGATAGTCCGCGGCGTGACTCGTGCACGCGACTCCCGCCAGCGCCAGTGCCGCCAGCCATCCCGATTGCTTCCTGCCGAGTCTCATCCTGTCTCCTCTGAGGGTGATGACCGGTCTAGGCGGTCACCGATCGGACGGCATCATGGGCCATCCGTGCGAGTGCCGTGGAAAGTGCACGGTCCGTCGCCGGTCCGCATGGTTCGATGGCTTTCGAACGCGAAGTGCCGACGACGGTCGCGGCGATGCCCGCGTCCTGACGCGTCGCGCGGTCTCTGTCGCCCGGCCGTGTCCTAGGCCTTCAGCAGGTCCTCGCCGCCCCGCAGCCAGCGCTGCAGGTGCCGGTCCACGCCGGCCGGATCGTCGGTCAGCATCGACACCGCCGTCTCGCGCGCCGCGTCGACCAGCGCCTGGTCGCTCTGCAGGTCCGCGAAGCGCAGCAGCGCCTCGCCCGACTGGCGGTGCCCGAGGAATTCGCCGGGCCCGCGCAGTTCGAGGTCCTTCCGCGCGATCTCGAAGCCGTCCTGGGTCTCGCGCATCGTCTTCAGTCGTTCCTTGGCGGGCATCGACAACGGTGGCTGGAACAGCAGGATGCACACCGAGTCGGCCGTGCCGCGACCGACCCGCCCACGCAACTGGTGCAATTGCGCGAGGCCGAAGCGTTCCGCGTGTTCGATCACCATCAGCGACGCATTGGGCACGTCGACGCCGACCTCGATCACCGTGGTCGCCACCAGCAGCCCGATGCGGGCTTCGTTGAAGTCGCGCATCACCGTCGCTTTGTCCCCGCCCGACAATCGTCCGTGCAGCAGGCCCACCGTCACCTCGGGCAGCGCGACCGCGAGCGCGTCGCGCGTGTCGATGGCGTTCTGCAGCTGCAAGGTCTCGCGTGACGCCTTCGACGCCCGCTGCGCAGGCCGCGCGGGCGGCAGCAAGCCCGCATCGCTCGCCGTCCGCAGGGCTTCGGCATCCGCGGCATCGGGGTCCTCGACCAGCGGGCATACCCAGTAGACCTGGCGCCCCTCGGCCAGCGCGTGGCGCACGCGCTCGACCACGTCGTCGCGTCGCGAGGCCTCGATCAGCTTGGTCACGATCGGTCGCCGGCCCGGCGGCAGCATGTCGATGGTGGACACCTCGAGGTCGGCGAAGTAGGTCATCGCCAGCGTCCGCGGGATCGGCGTCGCGCTCATCATCAGCTGATGCGGCTCGCGCTCGACGCCGGTCGCTGCCGACCGCGCCTTGAAGCGCAGCGCGAGGCGCTGGCCCACGCCGAAGCGATGCTGCTCGTCGACGATCGCGAGGCCGAGGCGCGCGAAGTGCACGTCTTCCTGGATCAGTGCGTGCGTGCCGATCGCCAGTCGCGCGACGCCGGACTCGATCGCGTCGCGCGCCGCGGCCTTCGCCTTCTTCTTCAGGCTGCCGGTCAGCCAGGCGACCGGCACGTCGAGCGCCTCGATCCATTCGGCGAGCTTGCGGAAATGCTGCTCGGCGAGGATCTCGGTGGGCGCCATCAGCACGGCCTGGTAGCCGGCATCGATGGCGTGCAGCGCCGCGATCGCGGCGACGACCGTCTTGCCGCTGCCGACATCGCCCTGCAGCAGCCGCTGCATCGGATGCGGTCTCGCGAGATCGTCCTCGATCTCGCGCACGACACGCGCCTGCGCCGGCGTCAGCGCGAACGGCAGCCGCTGCAGGAAGCGCTGCACGAGGACGCCGGCGGTCTTCAGGACCGGCGCCGTCCGCGCACGCCGTGCGGCGTGCGCCCGGGCCAGCGACAGCTGCTGCGCGAGCAGCTCGTCGAACTTGATGCGTTGCCAGGCCGGGTGGTCGCGCGCGCTCAGCGACTCGAGCGAGACATCGACGGGCGGGTTGTGGATCAGCCGGATCGCCGCATCGATCCCCGGCAGCCGATGCCGCGCGAGCCAGACCGCGGGCACCGTCTCGTCGAGCCTGACGGTCTGCAGCGCCTTTGCGATCGCACGACGCACGACGACCTGGCCGAGGCCGACGCCGCTCGGATAGACCGGCGTCAAGCGATCGGGCAGCGGCGTGTCGTCGCGGATCACGCCGTAGTGCGGGTGGATCATCTCGCGGCCCGCATTGAACAAATGCGCGTATCCCATGCCACCGCCGCGCACTTCGCCGCGGATGCGCAACCGGGTTCCCGCTTCGAAGTGCCGGACCTGGCTGCCGTAGAAGTGGATGAAGCGCAGCGTCAGTCCGGCGTCATCGGCCGTGCACGCGTTCGCGTCGTCGACGTGCACGACCAGCTGTCGCCGCGGCCGATACTGGATCACATGGTCACGGACGATCGCCTCGATCTGCACCGTGTCGCCGTCGCGCGCGTCGGCCAGCGCGACCACGCGCGTCTCGTCCTCGTAGCGCAGCGGCAGATGCAGCACGCAGTCGAGTTCGTCGTGCAGCCCGATCCGCGCGAGGCGCGACGCCAGGGCAGCGCTCCACGCGGGCGCACCACCCTGCACCGTCGACGCGGCCTTCGGGCGCGCCGCACGTCGCACGACCGTCGCGGCGCGGGCCGGCATGACGGGGCCGCGAAGGCGGGCCGCCGGATCGGACCCCGCGTCAGACCGCGAAGACGCCTTCGACCTCGAAGGTCCCGCCGAGCGGCAGCGCCGCGACGCCGATGGTGGTGCGCGCGGGATACGGCTCGGGCACGACCTCCTTCATGATCGTGTTGACCGTGGCGAACTGCGACAGGTCGGTCAGGAACAACGTCAGCTTGATCGCGTTGCCGAGCGTGGCGCCGGCCTCTTCGGCGACCGCGGCCAGGTTGGCGAAGGCCTGGCGCACCTCGGCCTCGAAGCCGCCGGTGACCAGCTTGCCGGTCGCGGGGTCGAGCCCGAGTTGTCCCGACGAATAGAGTACGTTGCCCTCGCCGGCCGGAAACATGTGCGTGAGCCGGATGCCCTGCGAGTACGGACCGACGGCAGCGGGTGCCTTTTCGGTCGAGATGACGGTGACGGTCATTGGGGGCCTTGAACAGGATTGGGGAAGCGCTTCGGCGTGCGACGGATCGTCGGAAGCAAACGTTCCGCGGGCGCACGCGGGTCGATCGCGAGTTTAGCCGACCGCCCTGCGCGCAGCGCATGGACCGATTGGTCGATTCGGGGTGCCGGCGTATCATCGCGCCCTTGTCGTCGCAGCGCCGCATCGCTTTTCAGGGATGGACAAGCAGCGTTTGGCCCTTTCAGTACGTGCGTGCGCGGCCCATGCGCCGACACCGCCGGGAGGACCGAAGTTCATCGCACACGGGTGCGCGATCCTGCGAAAGTCGACGCCGAGGAATCGTCAATGCGTTCTCACAAGGTCCGGGATCTGGTTCTCGGACGAGCACTCGATCCACTGAAGACCGAGACGCGCCAATCCCTGGCGCTGGTGGCTTTTCTGGCCTGGGTCGGCCTCGGCGCCGACGGCCTGTCGTCATCGTCCTACGGTCCCGAAGAAGCCTTCAAGGCGCTCGGCGTACACACGCACTTCGGTCTCTACCTCGCGATCGCGACGGCCGTCACGGTCTTCATCATCTCGCTGGCCTACAACCAGATCATCGAGCTGTTCCCGACCGGGGGTGGCGGCTATCGCGTCGCCACGTCGCTGATCGGACCCTACGCGGGCCTCACGGCCGGCGCCGCGCTGATCGTCGACTACGTGCTGACGATCGCCATCTCGATCGCCAGCGGCACCGACGCCCTGTTCAGCCTGCTGCCGCTGGGCTGGCAGGGCGGCAAGCTCTACGTGGAACTGATCCTCGCCGTGGTGCTGATCGTGCTCAACCTGCGCGGCATGAGCGAGTCGATCAAGATCCTGCTGCCGATCTTTCTCGCGTTCGTGGCCACCCACGTGGTCCTGATCGTCTACGGCATCCTCAACCATGCGAGCGGCCTGCCGGCGCTCATCCCCGACACGCTGGGCGAGACCAGCAAGCTCGCCGGCGAAACGAGCTGGGTGTTCGTCGCGGCGCTGTTCCTCAAGGCTTATTCGCTCGGCGGCGGCACCTATACCGGGATCGAGGCCGTCTCCAACAACGTGCAATCGCTCAAGGAGCCGCGGGTCCGCACCGGCAAGCTGACGATGCTTTATATGGCGGCCAGCCTCGCGTTCACGGCCGGCGGCATCATCCTGTTGTATCTGCTGTGGCACGCACAGCCGGTCGAAGGCAGCACGCTGAACGCGGTGGTGTTCAGCAGCATCCTCGAGCAGATGGGCTTTGGCGGCAACGGCTTGGCGATCGCGCTGGTCGTGGTGCTCGCGACCGAGGCCGGCCTGCTGTTCGTCGCGGCCAATACCGGCTTCCTCGGCGGTCCGGCCGTGCTGGCCAACATGGCCGCCGATTCGTGGATGCCGCACAAGTTCAGGTACCTGTCGACCCGCCTGGTCACGCAGAACGGCATCGTACTGATGGGCATCGCCGCGCTGGCCATCCTCGTCCTGTCGCACGGCGCCGTCGAGTTCCTCGTGGTGCTGTATTCGATCAACGTGTTCCTGACGTTCAGCCTGTCGTTGACGGGGCTGTGCATCTACTGGATCAAGCACCGCAAGGACGACCCGCGCTGGCTGCGACGCCTGGCGCTGTCGGCGGTGGGTCTCACGGTCACGGTCAGCATCCTGGTCGTGACGACGATCGCCAAGTTCGACGAAGGCGGCTGGATCACGGTGCTGATCACCAGCGCAGTGATCGCGGGCTGCATCGGCATCCGCCGACACTACGCCAACACCAAGGATCGCATCAGCGCGGTGGACGCGGTCTTCGCGAACACCCCCAACGGCACCGAGACCGAATACCCCGAGCTCGACCCGGAGTCGCCGACGGCGGTCTTCATCGTCGGCGGTTCGCGGGGCGGCGGCCTGCATGCACTGCTGTGGGTGCAGCGCATGTTCCCCGGCCACTTCCGCAACTTCCTGTTCGTCATGGCCAAGGCCGTCGACTCGCAGGCCTACGGCGGCGACGAGACGATCGCCAAGATGAAGGACAACGCGAGCGAGTCGCTGTCGTACTTCGTCGACTTCTGCCACAGCCACGGGCTGGCCTCGACGTCGTATCTCGGCTTCGGGACCGATGCGGTGGAGTCCATCGCCGAGATCTCGGACAAGGTCCGCTGCGAATTCCCGAGCGCGATCTTCTTCACCAGCAAGCTGATCACCGAGACCGAGAACTTCATGACGCGCCTGCTGCACAACCAGGCCGCGCTGGCGTTGCAGCGACGCCTGCACCTGGAAGGCATCCAGATGGTGATTCTGCCGATGAAGATCTGACGGACTCCAGAATCGTTCATCGGCGTCCGTCTCGCTGAAATACGGGCCTGACGCTTGATTCGTTGGATGGCCTTACTCCGTTGCTCGCGGCGCGCCGTGGTAAGAGCGCGACCGCCTGACCGTCGCCCTTTCGCATCAACCACGACGGCGGCCTTCGTGCCGCCGTTCGTGCTTCAAGCCGCGAGTCGTGCGTTCTGCGGGAACATCTGCCTGCGCGCGTCGTCGTCCATCTCGGTCTTGAACGCGTAGCGCGCCTTCAGCGCTTCGGCGCGCTGCGCGGCGGGACGCGCATTGATCTCGTCGAGCAGACGCTTGACGTTCGGCAGCTTCTGCCATGCGTCGGGGCCGAGTGCGAACGGCACCGCGCGCGCCCAGCCCCACACCGCCATGTCGACGAACGTGTAGGTGTCGCCGAGCATCCAGCGGTGCTTGCCGAGCTGCGCGTCGACGATGGACCAGTGGCGCCAAGCCTCGAAGTCGTAGCGGTTGACCGCGTACTCCTGCGGCTCCGGCGCGAAGTGTTTGAAGTGCACGTTCTGCCCGGTGTACGGCCCGATGCCGGTCGCGACGAACATCAGCCACGAGTACATCTGCCCGCGCATCGCGGGCGTGTTCTCCGGAACGAACTTGCCGGTCTTCTCGGCGAGGTACAGCAGCATCGCGCTGCTGTCGAAGATCGTCGCGTCGCCGTCGGTCATCGCCGGCGTCTTGCCGTTGGGATTGATCTTCAGGAATTCGGGATCGTGCTGTTCGCCCTTGCGCGTGTCGACCGGGACGACCTCGTACGGAAGCTCCGCTTCCTCGAGGTACAGCGCGACCTTGGCCGGGTTAGGCGACGGGTGGTAGTAGAACTTGATCACGGGGGATCCTTTCGCGAGCGTTGACGGATGCGCGATTCTGCACCTGCCGCGAGGCAGGCGCGTGAAGCACGCCCGTCTGTCGACCAGGCGCTCCGCCCATGACCGCGCGCGCGGATGGCCGCCCCTTAGAATCGTCGCTGCGCGGCTCCCGCGCGGCCGAACAGGAACCCGTCGATGAACGCAGCCAGAGAGACCATCCCCGCCACGCTCATCCCCGGCGACGGCATCGGCCCCGAGATCGTCGAGGCCGCGGTGCTGATCCTCGAGGCCCTTGGCGCCCCGTTCGCATGGGAGATCCACCAGGCCGGTCTCGCGGGCGTCGAGGCGCACGGAGATCCATTGCCGGCGACGACGCTGGCCAGCATCCGCAAGACCCGCCTGGCGCTGAAAGGCCCGCTGGCGACGCCGTCGGGCGGCGGCTACCGCTCGTCGAACGTCCGGCTGCGCGAGGAGTTCCAGCTCTACGCCAACGTCCGGCCCGGCCTGACGCTGATGCCCGGCGGCCGCTACGACGACATCGACCTCGTGATGATCCGCGAGAACCTCGAAGGGCTCTACGTCGGCTTCGAGCACTACATCCCCATCGGCGACGACCCGCATGCGGTCGCGATCGGATCGGGCGTGAACACGCGGGCGGGCTCGCGCCGCATCGCCGAGTTCGCGTTCGACTACGCGCTGAAGAACGGCCGCAAGAAGGTCACGATCGTCCACAAGGCCAACATCATGAAGGCGCTGACCGGGGTCTTCCTGGACACCGCGCGCGACGTGGCGAAGGCCTATGAAGGCCGCGTCGAGGTTGACGAGCGCATCGTCGACGCGTGCGCGATGCAACTGGTGCTGAACCCGTGGCAGTTCGACGTCATCCTCACCACCAACCTGTTCGGCGACATCCTGTCCGACGAGATCGCGGGACTGGTCGGCGGCCTCGGCAACGCGCCGGGCGGCAACATCGGCGTCAATGCGGCGATCTTTGAGGCGGTCCACGGATCGGCACCGGACATCGCCGGCAAGGGCATTGCCAACCCGACAGCCCTGCTTCTGGCGTGCGCGATGATGCTCGACCATGTCGACTGCCACGACCTCGCGACGACGCTGCGCCAGACGATCGACGGCTGCCTCAACGTCGACGGGATCCGCACCGGCGACCTCGGCGGCAAGGCGTCGACGAAGGAATACACGGCGGCGCTGGTGCGGCGGATCAAGGCAGCGTAGACGCATCACGACCGTGACGCCCCGGTTCCGAGTCATCATCGCGCCTTCACCACGGATCGACGCTCATGAATCTCTTCTCGCTCGAAGGCAGGACCGCCGTCATCACCGGCTCGACGCGCGGCATCGGCCGGGCCATCGCGGAGCGCATGGCCGAGCACGGCGCGCGCGTGGTGATCTCGTCGCGCAAGGCCGACGCGTGCGACGACGTCGCACACGCCATCAACAC
>JBBRRW010000045.1:0-17738 GCA_038245975.1 Burkholderiales bacterium
CACCGTGGTGAACTCCTTCTTCAGCCCCTCGACGATCTGGCTGTAGCCGCTGCCGTGAAACGCTTTTACGAGCAGGGCGCCTTTCGGTTTCAGAAACCTGACCGCGAATTCGGTCGCCAATTCGATCACATGTTGCATCCGTGCCGCGTCCGCCAACCCGACTCCCGAGAGGTTTGGGGCCATGTCGGAAAGGACAAGATCGACGCAACGCCCGCCCGGCGACGCCGCGACGAGGTCGGCGAGCCGGCTTTCCAGCAGCGCCAGCACCTCGTCCTCGCGGAAATCGCCCTGAAAGAAATCGACGTCGGCGATGGGCTCCATCGGCAGCAGGTCGAGCGCGATGATGCGGCCGCCGATCCCGGCGCCCTTCGCCAACCGTTCGCGCACGTACTGCGACCACGAACCGGGAGCGGCGCCGAGGTCGATGACCACGTCGCCCGGCTTGATCAGGCGGTCAGTCTCGTCGATCTCCTTCAGCTTGAACGCCGCGCGCGCCCGGTAGCCGTGCTTCTGAGCCAGCTTGACATAGGGATCGTTGATATGGTCGTGCAGCCACGAATGATTGAATTTGTTCTTTGCCATTGCTTGTTATGCTCCACGCGCATCGCCTCGTCCCTGCGCGAGTGCCGCTACACCCCTACTTCGAATTGCCGACCATCATGCCGCAGTCCATCACACCATCCGAACGCAAGACCCTCAAGGCGCGCGCCCACGCGCTCGACCCGGTGGTCATCATCGGCGACGCGGGGCTCACCGCTGGCGTGCTGGCCGAGATCGACCGCAGCCTGGCGGCGCACGAGCTGATCAAGGTCCGCGTCGCCGGCGACGATCGCGACGCGCGCCTCGCGATGCGCGAACGCGTCGTCGCCGAGCTGTCGGCCGCTACGGTGCAGACCATCGGCAAGCTGCTGGTCTTCTATCGCCAGAAGCCCATCGCCGACGACGAACCCCTCTTCCGCTCGCCCAAGATCGCTCGCAAGAGCGCCGCCAGAACGGCCGCCAAGGCGCGCAATCCCGACAGCCGCATCTCGACGCGCAAGGTCAAGACCGACGACAGTCCGCCGCGCACCGCACGCGTCCGCAAGTCGGGTCAGCACTCCAGCAAGAAGGGCTTTCAGAACCGCTGATCGCTCGCGGCGACTCCGTCGTCCACGGGTTCGAGCAATCGCCAGGCCAGCACCAAGGCCAGCACCGCCATGAACACGTGGAAGACGCCGCCTGCCGCGTGCAGGCTCGCGAACGAGCCGGGCCAGCCGCTGCCGTGGCGGGCGATGGCCGGCGCGATCCAGAACAGCTGCAGCAGCGACGTGACCAGCAGCGACCAGGCGCACCAGACATCGATCAGCCGGTGGCGCGAACGCGTCGTCACCACGACCACCACGGCGATCACCGCGGCGGCCGTCGCGATGGCATAGGCGCCGGTGAACGAGCGGCCCGCGATGCGGCCGGCCAGCAGCCGGTCGTTCGGCAGTTCCTGGAAGATGGTCAGCGCGACCCGCACCGAGAACAGCAGCGCGCCGAGCGACGCCGCGCAACACAGCGACGCGGCCTTGCGAGCGAGACTGACCTGCTGCGGAGACAAGCGCGGGGTCAGATGTAGCGGACGGACAGGACCTCGTACTCGCGGACGCCGGCCGGCGCCTGCACCTCGGCCACGTCGCCCTCGACCTTGTTGATCAACGCGCGGGCGATCGGGCTCGAGATCGAGATCTTGCCGACCTTGATGTCCGCCTCGTCGTCGCCGACGATCTGGTAGACCACCTTGGCGCTCTGCGAAATATCTTCGAGCTCTACGGTGGACCCGAACACGATGCGGCCTTCGGCGTCGAGCGTGGCGGGGTCGATCACGCGGGCGTTCGACAGCTTGCCTTCGAGGTCCTGGATGCGGCCCTCGATGAAACCCTGGCGCTCCTTCGCGGCGTCGTAGTCGGCGTTCTCGGACAGGTCGCCGTGCGAGCGCGCCTCGGCGATGGCGTTGATGACGTTGGGGCGTTCGACGGTCTTCAGCTGATGGAGCTCCTGCTTCATCAGTTCGGCGCCGCGGACGGTAATGGGAATCGTGCTCATGCTGTTTGAACGATCAGGTGGTGAGGGGCACTGGATACGGCGACGCGGACCGCCTCAAATGACAGAGGTCGCTGCCGGCAAGTCCGCTGGCAGCGACCTCTGTTGAAGGCCGTTCCTGCGAGCGACCGTGAATGAGCCGTTAGTTTAAGGCGCGATGCAGGCCTTGTAAATCGTAGACGGAGATCTCGTCGCCGCGCTCGTGCATCAGGCGCATCCCCTCGACGGCCGCCCAGGCGCCGGCGATGGTCGTGTATTGCGTGATGCGCATCGCCAGCGCCGTCGTGCGGATGGAGCGCGAGTCGGAGATGGCGTTGCGCTTCTCCTCGACGGTGTTGACGACCAGCGCGACATCGCCGTTCTTCACCATGTCGACGATGTGCGGCCGGCCTTCGGCCACCTTGTTGACGCTCTCGCAGGGAATGCCTGCCGCCTCGATCGCCGACGCGGTGCCGCGCGTCGCCAGCAGCGCGAACCCCATCGCCTTCAAGCTGCGCGCCACCTCGACGGCCCGCGGCTTGTCCGCGTTGCGGACGCTGATGAACACCTTGCCCGCCGCCTTGCCGTCGATGCCGTGCGGCGACGGGAGCCGGATGCCGGCCGCGAGCTGCGACTTGACGAAGGCCTCGGCGAAGGTCGTACCCACGCCCATCACCTCGCCGGTCGACTTCATCTCCGGCCCGAGGATCGTGTCGACGCCCGGGAATTTCGTGAACGGAAAGACGGCTTCCTTGACCGAGTAATAGTCCGGCACGACCTCGTCGCCGATGCCCTGCGCATCGAGCGAACGACCGGCCATGCAGCGCGCCGCGATCTTGGCGAGCTGCAGGCCGGTGGCCTTCGAGACGTAGGGGACCGTGCGCGACGCGCGCGGGTTGACCTCCAGCACGTAGACCACGTCCTTCTGGATCGCGAACTGCACGTTCATCAGGCCGACCACGCCGAGCGCATGCGCCATCATCGCCGTCTGGCGCTTCAGCTCGGACACCATGTCGCCGGACAGCGAGTACGGCGGCAACGAGCACGCGGAATCGCCGGAATGCACACCGGCCTGCTCGATGTGCTCCATCACGCCGCCGATGAACACGCGTCCCGGCCCGTCGATCCCCTGGTCGCAGATGGCGTCGACATCGACCTCGATCGCGTCGTTGAGGAAGCGGTCGAGCAATACCGGTGAATCATGTGAAACCCGCACTGCTTCCCGCATGTACCGCTCGAGGTCGCGCTGCTCGTGGACGATCTCCATCGCACGGCCGCCGAGCACGTAGCTCGGGCGCACCACCAGCGGGTAGCCGATCTCCTCGGCCCGTTCGAGGGCCTGCTGCTCGCTGCGCGCCGTGCGGTTGGGCGGCTGCAGAAGGCCGAGCCGGGTGATCAGTTGCTGGAAACGCTCGCGGTCCTCGGCCACGTCGATCGCGTCGGGCGACGTGCCGATGATCGGTACGCCGGCCGCCTCGAGCGACTTCGCGAGCTTCAGCGGCGTCTGCCCACCGTACTGCACGATGACGCCGACCGGCTTCTCCTTCGCGACGATCTCGAGCACGTCCTCGAGGGTGACCGGCTCGAAGTACAGCCGGTCGCTGATGTCGTAGTCGGTGGAGACGGTCTCGGGATTGCAGTTGACCATGATCGTCTCGTAGCCGTCCGCGGACAGCGCCAGCGCCGCGTGCACGCAGCAGTAGTCGAACTCGATCCCCTGCCCGATCCGGTTCGGGCCGCCGCCGAGCACCATGATCTTCCTGCGGTCGGTCGGCTCGGCTTCGCACTCGGCGTCGTCGAGGCCTTCGTAGGTCGAGTACAGATAGGCCGTGCTGGTCGCGAACTCGGCCGCGCAGGTGTCGACCCGCTTGTAGACCGGGCGGACGCCTTCCGCGATGCGCCGGGCACGGACTTCGTGCTCGCTGGTCTTCATCAGGTAGGCGAGGCGACGGTCGGAGAAGCCCATCCGCTTCAGGCGATACAGCGCGACCCGGTCGAGGTCGGACAGCGCGATGTCGTCGAGCTTCAGCTCGAGGTCGATGATTTCCTTGATCTGCACGAGGAACCACGGGTCGATGTGGGTCAGCTGAGCGACCTCCTCGACGCTCATGCCCATCGCGAACGCATCGCCGACGTACCAGATGCGCTCGGGACCGGGCTCGCCGAGCTCGATCTCGATCTTCTCGCGATCCTTGGTCATCTCGTTCATGCCGTCGACGCCGACCTCGAGGCCGCGGAGCGCCTTCTGGAACGATTCCTGGAAGGTGCGGCCGATCGCCATCACCTCGCCGACCGATTTCATCTGTGTCGTCAGGCGCGAATCGGCCATCGGGAATTTCTCGAACGCGAAGCGCGGCACCTTGACGACGACGTAGTCGATGGACGGTTCGAAGCTCGCGGGCGTCGCGCCGCTGGTGATGTCGTTGCGCAGCTCGTCGAGCGTGTAGCCGACGGCGAGCTTGGCCGCGATCTTCGCGATCGGGAAGCCGGTGGCCTTCGAGGCCAGCGCCGACGACCGCGACACGCGTGGGTTCATCTCGATGACGATCATGCGACCGTCCTTCGGATCGATCGCGAACTGCACGTTGGAGCCGCCGGTATCGACGCCGATCTCGCGCAGGATCGCGATCGACGCGTTGCGCATCAGCTGGTATTCCTTGTCGGTCAGCGTCTGCGCCGGCGCGACCGTGATCGAGTCACCGGTATGGATGCCCATCGGGTCGAGGTTCTCGATCGAGCAGACGATGATGCAGTTGTCCGCCTGGTCGCGCACGACCTCCATCTCGAACTCCTTCCACCCGATCAGCGACTCCTCGATCAGCAGTTCCTTCGTCGGCGACGCTTCCAGGCCGCGCTTGCAGATGGTCTCGAACTCCTCGCCGTTGTAGGCAATGCCGCCGCCTGTGCCACCGAGCGTGAAGCTCGGCCGGATGATCGACGGGAAGCCGAGCGAACGCTGTACGGCCCACGCCTCGTCGAGCGTGTGGGCGATGCCCGAGCGCGCGGAGCCGAGGCCGATCTTCGTCATCGCGGCCTTGAACTTGGAGCGGTCCTCGGCCTTGTCGATCGCTTCGGGCGACGCACCGATCAGCTCGACGCCGTACTTCGCGAGCACGCCGTGGCGATGCAGGTCGAGCGCGCAGTTGAGCGCGGTCTGGCCGCCCATGGTCGGCAAGATCGCGTCGGGCCGTTCGGTGTCGATGATCTTCTCGACGACCTGCCACGTGATCGGCTCGATGTAGGTCTTATCGGCCGTCTCCGGGTCGGTCATGATCGTTGCCGGGTTCGAGTTGACGAGGACCACGCGGTAGCCCTCCTCGCGCAGCGCCTTGCAGGCCTGGGCGCCGGAGTAGTCGAACTCGCAGGCCTGGCCGATGACGATCGGGCCGGCGCCGATGATGAGGATGGATTGGAGGTCGGTACGCTTGGGCATGGGCGGTGTGTCAGTTTCGAACGAAACCGATCGGCTTCGTCTTGATGGGCGCCGGCAGCGCCGTCAATGCGCGGATCGCCTCGAAGACAGCGGCGAATTGCCGGTCGTACTGGGCCTCGAGCGTCGCGAGCTTCTTCGCGAGGTCCTTGTTCGACTCGAGCATCGTGCGCAGCTTGACGAAGGTCCGCATGATCTCGATGTTGACGGCAACAGCGCGTTCGCTGCGCAGTACGCCGGACAGCATGGCGACGCCCTGCTCCGTCAATGCATAGGGTGTCGAACGCGATCCGCCCCAACTTGAAATCACGGTTTGTGATTTCAAGTTGGCGCGTTCGTCGGCCGTGAGCTGGAAGCAGAAGTCGTCCGGGAAACGCTCCGGATTGCGCTTGATCGCCTGGACGAGGGCTCGCGGCTCGACCTCGTAGAGTTCGGCAAGATCATGCGACAGCATCACCCGCATACCGCGCGCCGAGTAGATGCGGGCTTCGACGCCGTCGACGATCTGCAATGTGCCGAGCGTCTTCGATTCGTCAACCAATCGAGCGCTCCAACGAGGCTTGCATCGAGCTGACGAACCGATCGAACAGATACCCGATGTCGTGCGGCCCTGGACTCGCTTCCGGATGTCCCTGGAAACAGAACGCCGGACGATCGGTGCGCGCGAAGCCCTGCAGCGAGCCGTCGAACAGCGACACGTGGGTGATGCGGCAATTGGCCGGCAGCGAGTTCGCGTCGACCGCGAAGCCGTGGTTCTGCGACGTGATCAGCACCTGCTGCGTATCGAGGTCCTGCACCGGATGATTGGCGCCGTGGTGACCGAACTTCATCTTCAGCGTCTTCGCGCCCGACGCCAGCGCCATGAACTGGTGACCGAGGCAGATGCCGAAGGTGGGCAGGCCCCGCTCGATCAGCGTGCGGGTGGCCGCGATCGCGTAGTCGCAAGGCTCCGGATCGCCGGGCCCGTTCGCGAGGAAGATGCCGTCGGGCTTCAGCGCCAGCGCCTCGTCGGCGGTCGCCTGTGCCGGCAGTACGGTGACGCGGCAGCCGCGCGCGGCGAGCATGCGCAGGATGTTGTGCTTGACGCCGTAGTCGAAGGCCACGACGTGGAAGCGCACGGGCACATCGGTTTCATAGCCCTTGCCGAGCCTCCAGACCGACGCGGTCCAGTCGTAGGGCTGGTCGACGCTGACGACCTTCGCGAGGTCCAGGCCGGCCAGACCGGGGAAGCCGCGGGCCAGCGCGATCGCGGTGTCGGCGTCGTCTGCATCGCCTTTGCAGTCGGCGAGGATAGCGCCGTTCTGGGCGCCTTTCGTGCGCAGCAGCCGCGTGAGCTTGCGCGTGTCGATGCCGGCGATCGCGACACAACGTTCGGCCTTCAGATAGGCCGACAGGGTGCGTTGCGACCGGAAGTTGGACGCGACGCGCGGCAGGTCGCGGATCACGAGTCCGGCCGCGTGCACCTTCGTGGACTCGACGTCTTCGTCGTTCGTGCCGGTGTTGCCGATGTGCGGATAGGTCAGCGTGACGATCTGTCGCGAATAGCTGGGGTCCGTCAGGATTTCCTGGTACCCGGTCATCGACGTGTTGAAGACCACCTCGCCGACGGATTGGCCGGCAGCGCCGAACGACGTGCCACGAAAAACGGTGCCATCTGCAAGCGCGAGCAATGCCGATCCGCTGGCGTGCGGGTCGGGCGGGAAGAAGTCGGTCGGCAACAAGAAAAACCCCTGTCATGGCCGGCCGTCTCTTTCGATCGCAAGCCCGTCATTCGGCGCCGGTCGCCGGCGCCGGGAACGGGGCGCTGCGTTCGGTGCAGGGGTCGGTGCGATCGGCGAGTATCGGGGAGTCGCGCGGACGGTCGGCGGCTGAAGATAAACTTTCGGATTATACCGTGTCGAACTGGTCATTCCGTACGGCCTGTCGAGCCGCCTGCCGGACTGCCACCCGACCCGCCCCTACCTGCGAAGAAGCCCATCCATGAATCAACTCGATCAATTGAAGCAATACACCACGGTCGTCGCCGATACCGGCGACTTCGAGACGATGCGGGCCTTCCTGCCGCAGGACGCGACCACCAACCCGTCGCTGATCCTGAAAGCGGTCGGCAAGGGCGCGTACCAGCCGCTCGTCAAGGGCGTGGTCGACCATTACCTGAGGGCCGCCCCCGGCGACGTCATCGATCATCTGCTGATCGCGTTCGGCACGAAGATCCTGGAGATCGTGCCCGGCCGCGTCTCGACCGAAGTCGACGCCCGCCTGTCGTTCGACACGGCGGCCACCATCGCCAAGGCCCACCACCTGCTCGCGCTGTACAAAGCCGAAGGGATCGAGCGCGACCGCATCCTGATCAAGATCGCATCGACCTGGGAGGGCATTCGCGCCGCCGAGATCCTCGAACGCGAAGGCATCCACGTCAACATGACGCTGATGTTCGGCATGCCGCAGGCGATCGAGGCCGCCGAGGCCGGCGCCACCCTGATCTCTCCGTTCGTCGGCCGCATCACCGACTGGTTCAAGAAGGCCGAGGGCAAGGACGGTTACGCGCCGAACGAGGATCCGGGCGTGCTGTTCGTGCGCAGCGTGTACGCGGCGTTCAAGAAGCTCGGCTATCCGACGCAGATCATGGGCGCGAGTTTCCGCAACGTCGAACAGGTCCTGGGCCTCGCCGGCTGCGATTTGCTGACCATCAGCCCCGAGCTGCTGCAGAAGCTGACCGAGGGCGATGCGAAGGTCGTCCCGCAGCTCGACGACGCATGGGCGCAGGGTCAATCGGTCGAACCGAAGATCTACGACGAATCGAGGTTCCGCTTCGAGATGAACGACGACGCGATGGCGACGGAGAAACTGGCCGAAGGCATCCGCACCTTCGCGTCCGACGCGGTGAAGCTCGAGAAGCTGATCGCGGGGATGCAGTAGAAGTAGCAAGGAGGCTTGTGCTGCCCTGAGAGCGGATGCAGACGGGCATCGAGCCCGCCTGCATCCGGACCGTCTCCGCGAGTCCCGATCCCGCGCTGCACGCGGGAACCCTCGGCAGGCGCTACGACGGTCTCCACTTCATCAACCGCCGTTCGACGACGCCCACGAGGGCATCGAGCAGCAGCGCGAACACGGTGAGGACGACGATGCCGGCGAACACCGTGTTGATGTCGAAGCTGCCTTCGGCCTGCAGGATCAGGTAGCCGACGCCGCGTGCCGAGCCGAGGTACTCGCCGACCACCGCGCCGACGAACGCGAGGCCGACCGACGTGTGCAGCGACGAGAAGACCCAGCTCGTCGCGCTCGGCAGGTAGACGCTGCGGATCAGTTGCCGCCGGTTCGCGCCGAGCATCCGCGCGTTCGCCAGAACGACGGGGCTGACCTCGCGCACACCCTGGAACACGTTGAAGAAGACGATGAAGAACACCAGGGTCATGCCGAGTGCGACCTTGGAGCCGATGCCGAGCCCGAACCACACGGCGAAGATCGGCGCGAGGATCACGCGCGGCATCGCGTTGGCGCCTTTTATGTACGGGTCGAGGATCGCCGCCGCCGTCGGCGCGAGCGCGAGCCACATGCCCAACGCCAGTCCCAGCAGCGTCCCGAACACGAAGGCGAGCACGGTCTCGATCAGCGTTACGCCGAGGTGCGGATAGATCTCGCCCGTCGTGAACCACGCCCAGATCCGTTCCCCCACCTCGACCGGTTCGCCGAAGAAGAAGGCAGCCTGGTTCGCGTTGCTGAAGTAGAAGGTGGGCAGCAGCGTCGGACTGGTCAGCACGTACCAGAGCAGCAGCACGATCGCGAAGACCGCGATCTGCCAGAGGCGGACGACCGACCTGCGCTTCATGTGCGCGTCCTGGTCTGCCGATAGCCCTTCAGTACTTCCTCCTTCATCGCCGCCCAGATCTGCCGGTGCAGTTCGACGAAGCGCGCATCGGTGCGGATCTCGGCCACGTCGCGAGGACGCGCGAGATCGATGTCGAAGGTCGCGATCGGGTGCGTCGCCGGCCCCGCCGACAGCACGACGACGCGGTCCGACAACGCGATCGCCTCGTCGAGGTCGTGCGTGATGAAGAGCACGGCCTTGCGCTTCGCCTGCCACAGGTCGAGCAGTTCGTTCTCCATCAGCTGCCGCGTCTGGATGTCGAGCGCCGAGAACGGCTCGTCCATCAGGATGATGTCCGGATCGAGGACCAGCGTCTGCGCGAGCGCCACGCGCTTGCGCATGCCGCCCGACAGTTGATGCGGGTAGCGGTCGTCGAAGCCCGCGAGACCGACGCGCTCGAGCCATGCGGCGGCCTGCGACCGCGCGTCCGCGCGTCCGACGCCGCGGAACTCGAGTCCCACGACGACGTTGTCGATCGCGCTGCGCCACGGCATCAGGGCTTCGGTCTGGAACATGTAGCCCGCGCGTCGATTGACGCCGGAGACCCGGGCATCGAGCCGCCTGCCGAAGACCGACACTTCGCCTGCCGAGGGCGCGAGCAGGCCGGCGGCGATGTTGAGCAGGGTCGACTTGCCGCAACCCGTGGGGCCGACGACCGAGACGAACTCGCCGGGCGCGACCGACAGGCTGACGTCCTCGACGGCCGTGTAGCGCAGTACCGGATCGTCGTTCGAGACGAAGGTGCACGCGACGCGGTCGAACACCAGCGCGGCGTGCCCGGCGGGGTCGGGTAACGAGGGACTCATGAGCGTCGCGCCCTGCAGCCCACGGCGACACGCAGACCGGTCACTTGTACTTCTGGTCGGCCTGCCGGGCGAAGTCGTTGGTGAACGTATCCGCGAGCCTGATCTTCGACGGGTCCAGCTTGGTGTCGAAGCTCGCGAGGGCGCGGACCGCCGTGCGCGGCCCCGACTCTGGCATCAATCCGTCCGGCGAGTAGGCATCGCGCTGGCTCGCGAAGGCCGCGAGATACAGCGCCTTGTCGCCGAGCTGGTAGCTCTCGGGCACCGTCTTCAGCACGTCGGACGGGCCGGCCTTGGCGAGCCACCTGTCGGCCCGCACGATGGCATTGGCGAGCGCCTGCGTCGTGCGCGGATATTTCCTGATGAAGTCGTCGAAGGCATACAGCGTGGCCGCCGGCATTGCGCCGCCGAACAGCTCCTGCGTTCCCTTGGCGGTCCTCGTGCTGACGAGGATCTTCACTTCGTTCTTCTGCTCGAGCATCGTCATCACGGGCTCGATGTTGGACATGCCGTCGATCTGGCCGCTGCGAATGGCGGCCAGCGAACCGGCGCCGGTGCCGACACCGATCACCGACACGTCGGAAGGCTTGAGGCCGCCTTTCGCGAGATAGGTATTGAGCGCGACGTTGGTCGACGACCCCGGCGCCGACACGCCGATCTTCAGGCCCTTCAGGTCCTGTGGTCCCTGGATGCCCGCGCCCTTCGCGGACACCACGCCGATCGAGATCGCCGGCGACTGGCCCATCAGCGCGAAGGACCGGATGTGCTGGCCCTTCGTCTGCATGTTGATCGTGTGCTCGTAGGCGCCGGCCACGACGTCGACGCTGCCACCGACGAGGGCCTCGAGCGCCTTCGCGCCGCCGGCGAAGTCGCTGATCTCGACGGTCAGCCCTTCGTCCTTGAAGTAGCCGAGCCGTTCGGCGATCGTCAGCGGGAGGTAGTAGAGGCCGGCCTTGCCGCCGACGGCGATCGAGACGCTGGTCTTCTCGAGGGCCTGGGCGGCGGCGGTGCCGATCCCGAACGACACGACCGACAGGACAACCGCCACGCAGCGGAGCGCATGCGCACCGGCAATCGACACTGATTTCAAGATGATCTCCATGGAGCCGGCGTCTCGATGTGCGGGCCACTGCACAAGGCGGGCTTGAAGGATCGATTCTAGTTCACGCTCGCGAGGCGGCACCGAAGAACATCTGAAGGCCTTGCGGCCGTCCGCTCGCTCAGATCGTCAGGCGGACCAGCGCGCCGAGGCCGAGGACCTGGGTCGGTTGCGGCGAGCCGCCGGCCGGCTCGAGCGACAGCCCGAACGCCTTCGCCCTGGCCAGCGTCGCCCCATCGACCCCCGACACGCGTTCCGCACGCAGTCGCGCATCGCCCGGCAGCACGCCCATCGACAGCAGGCCGTCGGCGTCGCGCGGCGCCATCCACAACTGCAGCACCTTGCCTTCGGGCACCTGAACGCCCGCGGCCACGCGGACCAGCAGTGCGTCGCCCTGCTCGGATGCCATCACCATGGCGACCGGCTGATTGCTCTTCGGGTCGAGCAGCGTGGCGATCGCGCCCGGCGCCGTCTGCACCTGCACGATCCGCGGCTCGACCAGCGGCGCCGGTCGCAGCGCGATGCCGAGCGCGATGACCGCGATGGTCGCGAACACCGCCGACAGGCCGCGCCACAAGACCAGCCGGTCCCACCATGCGGTGGCCTGCGATGGCCCCGCCCGCCGCACGGAGAAACCCGGCAGGCGCGCCTCGATGGCCTCCCAGACGCGTCGGGACGGCACCTGCGACGGAATCTTGTCGATCAGCGGCGCGAGCCGTTCGCTCCATTCCAGCGCCAGTCTCCGCAGTGCCTCGTCGCTGCGCGCCCAGCGCTCGAAACGGCGGCGCGCGCCACCCCGCAACGTGCCGAGCGCGTACTCGGCAGCCAGCATCTCGCGCAGTCGTTCGTTGCCCTGGGTGTTCATCGGGTGATTCGCTCTCGATGCATCAGGCGGCGACGCCGTCCAGGCAGCGACGCATCTTCTCGAGTCCGCGACGGATCCAGGTCTTGACGGTTCCGATCGGGACGCGCAGCGTCGCCGCCAGCTCCGAATGCGTCAGACCCTGGAAATACGCGAAGGCGACGGCTTGGCGTTGCCCGGCGTCGAGTCGCTTCAGGCAGCGCTGCAGGGCGACGGCGTCTTGGCCGCGCCCCGCGAGTTCCGCCGGCCCGGGCTGCCCGGATTCGAGGACCGCCTCGAGGTCTTCGTCGAGCTCGACGGTCCGGTGGTCGAGGCGCCGGATGTAGTCGAGGGCCCGGTTGCGGACGATCGTGACCATCCACGTCATCGGCGCCGATAGCGACGCGTTGTAGCTGGCAGCACCGTTCCAGACGTTGACGAAACTATCCTGCAAGACATCCTCCGCACGACTCTCTTCCCGCAAGATACGCAACGCGACGCCAAACAGTTTCGGCGACGTCGCGTCGTAGAGACGGCGGTAGGCGTCCTGGTCGCCGAGCGCCACGGCCGAGATCCAGCGGGCCAGCGTCGCGGGAGTGGCGGGCGCGTTCGAGGGGGTGGCGGCAGGGACGGTCATGGCAGCGACGGTGGGCGCGTTGGGGTCACGGTTCTCCGCGCATCAGCGCAGCGTGCCGGTCGCCGCGTAGAGGAACAACACGACGCAGGCCGTGAAGCCGATCGACCAGACGAAGGACCGCAGCTTCGGCAGGTCGGCCACGTAGCAGGCGATGTAGGCGATGCGCGCCACGATGAAGATCACGGCCAGGAGGTCGATAGTGGCCACCGGCACGTGCTGGAGCACGGCGATGACGACACCCGCGGCGAAGAACGGGAACGCCTCGAAGCTGTTGCCTTGCGCCGCGTGCGCCCTGCCCCGCACGCCGGTCTGACGCGCGAGCCACAGGCGCGGCTCGCGATTGTTGTAGCGGGTCGCGCCGTCGTCGGTCGACGCGGCACCACCGAACTTGGCGATGTACGCGCAGACGATCGGGAGGCAGGCAGCGGCCAGCACGCACCAGAACGCGACGATCATGACGCCGCCTCGATCTCGCGCGCGCCAAATGCCGGAGCCTCAGCCACGCAGGTCCCCGATGATGGTGTCGATGCGCTGGTGCAGGTCGGCGTCGATGCGCGCCACGACGTCCATCGCCTTCATGTTCTCGACGACCTGCCCGGGTCGCGAAGCCCCGGTGATGACCGTCGACACGTTCCGGTTGCTGACACACCAGGCGAGGGCCAGCTGCGCGAGCGAACAGTCCAGCTCGGCCGCGATGTCGCCCAGCCTGGCGACGACCGCGTTCTTCTTCTCGTCGAGCAGCCTTTCCTTGAGGAACGCGTAGTTCTGCAGGGTGGCACGGCTGCCTTCCGGCGCGCCGCCGCGGTACTTGCCGGTCAGCAGGCCCGATGCGAGCGGGCTCCAGGTGGTCAGTCCCAATCCGATGTCCTCGTAGAGCCGCGCGTATTCGACCTCCACTTGCCTGCGCTGGAAGAGGTTGTATTCCGGCTGCTCGACGACCGGCTTGTGCAGGTGGTGCTGATCGGCGATGTCCCACGCGGCGCGGATATCGGCCGCCGGCCACGACGACGTGCCCCAGTACAAGGCCTTGCCGCGCGAGATGATGTCGTGCATCGCCCACACCGTTTCCTCGATCGGCGTGTCCGGGTCGGCGCGATGGCAATACACCAGGTCCACGAAGTCGAGGTCGAAGCGCTTCAGCGACGCGTCGATCGCATGATGCAGGTACTTGCGGTTGAGCGTGTTCTTCTGGTTCGGCCCCTTCTCGAGACCCCAGTAGAACTTGGTGGACACGACATAGCTCATGCGCGACCACTTCAGCTCCTTGAGGACCTGGCCCATGATCGTTTCGGACTGGCCAAGCGCGTACACCTCGGCGTTGTCGAAGAAGTTGACGCCCGCGTCGTACCCGGCCGCCATGCACTCGCGCGCGAGCTTCGTGTCCATCTGGTTGCCGTAGGTCACCCAGGAGCCGAAGGACAATGCGCTCACCTTGAGTCCTGCGCGGCCGAGTCGTCGATATTCCATGCGTTACTGCTCCGATCGCTGAAGAGGGTTGCGGGTCATGACGACCGTCGGTCGAGCACCGCCTGCGCGATGGTACCGACGTCCACGTATTCGAGCTCGCCGCCCACCGGCACGCCGCGCGCGAGGCGCGTGACCGAGAGGCCGCGGCTCTTGAGCATCTCGCCGATCGTGTGCGCCGTCGCCTCGCCTTCGTTGGTGAAGTTGGTCGCGAGGATGACCTCGCGCACGACGCCGTCGGTGGCACGGCGCAGCAGCCGGTCGAGATGGATGTCCTTCGGGCCGATGCCGTCGAGCGGCGACAGCCGTCCCATCAGCACGAAATACAGGCCGCGATAGGTCAGCGTCTGTTCGATCATCAGCTGGTCGCCGGGCGTCTCCACGACGCACAGCAGCGAGCGGTCGCGCCGGTCCGACGCACACACGTCGCACAGTTCGTTCTCGGTGAACGTGTTGCACAGCGCGCAGTGACGGATCGATTCGACGGCGCAGGTCAGCGCGCTGCCGAGCCGGGCCGCGCCGTCCCGATCGTGCTGCAGCAGGTGGTAGGCGATGCGCTGCGCAGACTTCGGTCCCACGCCGGGCAGGCGCCGGAGACCCTCGATGAGATTGTCGAGACGTGAAGGTGTTCGGGAGGATGGCTTCATGGCGGCAGCCGTGGATTCTACTGTGCGGTCGCAGACCGCGGCGACGGCGCCGGTCTGATTCACGTTGCGGAGCGGCCACGACTAACCTAACTTTGATCCCCCGGTGGCGTGATGGCGGGAACGCGCCGCGCGAGGAGACACCGGTCGACGATCCGCCGTAGTCCATCGAGTTACTCACAGGGAGAACATCAGATGCGTCACGCACACAATCACTGCTATGCAGACGGGCCCACGACCTGCCGTCCCACGACGGCCGTGCTGAAGGATATCCAGCGCTCGATCAAGAAGAGCCGCGCGATGTCGGCGGCCGATGTCCGGCTCGCGTCCTACATGGGGCTGATCGCCGCGGACCAGCAGCGCCAGACCGGCTTCAACGACGGCGTCTTCTATCCGCCATCCGACATCCCGGTGGCGGCAGCGCCCGCCGACCGGCCGCTCCGCGCCGCGCGGCTGCCGCGCGCGACCGGCCCGAAAAAACTGCATGCGCTCGCATTGATGGTCGACTTCAGCGACAACGTGGGCAAGCGACCGCCCGGCGAATTCCAGAAGATGCTGTTCGATCCGGCCAACCCGGATTCGATGACCAGCATCTATCGCGAGATGTCGTACGGGATGCTGGACGTCAGCGGCGAGGTCATCGCCTACGTCCGGGCGCCGCAGCCTTACGCCTACTACACGGCCGGCGAAAGCGGGACCGGCAACACTTTCCCGCACAACGTCCCCGGGCTGCTCGTCGATGCGCTGACCGAATACTGCAAGACCGACAACCTAAAGCGCTTCGACACGGACGGCGACGGCTTCGTGGACGGCATCTTTCTGATCCACGCCGGCGGCGGCGCGGAGGCCGAGCCGGTGGCGTCGAAGCGCAACGACATGATCTGGTCGCACAAGTGGACGCTACCGACGCCGTTCGTCAACCAGGGCGTCAAGGTGTTCGCCTATTCGACCGAACCCGAGGACGGCCGGGTGGGGGTCTTCGCGCACGAGTTCGGCCACGTACTCGGACTACCGGATCTGTACGATACGTCGTACCGCTCCGAGGGCGTCGGCAACTGATGCCTGATGGGTGGCGGATCGTGGGGAGGGAACGGCAACAAGCCGACGCGCATGTCCTGCTGGTGCCTGTCGAAGCTCGGATGGATCAAGCCGGTCGTCGCAAAATCGGCCAAGTACACGCTCGACACGCTCGAGAAGACGCCCGGCGACTGCCTCCAGGTATGGACCGGCGGCAAGGCCGGCGCCGAATACTTCCTGCTCGAGAATCGCCAGGCGGCGGGGCGCGACGGGGCGTTGCCCGGGTCCGGCCTCGCGGTGTGGCACATCGACGAGGCGCGCTCGGACAACACCAATCCCAACGCGTACAAGGTGGGGCTCGCCCAAGCCGACGGGCTGCGCGAACTCGAGCTGTCGAAGAACCAGGGCGACGCGAACGATCTCTTCCCCGGCGGACTCGGCAAGAAGAGCTTCAACGACCGGACCGCGCCGTCGGCGAAGGCCCACGACGGGACGGCGACCGGCGTGTCGCTCAGCCAGATCACGATGAAGACCGGCAAGGTGACCGTGACGGTCAAGCGCTGACGGGCCTAGTCCGCGACAAGATCGCGGACCACCGCCTGCCCGCCGGACGGCCCCGCGTTCAGGGTCAGCTCGGCCCGGACCCGGCGCCCGACCATCTTGCCGGTGGCCGCATCGAGCGCGCCGTAGAACGCGCGCAGCGGCTTGCCCGGCTCGGGCCTCAGGAAATCGGTTGCGGGATCCGGCGAAGCGTTGTCGACGACGTCGATCTCGACGTGGCCGCCGAAGCCGTCGGCCGCCGCTTCGGCGGACCGGAGGATTCCATGCACGACGGTGGAGTTGGGCGCGGCTTTCATCGGCCCGAGGTTGCGCGCGAACGCGTCGCCGCGTCAACGGGGACCGTGCGTTGCGCGCTGTGGCTTCCATTGGTCCAGCCGACCGCGGCGCCACTTGGCTGAACTCGTCATAAAATCGCGCCCTCGCCGGCCTCCATGCCGGCACGAACCACCCCACCGGACCTGCCCGTCGACGCGCGCAGGTCGAAAGCCTCCAGCATGCAGACACGCACTAACGCGGATGAAGTGAAGCGTCGTCGTACGTTCGCGATCATCTCCCACCCCGACGCGGGCAAGACGACGCTGACCGAGAAGCTGCTGCTGTTCTCGGGCGCGATCCACATCGCCGGTTCGGTGAAGGCGCGCAAGGCCAGTCGCCACGCGACCTCGGACTGGATGGAGATCGAGAAGCAGCGCGGCATCTCGGTCGCGTCGTCGGTCATGCAGATGGAATATCGCGACTGCGTGATCAACCTGCTCGACACGCCGGGCCACCAGGACTTCTCCGAGGACACGTATCGCGTGCTGACCGCGGTCGACGCGGCGCTGATGGTGATCGACGCGGCCAACGGCGTCGAAGCGCAGACGTTGCGGCTGCTCGAAGTCTGCCGCGCGCGCGGCACGCCGATCATCACGTTCGTCAACAAGATGGACCGCGAGGTCCGCGAGCCGCTCGACCTGCTCGACGAGATCGAACGCGCGCTCGGCATGACGGCCGTGCCGTTCACGTGGCCGATCGGCATGGGCAAGAATTTCAGCGGCGTGTTCGATATCGCGGCCGGCAGCATGCGGGTGTTCGCGGCGGGCGCGGACCGCGCGGGCCAGGCGTTCGAGACCATCGAAGGGCTGGCCAACCCGGCCATCGACCAGCGTTTCGACGCGGGCACCGGCTACGTGGCCAAGGCGCGCGACGAGATCGAGCTGGTCAGCTCGGCGTCCGAGACCTTCGACCGCGCGGCGTTCGTCGCCGCGAAGCAGACCCCGGTGTTCTTCGGCTCGGCCGTCAACAACTTCGGCGTGCAGGAAGTGCTCGACGCCGTCGTCGACCTCGCGCCG
>JBBRRW010000046.1:0-17600 GCA_038245975.1 Burkholderiales bacterium
ATCGCGGTGGCCGACGAGTGGGCAATGCCGATCTACGACGATCCGAAGTGGAACGGCGGCGACTACTACGGCAAGGACGAGCCGCTGCGCGGCATGGCCGAAGCGCTGAAGCTCGTCACGATCAGTTCGCGCGCACCCGGCTGGATGCAGCGCACCTTCGCGCGCGACTGGGCGAAGGAAGGCGCCGACCCGCTCGCGTCGTGGGACAACAAGTACAAGGTGCAGGACACGCTCGACCGGGCAGGTGCGGCGCGCGCCGCCACCGCCGACGCCAACTCCTTCCTGTACCTCGTGCGGGCCAACCAGCTGTTCCGCGTGGGGCAGGGCGCGACGCTCGACGAAGGCGTGGCGAAGATCAAGGCGAAGGTGCTGGCCATCCCGGCCAGCTCGGATCGCCTGCTGTTCCCCGAGTACACGACGACGATGCTCGACGCGTTGAAGAAGCACGGCGTGACGACCGAGCTGTTCGTCATCCAGGGCGATGGCGGACACCTCGACGGCGTGACCGACATCGCCAAGGCCGGCGACGCGATCCGGGCGTTCCTGGCGAAGTAGAAGGGGCGCCGGTCGGTTCCGGGCGCCGACCGGTCGATGACGGATTCGTCCGTCGCGCGGATCAGTCGGCGAGCCGCCGCATGGGACGGAAGTACAACGTGAGGGCGTAGTCCTGAATATCGTTGCGTGTTTCAGGTACATCAGCAGATCGCCTGTCTCGAAGCGGGCGTCGCTCCGCGCGAACGGTCGCGAGCGCGACGTCGTCCGCGTCCAGGCGGCGGCCGAGCAGCCGCTCGATGTCGTCGAGGAGGCTCTAGTCGCTCGGGGTGGCATCGGCAGGCATGGGTTCTCCGGATGAAGTGGGTTTGCGGATGTCGCGCATGCGCAGGGGCCAGCGGTTCGCGCGTCGGCGCCCGACCGATTCGCGGCGATCATCGGCTCCCTGCGCACTGCGCGCGTTGCGGCATCGACGGCGCCGGCTCGCCGCGTCCGGCCGCCTTGCCGTGTCCGCATGTAAAAATGCGGACCGCTCCCCGTCAACCGATCCGCCCTCATGCTCGACCTGAACCTTCTCCGCAAGGAATTGCCCCGCGTCATCGCGGCCCTCGAGACCCGCGGCTACGCGTTCGATCGCGAGGCCTTCGAGTCGCTCGAATCCGAGCGCAAGCGGGTCCAGACCGAGACCGAGACGGTGCAGGCGCGGCGCAACGCGCTGTCGAAGCAGATCGGCATACTCAAGAGCAAGGGCGAGGACGCGAGCGCGGTGATGGCCGAGGTCACGGCGCTGCCCGACACGCTGAAGGCTCTGGAAGACCGCCTCGCGAAGACGCAGAAGGACCTGCTCGACCTGCTGCAGGGGATGCCAAACCTGCCGCATGCCGACACGCCGGTCGGCAAGTCGGAGAACGACAACGTCGAGCTGCGTCGCCACGGTACGCCGCGCGACTTCGACTTCGCGGTGAAGGACCACGTCGACGTCGGTGCGGCGCTCGGCCTCGACTTCGAGACCGCAGCCAAGCTGTCGGGCGCGCGCTTCGCGCTGATGCGCGGCCCGATCGCGCGGCTGCACCGTGCGCTCGCGCAGTTCATGCTCGACCTGCATACCGAGGAGCACGGCTATACCGAGTGCTACACGCCGTACATCGTCAACGCCGACTCGCTGATCGGCACGACCCAGTTGCCGAAGTTCGGCGACCAGCTGTTCTCGGTGAGGAAAGGCGGCGACGAGGGGGACGGCGAGACGCTGTACCTGATCCCGACATCGGAGGTCTCGCTGACCAACACGGTCCGCGGCGACATCGTCGCGCTCGCCGCGCTGCCCATCAAGCTCACTGCGCACACGCCGTGCTTCCGCTCGGAAGCGGGCAGCTACGGCCGCGACACGCGCGGGATGATCCGCCAGCATCAGTTCGACAAGGTCGAGATGGTGCAGATCGTCGAGCCGTCGCAGTCCTACGACGCGCTCGAGCAGATGGTCGGGCATGCCGAAGCGGTGCTGCAGCAGCTCGGCCTGCCGTACCGCGTGCTGCGCCTGTGCAGCGGCGACATGAGCTTCTCGGCCGCGATGACCTACGACCTCGAGGTCTGGCTGCCCGGCCAGCAGGCCTATCGCGAGATCTCGTCGCTGTCGAACTGCGAATCCTTCCAGGCGCGCAGCATGCAGGCCCGCTATCGCAACGCCGAAGGCAAGGTCGACTACGTGCACACGCTGAACGGCTCGGGCCTCGCGGTCGGACGCACGCTGGTCGCGGTGCTCGAGAACTACCAGGAGGCCGACGGCTCGGTGACGGTGCCCGACGTGCTGCGGCCGTACATGAAGGGCGTCACCCGCCTTGCGCCTCAAGGTTGATCCGCAGATGAGCGAAGACCCGAAGCCCCACGAGACCGCCACGCGGCTGGTCCACGACGACTACGTCGCGCCGATGCCGTTCGGCGGACTCAACGTCGGCGTCCATCATGCGTCGACCATCACGTTCCCGACCGTCGCGGCGATGCGGGCCCGCGACTGGAAGCACGACACCGGCTACACCTACGGCCTGCACGGCACGCCGACCACCTTCACGCTCGCGCATCGCATCGCCGCGCTGGAAGGCGGCACGCGCTGCCTGCTCGTGCCGTCGGGCCTCGCGGCCATCGCGGTGGTCGACCTGGCGCTGCTGGGCTCGGGCGATCGGCTGCTGCTGCCCGACAATGTCTACAACCCGAGCCGCGAACTCGGCGGTTCCCTGCTCGCGGGACTCGGCATCGAGACGGCGTTCTACGACCCGATGGACCCCGCGTCGCTGGAGGCGCGGATCGATGGTCGGACCCGGCTGATCTGGATCGAGACGCCCGGGTCGGTGACGATGGAGGTGCCCGACGCCCCTGCGCTCGTCGCGATCGCGAAGCGCCACGGCGTACTGACGGCGATCGACAACACCTGGGCCGCCGGGCTGCTGTTCCGGCCGTTCGATCACGGCGTCGACATCGTCATGCACGCGCTGACCAAGTACCCGTCGGGCGGCAGCGATGTGCTGATGGGCTCGATCACGACCGTCGACGACGCGCTGCACCAGCGCATCAAGGCCACGCACATGCGGCTCGGCGTCGGCATCGGCGCCGACGACGCCTACCTGATGCTGCGCGGACTGCCCACGATGGAACTGCGCCTCGCACGAAGCGGCGAGAACGCGATGGCGCTCGCGCGCTGGTTGTCCGCGCGCCCCGAGATCGTGGCCGTGCTGCATCCCGCGTTCCCCGAATGTCCGGGACACGCGGTGTGGCAGCGCGACTTCACCGGCGCCTGCGGGCTGTTCTCGGTGATCGTCGACGCGGCCATCGACGAGGCGCGGGTCGACGCGATGATCGATGCGCTGAAGCTCTTCGGCATCGGTTTCAGCTGGGGCGGCGTGCACAGCCTCGCGGTCCCGTATCGCGTCGCCGTGCCGGGCGGCACGCCCCGCGACGCGGCTCGCTGGCCGCACCGGGGCATCCTCGTGCGCTTCTATGCCGGCACCGAAGACGCGAAGGACCTGATCGCGGACCTCGAGCAGGCGTTCGCGCACCTGACACGCTGACGCAGCTCTAGGCAGGCGCGTCCCTTCCCGCGCGCGGCGAGCCCTTTTCGTGCCGCTGCCAGACCCGGCGCAACTGGTGTGCCGAGCTGAAGCCCGCGGCTTCGGCGACGCGCTCGACCGTCCATCCCGTGGTGTCGAGACGTTCGCGTGCGATCGCGAGCCGGATGTGCTGCAGGTACGCGAGGACGGTAACGCCGACCTCGTCGCGGAACAGGCGCGACAAGTGGCGCACGCTCGTCAAGGCCACGGCCGCGATCGACGCGAGGGTCCACGCGCGGGCCGGGTCGGCGACGATCGCGTCCTGCGCCCGATGCACGACCGCATGCATGTGGTTGCGATGCGCGAACCACGGTGAGAGCTGCGCGTCGCCGCCCGCGCGTCGCACGTAGACGACGAGCTTCCGCGCCACCCGCGACGCCACGGCCGGCCCTGCGTATTCGGCGATGAGATGCAGCGCCAGGTCGATGCCGGCCGTCACGCCGGCGCTCGTCATCACGTTGCCGTCCTGCACGAAGATGCGGTTGTGCAGGACCAGCGCCTTCGGATACGCGCGCTGCAGGGCATCGCAATCCTCGTGATGGGTCGTGCAGGCGCGGCCGTCGAGCAGGCCGGCGCGCGCCGCGATGAAGGCGCCGGCGCACACGGTCGCCAGGCGCTGCTCCTGCGTCACGTGACGGGCGAGCCAGCGGGCCGCCGTGGTCGCAGCCGCGCCGTGCAGGTGGCCGGTCGGCAGGACGCCTGCGACGACCACCAGCGAGCCGGCTTCGAGCGCGGCCGGCAGCGGCTTCAGGCTCGCCAGCGACAGGCCGAGCGAGGTCGTCGCCGTCGCGTCCACGCCGTTGTAGTCGAGGTCGAACACGGGACGGCCCGCGACCGCGTTCGCGCTGCGCAAGGCATCGGCCACGCCGGCCAGGTCGAGCAGGTAGACCTGCGGCAGAACGATGAAGTGGACGCGGACCGGGGCCGTCATCGGAGGGCGCCGATCAGGGCGCGAGCGCCGCACTCGCGCGAGCGACCGCCTCCCCGGCCGTGACGATCGTCGCGAAGCGATTGGCCAGCACGAGTTCGGTCCGCTCGCGGATCTCGGCGGCCGTCACCATGCGTCCGGCGCGGGTCGTCATCGGGAAGGTCAGCGTGGCCTCGGTCACGTAGTCGACCGCATAGCCGAGATCCGAGGCGTTGCGCGTCGTGGTCTCGCAGCACTGCTCGGTGCGGATGCCGGCGACCGCCAGTCGCGAGATGCCGCGCGCGACCAGCCATCGCTGAAGGCCGGTGCCGATCATCGCGCTGTGCACGTTCTTCTCGAACGTGACCGCGGGGTCGTACGCGAGCTCCGGCATCGGCACGGCAAGGCCCGACGCCTTCGAGAACGGCCCGTCGCCTTCGACGTGGAGGATGCGCACGACCGGCAGGCCGGCCGCGGTGAAGCCGTCGATCAATGTCCTGCAGCGTTCAAAAAAGGACGGCAGTTCGGCTTCGCCGAAATACGGACGCTGACGGAAGGATTGCTGGACGTCGATCACGAGGAGGGCGGTCGAGTGCGATCTGGGGAGTGGCATGGCGATCTTTCGCGGTGAGAGTAGCCGTAGCGTGAACCGTTCCTGGAATCGGCGCGACGCAGTGCCGGACCGCTTGCGGACAGATCCGGCCATTCGACGCCGCACGTCCGCATCCATCGTCGCCGGTTTCGGTATGCTTGCCGCTCACCTGGAAGGACGCTGAAGACATGAATGCGTGGTGGGTCATGGTCGGGCTGGTCGTCGGGCTCGCGATCGGTGGTCTCGCCGCGGGCTGGTTGCTGCGACGAGGCAACCGGCTGGCGATGGAGGCCGCGCTGGCATCGGCGGGTGCCGATGCGCAGGCGCGTCTCGCGACCGCGCAGGCGCAGCTCGTGGC
This sequence comes from Burkholderiales bacterium, assembly GCA_038245975.1. Lineage (GTDB taxonomy): Bacteria > Pseudomonadota > Gammaproteobacteria > Burkholderiales > Burkholderiaceae_D > CAHJXF01. The sequence goes on from JBBRRW010000046.1 coordinate 5,448, forward strand.
GCGCGACGACGACGTGCGCGAACTGCAGGCGCGTCTCGTGACCGCGAGCGCCGAGGCACGCGCAGCCAGTGCCGCGCTCGGCGACGAGCGGGTCGCCCGGGCCGGGCTGGTGGCAGAGCTGCGCGAAGAACGCGAACGCGCCGACGAGAAGCTGGCGATCCTCGCGAACGCCCGCGACGAGCTGTCCATCCATTTCAAGGCGCTCGCCGGCGAGGCGCTGGAAACCAACCGCCAGCGGATGGCCGAACAGCATCATGTCGCCCTCGACGACCTGCTGAAGCCGCTCGGCGAGAAGATCGTCGCGTTCGGCCAGCGGGTGGACGACACCTACGAGAAGGAAACGGTGCAGCGTGCGCTGCTCAAGCAGGAGGTGTTCAACCTGCACCAGGCCACCGCCCGCATCAACGACGACGCCGTCAACCTCACGCGCGCCCTGAAGGGCGAGGCCAAGACGCGCGGCAACTGGGGCGAGGTCGTGCTCGAGCGCGTGCTCGAACGGTCGGGCCTCGTCAAGGGCGTGGAGTACGAGACGCAGTTCTCGCTGAAGGCCGACGACGGCAGCGTGCTGCGACCCGATGTCGTCGTGCGCCTGCCCGACAACAAGCACATCGTGATCGACTCGAAGGTCTCGCTGGTCGCGTACGAGAGGTACTACGCGGCCGTCGACGACGATGGCCGCGGTGTCGCGGGCCGCCAGCACGTCGATGCGATCCGCAAGCACGCGCGGGACCTGGGGGCGAAGGATTACCAGGGGCGGGACACGCTCGACACGCCGGATTTCGTCGCGATGTTCGTCCCGATCGAACCCGCGCTCGGACTGGCCTCGTCGCTCGACGAGTCGCTGTTCATGGATGCGTGGGACCGCAAGGTCGTGATCGTGACGCCCAGCACGCTGCTGGCCGTCCTGACCACCGTGCAGAGCCTGTGGCAACGCGAGAAGCAGACGCGCAACGCGATCGAGATCGCGGAGAAGGCGGGGGCGCTCTACGACCAGTTCGTGCAGGTCGTCGATGCGATCGATACGGTCGGCTCGCACCTCGAGCGCGCCGGCAAGGCGCTCGAGACGGTGCGTGGCCGCCTCACCGACGGCAAGGGCAACGTGGTCCGGCGGATCGAACAGATCCGCGAGATGGGCGCCAAGTCCAAGCGGCAGCTGCCGGTCGACTGGGTGCAGCGGGCCGGGATCGACGACGGGGTGTCGCCGGTCGAGCCGCCCGCGGGCGGTAGCGCGCCGGTCTCGAAGCTCACGCTGGTCACGCCGCCCGGCGTCGATGTCGAACCGCGCTGACCTGGCCGCGGGAATGCACCGGCCCCTTTCGCTAAACTCGCGGGTCACTGACGATCGGCGATTCCGGTCGCCGGCGCGCGGGACGCAGTCGATCGCACGGAACGACGCGCCACCACTCACGGAGAATTGACGATGTCCTCGATCCGATCCGCTGCATTCCTGTCGGCCAGCCTGGTGCTGGCCGCGTTGCCGTCGGCCCACGCGCAGCAACCCGCACCGACGCCCCCGACGACCGCGGTCACCGTCCCGCCGATGACCTGCGAGAGCCCGGGCGCCGCGCCGATCGGTCCTCCCGGCCTGTCGTTCACGCGCTTCCAGAAACGGGTCGATGACTACAAGGTCTGCGTCAATCAGTATGCGGCCGCCGCGGGCGCCAAATCGAACGAGTTCGCCGACCAGGCCCGCGCCTATGCAGACGCGGCGAACAAGGCGATCGACAGCTACAACGCCTACGTGACCGCCTTGAACGAGTCGACCAAGTCGACGAAGTCCGGTGCCGAGAAGAACTGACGACGGGCGTCAGCGACCGGCGGCCTCGGGCGGCAGGACCATCGGCCGGTCGCGGCGCAGCGTGAGCCAGTCCTCGTTCTCGAACAGCGCTTCGGTGCCCAGCCCTTCGAGAAGCGCACGCAGGTTGTCGGTCTCGTCGCCGCCGCGCGCGAGCAGCGCGGCGTAGGCGCTCTCGGCGCGGGCGAAGATGCCGGCCAGGATGGCGTGCTGCTTGGCCCGCGCCGAGTAGCCCATGCTGTCGGACAGCGAGTCGATCAGCGCGCCGACGATCGGCAACGAGCCCACCGACGCGAGGCTCCAGTGCCCGAGGGCACCCGTCGCCTGCAGGTGGTCCCACAGCACGAACAGCACCGCGGTCTTGACGAGCCCCACCGCGAAGAAGCCCAGCGATGCGAGCTTGGCCCAGCGGCCGGTCTTGCCCAGGCGACGCGCGCTCGCGCCGAAGTAGCGGACCTGGTCGGCGACCCATGCCTTGAAGACGAGGTCGGTGTACTCGAAGGCGCGCCCGTGCGGCGGCGCGCAGGGGCGCAGCGCTTCGCGGATCCACTGCAGCTCGTCGTTCTGCTTGCGCAGGTAGATGTCGGTGACGCTGGTGCGGATGCCGGCGAGCGACCAGAAGAAGCGCACGCGCAGGCCCTCGGCGAGCGCGCGGTAGTCGAGATGCTTCTGCAACGCGCCGACGCTGCGATGCCACAGGTAGACCCCGCACACCAGAGCGAACGCGCCCAGGTACAGCCCGAGCATCGCGCGGACCGGCAGGAAGCGCGAGTAGGTCTCGTAGGCGAGCGTCATCACGATACCCAGCGCGATCAGCACCTTGAGGACCCGGTCGCCGATCTTCCGGTAGTGGATCGACAGCGCGTCGGCGGTCTCGAAGGTGCGGGCGAGCGTGCGCTGCTCGTGATCGAGCGGGACCGTCGACGAACCGGCGATCGACGACGGCAGCTTGACGCCGAGCCGGCGTCGCGCCGGCACGCCGTTGAACTCGTCGATGCGGCCGAAGAGGCGCTGGAAGTGCGCAGGCTTCCGGTCTTCGGGGTAGAGCCATTGCAGGCTGCCGACGGCCGTGTCGTCAGGCGCCGGCGTTACCGTTTCGTCGCGGCGGACCCGGAGCCAGGCCACCGGGCCGCCGTCCGGCAGTTCGATCAGTTCGGCGGTGCTCGGCGTGAACGGTCCGCGACCGGTCAGCTTGTAATGGACGACCTCGCCGGTGCCGCCCGGCAGGTCGTTGGCCACGCCGTCCCACAACGCGAGTAGCACGTGGCAATGGGCTGCGACGAAGTCGCCCGCCTGCTGGTAGTGCGCGTCGCGGCGGTCCGGGTCGCCGGGCGATGCGAAGCTGCCTTCGGCCGCGATGGTCGGCAGCTCGAACACGTTCTCGGGCCGCAGGCGGTCGAGCAGTGCGCGGAAGGCCGGCACGCGATCGTCGAAGTCGCGCTCGTAGTCGGCGATCGCGAGCGGCAGGATCGCGATGACCTCGTAGCCGCGCTCCAGCGCGATCTCGACCGGCAGGCGATCGGCGCCTTCGGCCAGCGGCGACAGCACGCGCAGCGAGGTGTGCGGATAACGCCGATGCAGGTCGTCGAACAGCGCTGCGATGCGCTGCCGGTACAACGGCAGGTCCGACGTCGCGAGACGACGGTGGCCCGTGACGCCGATCGTCAGCGCGATGCGCCCGTCCACCTTGACCGGCGTCGCGGCCGCGCGGGCCGCCGCCAGGTCGCGAGGCGCGGATGCGGCATCGGCCGGCGACGGCGCCGATCGCCGCGCGACCGTGGCGTGGGCGGCCATCGGTCAGAAGCCCAGCCGCTGGCGGCACGCCGACAGGAAGGCCGTGCGTTCGCGCGGGTCCTTGAATTCGGCGGCCAGCGTGTCGACCATCGCAGCGGGCGTCGCGCTGCCGGTGCTGGCTCGTTGCACGAGGAAACGCGCGATCGGTCCGATCTGTCGCGCGAGTTCGCGCGCGACGAACGCGAGGTCCTCGTCACGGTAATGCGGCGTCTCGGGCATGCGGGGCGGCATCGCGAAGGTCGCCGTCGGGGCGGTCTCGGTCGCGTGGTCCGCACCGTTCTCGACGGCATGGGGACGATCGGTCGAGATCGTACGGACCACGCCGCAGAGCCGCGCGATGTGCGCGTCCATGTCACCGTCGAACGCGTCGAACCAGTGCTGCGTGCTGAGGAAGTATTCGAGGCTCTTGACCGGCAGCACCTTCTCGATGCGGAATGGGATGACCGGAATCTCGCGGTTCACCGCGCGCTCGACCTCGCGCCGCACCTGCGGCGACTTGTTGGACCAGCCCGAGAAGACCAGCACCATGACGTTGGCCGAGTTGATGCCGTCGATGATCTGCTCGGCCCACTCGGTGCTGGGCTGGATGTCCCGCGGCGCCATCCAGCAGGCGCGGCCACCGGCCTCGATGGACGCGCAGATCGCGTTGGCGATTGCGCCGTCGTGGTTCGAGTAGCTGATGAAGACCCGGTCGTTCACGACGTCTGCTTCGTTACTGGGGTCGGTGCCGCCGGCCGGCCGTCGAAGCGCATCAATGATTGAGCAGCGCCATCGATCGCTCGAGGCTGCGCCGCATCCGTTCGAAGGCGCGCGCCAGGCCCGCGATCTCGTCGTTGCCCTGCGCGGTGAACTCGGCCGACAGGTCGCCTTCGCTGACCTTCTCGGCAACCGCCGAGATGCGCTTGATCGGCCTCAGGATGATCACGTAGATCAGCGCGTTGGCCACGACGAACAGCACGGCGAACAGCGAGATCAGCGACACCAGAAAGATGCGGTAGGTCGCGTCGGCGCGCTTCAGCGCAGCTTCTAGGGGCACCGAGACGATCTGGCCGCCGATCACCTCGTGCAGATTCCAGCCGAAGCCGTTGCCGTCGCCATACTTGACGCGCATGGTCTTCGGCGCGGCGGCCGCGGTGCTGTGGCAGACGAGGCACTGCGGTCCCGAGACCGACAGCGGGTGCGCGATGTATAGCGCGCGACCGGTCGCGGTGTCGCGCTCGCCGATGATCTCGGTGGTCTGCACGTCGTTGCGGAATTTCTCGATGACGTCGCTCTCCCAGTCGTTGGCGCGGTCCTTCAGGTTGGTGGGGTTGAGCGTGGCTTCGCGATAGATGTATTCGGGATGATTGACGCGCAGCTTGTCGAGGTTGGTCGTGGCCGCGTAGGACGGGATGGTCTGCGGCAGGAACTCGGTCTGCAGCTGCGCGGCGAGCAACGGCTGGATCTCGTCGGCCGTGTATTTCCGGACGGCGCTCGCGCCTTCCATCATCAGGCGCGCCTGATCGATGACCTCGCGCTTCGCGTTGTCCTGGAGGATCGAGTGCGCGATCCATCCGGCCGCGCTGGCGCCGATCACGAAGACCACCAGCATGGCGAGGTTCATGCGAACGAGAAGACTCATCTTCGGATTCCGGAAGGACCGGTCCGGCTCCGGAGCGGACCCGACGCGGCAACCGGGAGAATGCATCATGCGAAGCGGTTATTCCAGAGCGAGCGGCCGGTACGGGCGCGACCTTGCCCGGGAATGCATCGATACAACGGTCGCGTCAGACCAGTCCGTGAAACGGCCATGCGGCCACGATTCCGCCCGCCTCGACCGGGCCCCGCTCGTGCTCGAGCACGATCAGGCAGTTGGCCTCGCTCATCGAACGCAGGATGCCTGATCCTTGTGCACCGGTGGGTCGCACGTGCCAGGTCTCACCGCGCCGGGTCGCGACGGCACGGACGAATTCGGTGCGGCCCGGCACCTTCGGGATGGCGATGTCGCATTGAGCGACGAGCGAAGGAAGCGGCTCCGGCCGGGCGCCCATCGACTTCAGCAGCGCGTCGCGTACGAGCGCGTAGAAGACCACCATCACGGCGACCGGGTTGCCCGGCAGGCCGAACAGCGCGACCGGTCGTCCTGCGGCAGCGATGTGCCCGAACGCCAGCGGGCGGCCCGGCTTGATGGCCAGCTTCCAGAAAGCGACGCTGCCGAGGCGGCGCATCACGTCGCGGGTGTGGTCGGCGTCGCCGGCCGACACGCCGCCGCTGGTCACGATCGCGTCGGCCGCGACCGTCGCGCCACAGGCGTGGATCAGCGCGGCCTCGAGTGCGGCCGGATCGTCGCGCACGATGCCCAGGTCGATGACCTCGGCGCCGAGCCGCAACAGCATGCCGATCAGCGTGTAGCGGTTGCTGTCGCGGATGGTGCCGGCGTCGAGTGCCTGTCCGACGTCGCGCAACTCGTTGCCGGTCGAGAACACCGCGACGCGCGGACGCCGCACGACGTCGAGCATCGCCTCGCCGACGGAAGCGGCGAGACCGAGGTCGGCCGGCGTGATCCGCCGACCGCGGCCGAGCACGACGTCGCCCGCCCGCAGGTCCTCGCCGGCAAGCCGCCGGTGCTGACCCGGTCGCGGCGCCGCGTCGATCGCGACCCTGTCACCCTCCACGGCGACGTTCTCCTGCGGCACGACGGCATCGCATCCGTCGGGCATCACCGCGCCGGTCATGATGCGCACACATTCGCCGGTCGCGACGCTGCCGACGAAGGGATGGCCCGCCCGGGCGGTGCCGATCACGCGCAGCGATCGCGGCGATTCCTCCCCCGACGTCCTTGCGTGCAGCGCATAGCCGTCCATCGCTGCGTTGTCGTGCGCCGGAACCGGGCAGCGCGCGATCAGGTCCTCTGCGAGGACGCGGTCGAGCGCATCCTTCAGCGCCACGCGTTGGCGGCCCTCGATCGCGCGGGTGTCGAGATCGATCAGTCGGCGGGCTTCGGCCAGCGTCAGCGACCGCTCCTCACCCATGGCGGTCGTGGCGTGGATCAGGGGTCGTCGGTCGCCGGCAGGCGTTCGTGCAGGTCCGCGACGGTGTTGAGGTTGGCGAATGCCTGTTCATCGCCGAACAATACGGCACGACTGCCCATCAGGCCGATCCAGCCGTGCACTGAGCGGCCACCGCCTTCGAGGTAACGGCTGAGCGCCGCCTGCGCCGACCTGCGGACGATGCAGAACACCGGATGGGTCCGTTCCGACGTGCGCGCGATCGCGACGTCGACCGTAGCGTCGACCAGGGCCGCGGCCAGACGCATCACGAGGTCGCCAGGCAGGAACGGCGCATCGCAGGGCACTGCGACCATCACCTCGGTCTCGCAGACCGAGAGACCCGCCTGCAGACCGGCGAGCGGCCCGGCGTAATCCGGCAGCAGGTCGCTGACGACGAGGCGCCCGAAGCCGCTGTAGACGTCGACGTTCCGGTTCGCGTTGACGACGACCGAATCGACCTGCGGTGCGAGCCGCTCGAGCACGTGCGCGATCAGCGGCTTGCCGCGAAAACGCTGCAGGCCCTTGTCGACGGCGCCCATCCGCGACCCGCGCCCGCCGGCGAGAACCAGGCCGGTGATGTCGCGCGGAGCGACGGCCGGCGCCGACCTAGTCTGCTGCTCCACAGCGAGGGGACGACGAAGATTCGCTCAGCGGGTGACGGTCGTGCGGTCGCTTAACCGCGCCGTCCGGCCGTATCCCTTTCGAGGCGACTCGCAATGTCACGTCGTTGCGGGACACGACACTAGAATTTCTGCGGACCGTTCATCTTCCGCAGCGCCTCGCGGGCCTCTCGACAGGCGGGCAGATCGTAGAACCGGCCGCGGACCACCGATCCATTGGCATGGTTCGAGTTGTCGCCGTAGGTGCTGTAGAAGGTTTCGCAATACTGCCGGTCCCGACCCGAACGCACGCACTGCGCGACTTTCTGCTCACGGATCGGTTTCAGCTTCTGCACCCGCGCGTCCTCGCAGCGCTGCTTCGCGGCCTGATAAGCCTCCACCGTCTCGCTCGCGGCCGCCGCTGCGGCGCCGCTCGCCACCAGCAACGCGGTGAGCAGCGCGATGCGTGTCGCCGCGCCCGAGGTCAAAGGACCTCCGCTGCGTGATCGGCCAGTCGCGACCGTTCGCCCCGCTGCAGCGTCACGTGGCCGCTGTGCGTCCAGCCCTTGAAGCGGTCGACCACGTAGGTCAGCCCGCTCGAACCTTCGGTGAGATAGGGCGTGTCGATCTGCGCGATGTTGCCCAGGCACAGCACCTTGGTGCCGGGACCGGCCCGCGTGATCAGCGTCTTCATCTGCTTTGGCGTCAGGTTCTGCGCTTCGTCGATGATCAGGAACTTGTTGATGAAGGTCCGTCCACGCATGAAGTTCAGCGACTTGATCTTGATGCGGCTGCGGATCAGGTCCTGCGTGGCGGCCCGGCCCCAGTCGCCCGCCGAGTCGTCGGTCTTGTTGAGCACGTCGAGGTTGTCGTCGAACGCGCCCATCCACGGCGACATCTTCTCTTCCTCGGTCCCCGGCAGGAAGCCGATGTCCTCGCCGACCGGCACCGTGACGCGCGTCACGATGATCTCGGTGTACGTCTTGCTCTCGAGCACCTGCGCGAGGCCGGCGGCCAGCGCGAGCAGCGTCTTGCCGGTGCCGGCCTGGCCGAGCAGCGTGACGAAGTCGCAGTCGGGATTCATCAGCAGGTTGAGCGCGAAGTTCTGTTCGCGGTTGCGCGCCGTGATGCCCCACACGCTGTTCTTCGCATGGGTGTAGTCGCGCAGCGTCTTCAGCACCGCGGTCTTGCCCTGCACCTCCTTGACCTGCGCGTAGAGCGAGGTGCCATCGCCTTCGTGATAGACGAACTCGTTGACGATGAAGCTCGACACCAGCGGGCCCGACAGGCGATACCAGGTGGCGCCGTTCTGCTGCCAGCTCTCGACGCCCTTGCTGTGGGTGTCCCAGAAGTCGACCGGCAGTTGCCGCACGCCCGCGTACAGCAGGTCCGTGTCCTCGAGGACGTGGTCGTTGAAGTAGTCCTCGGCCATCAGCCCCAGCGCACGCGCCTTGATGCGCATGTTGATGTCTTTCGACACCAGCACCACCGGTCGCGCCGGATAGGTGTCCTGCATCGCGCGGACCACGCCGAGGATCTGGTTGTCGGCCTTGCCGGTCGGCAGGGCAGTCGGCAGCGTCTGCGCGATCGCCTGGGTCTGGAAGAACAGCCGGCCGCCGGCGTCCCTGTTGCCGAGCGCGGCCAGTGCGATGCCGTCGTCGATGTTGGCCTCGCCGGCGCTGTTGACGAGTCCGTCGAGCGAGCGGCTGACCTGGCGCGCATTGCGCGCGACTTCCGACATGCCCTTCTTGTGATCGTCGAGTTCCTCGAGCGTCATCATCGGCAGGTAGACGTCGTGTTCCGCGAAGCGGAACAGTGCCGACGGATCGTGCATCAGCACGTTGGTGTCGAGCACGAAGAGCTTGACGGCGTCGCCCTGCGCTTTCACGCGGTGGCGGGGCTCCAGCATCGTGACGACGGCCGGTGGCGACGCGGCGCGTCGTGCGGCCTGGGCAGCGTCCGGCATGGGCTGGTTGGCGGCTTCCGGCAGCGGCGCGCTGCGCGCGGGTCGGCCGTTGGCGCGGGCATCGGGGGCGATGGAGGGGGGCGCGGTCCGGTCCGAGGGGGCGTGCTGGGTGCTGCCGTGACCGACCTCGGGCGTCGGCAGCGATTTGATGCGGGAAGCTGACTTGTTCGTTTCTTCGATTGCGTTGGACGTCAGGAAGACGGCGGGACGAGCAGGCAGTTTCGGCAGGGGCATCGGCTTGGAGGGGGTGATGAGGAAAGCGTTACGGGCAGCGTCGCGGGAACGCAGACAGCGCCGAAAAGCAAAAAGGCCGACAGCCGGTCGCGGAAAATTCCGCGGGCGGACGGTCGGCCTTGCAATGACGACGATTCAATGGACGGTGCTGGCTGATTGAACGTGTGGGGGACTTGGCATTGCGATGGGTGGAATCGGGCCGCGATCGCGGTGGTCGCGCCTTCGATGCGGGCGATGGTGAATTGCGGAACGGCAAAAGGCAAGGGCCGCGCAAGCCGATTCGCCGCCCGCGCAACGTCGCGAATCGATCACATCGCCTGGACGAAGTCCAGGACTTCGGCGACATGCCCGGGAATCTTGACGCCGCGCCATTCCTTCACCAGTTTTCCCTGTCGGTCGAGGATGAACGTGCTGCGTTCGATGCCCCGAACTTGCTTTCCGTACAGGGTCTTCATCTTCATCACGCCGAACAGCGCGCACAACTTCTCGTCCGGGTCGGAGATGAGCTCGAAACCGATGCCGAGCGCGTCCTTGAACTGGTGATGCGACGTGATGGTGTCGCGCGAAATCCCGTAGACCACGGCGCCGGCCGCGTCGAAGCCCGGCAAGGTATCGCCGAATTCCTGGGTCTCGGTCGTGCAGCCCGGCGTGCTGTCCTTCGGATAGAAATAGAGCACGACCTTCCTGCCACCCAGCGCCGCGAGGCTGACGGGTCCGCCGGTCGATTCACTGTCGAACGCCGGCACGACTGCGCCGACCTGCACGAAATCCGTTGTCATCGTATGTCCTCGTAAGTCATTGTTATCGATAAGATAGACCTGCGTCTGTTACAACTGATACGTTCATCGCAAGCGGGATCGTGAACCACGCGAGGCCTCGTGCGTTCGTATCAGGGTGCGCAGTTTGCGCGCTGACTCAGGAGCTTCACCATGATCAAGAACATCGCTGTCGCGCTGGTTGCCGCCGCAGGCCTTCTGGTCGCTGCCGCCCCTGCCCACGCAGGCGGCCACGTGTCCCTGTCGGTCGGCGTGGGTCTGCCGGTGCCCGATTACGGCTACGGCTACGGGTACGGGTACGCGCCACCGCCCGCATATTACGGTCCTCCGCCGGTGGTGTACGCGCCGCCCCCGGTCGTCTACGCGCCGCGCCCGTATGACGGTGGCGGTTACTACGATCCCGGTTACTACGGTCCTCGCGTGGTCTACCGCCACGGCTGGAACCATGGGCGCCATGACGGCTGGCGCGACCGGGACGACTGGCGCGACCGCGACGACGGGCGTGACCGGGACGATGGGCACGGCCGTGGGGAATGGCGCCGTTGAACGCGCGAACGGCCCGCCGAGGCGTTGCCGGTCGTTTGCGGCATGAACAGAAAACCCCGGTCGCCCACCGGGTTTTTTACGTCCGCTTCGGATGCACGACGTTGCCGCCGATCATCAGCTCGCCGCTGCGCCCTTCGATCGATCCCCAGCGCCATTGCCGCAGAGGCACGGCGGCCGCGGCTATGCGTCCGTAGGCCTCCGCCAGAGGCCCGAGCCGGAAGCCCTGTTCCTTCCAGCCGACGATCAGCCGCTCGAACGCGTCGATCAGCTTCATGCCTTCGAGCTCGGCATGCAGCGTGAAGACTTCGTCCGCATCACCCTGTGCCGTCCGCGCCAGCAGGACGTCGGCAGCGCCCAGCGCGTCGCGTCCGTCGACGCCGATCAACTCGTCGAGCGTCGGCAGCGTCGAAGGGATCTGGATGCAGTCGAGCGCGCGGCCGCCGACGAAGGGCCGGAACGCGCCGCGATCGGCTTCGTCGTCGGCGACCCGCCCGTCGGACGCGTAAGTCATCTTCCAGGTGTCGAGCTGCCTGAGCGCATCGTCGTTCATCTGCCATCCGGCCGCGCCGTGCGTGGCCGGCGCGTGTCCGAAGATGTGCACGAAGCGGTCGTGGGCCAGCCCCATTTCGTGCCAGGTCCAGCGCGCCGACCGCGTGCGCACGTTGTCCTGCCAGCGCGTGTGGTCCCAGGTGTGGATCCCCGTCTCGTGTCCGCGCCGCGCCGTCTCGCGCATCACCTCCGCGCCGCGCACGCCGATGTCGGGGCCGGGCAGGAGCGTGCCGTACAGCAGGGTCTTGATGCCGTAGTGCTCGATGACGGAGGTGCGCTGGACCTTCGCGAAGAAGCCGGGCCGCAGCGCGCGCTTCAGCGCGCGACCGGTGTGGTCGGGTCCGAGGCTGAAGAGGAAGGTCGCCTTCAGCGCGTGGCGGTCGAACAGGTCGAGCAGGCGGGGAACGCCTTCGAGGGTGCCGCGCAGCGTGTCGATGTCGATCTTGAGGGTGAGGTGCCGGTCGCTCATGACGATGGGGTCGATGCGAGTCGAACGAGCGCGTCGCCGGTCACGCGCGTGATGCGCCAGTCCGGCATCACGGTCGCGCCGAGGCCCTGGTAGAAGGCCTGGGCGTCGACGTTCCAGTCCAGCACCGACCACTCGAAGCGCCCGCAGCCGCGCTCGACCGCGAGTTGCGCGAGATGGATCAGCAGCGCCTTGCCGTAGCCGTGGCCGCGATGCGCTGGCTCGACGAAAAGATCTTCGAGATAGAGGCCGCGACGCCCGAGGAAGGTCGAGAAATTGTGGAAGAAGAGGGCGAATGCGACCGGCTCGCTCTCCGGCGGCGCGTCGTGTGGCCACAGCAGCACCGCTTCGACGGCGGATGCGGGAGCGAACAACGCACGTTCGAAATCTTCCGCCGTG
>JBBRRW010000047.1:0-17529 GCA_038245975.1 Burkholderiales bacterium
CAAGTGAGCCGTAGCCTGTCCAGCGTCGGCGCCAGACGCCACGTTTGAGGGACTGGTCCGCGGGCCGAACGGCGGGCCGCGCAGCGGACGTCAACGATCACAACCAGCGAATTCGGCGGGAAGACATGCTGATCCAGCTCCATGTCCGGTGGCGGCTTCGACATGATGTACCGATCGTCCCGGCGGTTTCGCAGCGGTGCAACGCCCCCCCGGCGATTGAGAACCTGAAGCGCGATGTCGATGTCCGGGGTCCGCGCGCGAAACGTGTTCAGCAAATCGGCAGTGCTTGAGCGGACCAACGAGACGCTGAAGAAGATTGCGCACGAACTTGCCGAAAACCTGCGCCAGAGCCCGACCGCCGACTGGTCGGCGCGCGAAAGGGTGCAGGCGAAGGCGTTGGGCGAGGCTTGGGCTCAGCGCCGTTTTTCATCCACGCGAATGCCTACGATAATGCGTGTCATGCTCGCAACGATCTCTTCCTCAGCGGTGCTCTCTTGGCAGCGTTGGCGCAAGCCATCAGCCTGACCAACCTATTGCGCCCACATAGGAGCAAGACGCCCCACCCTGCACGTGGCACCGGCCTCGCCAGCGACAGAACAAAGCGGGTATCAAAGCGGGTGTGAAACGCGGTGCTCTCAAGAACAACAGATTCAATCAATAGGATAGAGCGCCATGCTGCTGATGATCGACAACTACGACAGCTTCACCTACAACCTCGTGCAGTACTTCGGCGAACTCGGCGAAGACGTGAAGGTGGTGCGCAACGATGCGGCGACGCTGGACGAGATCGAAGGGATCGGCGCGGATCGCATCTGCCTCTCGCCGGGTCCTTCGTCGCCCGCCGAGGCGGGCATCTGCGTGCCGCTGCTGCAGCGTTTCGCCGGCAGGCTGCCGATCCTCGGCGTGTGCCTCGGCCACCAGGCGATCGGTGCGGCGTTCGGCGGCCACGTGGTCCGCGCGGCGCGCGTGATGCACGGCAAGACCGATGCGGTCACGCATACCGAGTCCGGCGTGTTCAGCACGTTGCCGTCGCCGTTCACCGTCACGCGCTATCACTCGTTGGTGATCGAGCGCAGCACGCTGCCCGAATGCCTCGAGGTGACCGCCTGGACCGACGACGGCGAGATCATGGGCGTGCGCCACAGGCAGTTCGACATCGAAGGCGTTCAGTTCCATCCGGAGGCTATCCTGACCGAGCACGGGCATCGGCTGCTGCAGAATTTTCTCGGCCACTGACCGCACCGCCTGCGACACCAGGCTCTTGGCGCGGAAGTAGTGCGCACCGCTTCGTGTACACTGGAATGAATGCACGGATGCCGGAGGGCGCATGAAGAACATCACGCTGAGTGCCGACGAGGCGCTGATCGAAGCGGCCCGGGCGCAGGCTCGCGCCGACAACACCACGCTCAACGAGCAGTTCCGCCGCTGGCTGGCGGGCTATGCGCGCAAGGAGCGCATGGCTCGTTACGACGCGGTGATGAAGGAACTGCGCGGGAAAATCGATACCGGCGGCCGCAAGTTCACCCGAGACGAGATGAATGAGCGCTGACTTCATCGACTCCAACATCCTGGTTTACGTATTCGACAAGACCGATTCCCGCAAGAGCGGCATCGCCGCCGACCTGGTCCGTCGCGGCCAGGACGAAGGAACGATGATCATCAGCTTCCAGGTGATCCAGGAAACGCTCAATGTTCTGACCCGGAAGTTGAAGGTTTCGGCAGACGATGCGCGCCTCTTCATGGAAGTCGCATTGGTGCCGCTATGGGGCGTCATGCCCAGCCAGGGCCTGTATCAAAGTGCACTCGAGACGCAGGCCAGCCGAGGTTTCAGTTTCTACGATGCGCTCATCGTCGCTTCTGCGCTCGAAGCCGACTGCTCGCGTCTGTACACCGAGGACCTGGAGCACGGCCAGAAGATCGGGCGGCTGACGATCTGCAACCCGTTCCGGAAATGACGGCGATCCTGTACGGCCTCATCGGGCACCCGTCGGGGCGAACGCCGATGTCGACCGGCGGCGCCTGACTTCGTCCTCGTCGTTGCCCGAAGGACAATCTGTCAAGAACGTCTCCACCCCACGACCCCGAGCGTCATGCCCATCACTCCCAACGAAGCCCTGACCCGCTGCATCGAGCATCGCGAGATCTTCCACGACGAGATGCTGTCGCTGATGCGCATGCTGATGCGCGGCGAACTGTCGCCGTCGATCGCATCGGCGCTGCTGCTCGGGCTGCGTGTGAAGAAGGAGACCATCGGCGAGATCGCCGCGGCGGCGCAGGTCATGCGCGAGTTCGCGACGCCGGTCGCCGTCGCGGACAAGACGCATCTGATCGATCTGTGCGGGACCGGGGGCGATGGCGCCCACACCTTCAACATCTCGACGGCGGCGATGTTCGTGGCGGCCGCCGGCGGCGCGCGCATCGCCAAGCACGGCAATCGCGGCGTATCTTCGAAATCGGGCAGCGCCGATGTACTCGAGGCGCTCGGCGCTAACGTGCAGCTGACGCCGGAGCAGGTCGCGGCCTGCATCGAAGAGACCGACATCGGCTTCATGTTCGCGCCGAACCACCACAGCGCGATGAAGAACGTCGCCGCGGTCCGCAAGGAACTCGGCGTGCGGACCATCTTCAACATCCTCGGGCCGCTGACCAATCCGGCCGGCGCGCTCCATCAGCTGATGGGCGTGTTCCATCCGGACCTGGTCGGCATCCAGATCCGCGTGCTGCAGCGGCTCGGCGCGACGCACGCGCTGGTGGTCTACGGCAAGGACGGCATGGACGAGGCATCGCTCGGCGCGGCCACGCTGGTCGGCGAGCTGAAGGACGGCGAGGTCCGTGAATACGAGATTCATCCCGAGGACTACGGCCTCGCGATGAAGTCGAACCGCGGTCTCAAGGTCGGTGACGCTGCCCAGTCGAAGACCATGATCGACGAGGCGCTGGCGAACGTCGACGGCACGCCGCGCGAGATCGTCGCGCTGAACGCGGGGCTCGCGTTGTACGCGGCCGATGTCTGCCCGTCGATCGAGGCGGGCATCGAACGCGCACGCGCGGTCATCGCGAGCGGCGCGGCGCGCGCGAAGCTCGATGCCTTCGTCGCGGCGACCCGCCGCTTCGGCTGAGACCGGCTTCGATGACGAACGCGGC
Source organism: Burkholderiales bacterium (assembly GCA_038245975.1). Lineage (GTDB taxonomy): Bacteria > Pseudomonadota > Gammaproteobacteria > Burkholderiales > Burkholderiaceae_D > CAHJXF01. The sequence goes on from JBBRRW010000047.1 coordinate 3,145, forward strand.
CGACATCCTCGAACGGATCCTCGCAACCAAGCGCACCGAGGTCGCCGCTTCGCAAGCGCGTCGACCGCTCGCGCAGATTGCGGACGCCGCACGGGAAGCCGACCGACCGCGCGGTTTCGCAGCCGCGCTCGCGTCCCGCATCGCATCCGGTGGTGCCGCAGTCATCGCCGAAGTCAAGAAGGCATCGCCGTCGAAGGGCCTGCTGCGGGCGGACTTCGATCCGGCGGCGATCGCGCGGTCCTACGAAGCAGGCGGCGCGACCTGCCTGTCGGTGCTGACCGACGCACCGTACTTCCAGGGATCGGCCGAGGCCCTGGTCGCAGCGCGCGCCGCATGCAGCCTGCCGGTGATCCGCAAGGACTTCATCGTCGACCCGTACCAGGTCGTCGAGGCGCGCGCGATGGGCGCGGATTGCATCCTGCTGATCGTCGCGGCACTCGACGTCGCGGCGCTCGATGCGCTTGCGGCGACCGCGCACGAGCTCGGCATGGACGTCCTCGTCGAGGCGCACGACGCAGCCGAACTCGATGCGGCGTTGCAGGTCCGCGGCGCTCCGGCGCGCACCGTGATCGGCATCAACAACCGCAATCTCCGGACCTTCGAGACCCGACTGGAAACGACGCTCGAACTGCTCGATCGTCTGCCGGCCGGCCGGCTGCTCGTGACCGAGTCCGGCATCGCGACGCGCGCCGACGTGGCGCGCATGCGCGGCCACGCCGTGCACGGTTTCCTGATCGGCGAGACCTTCATGCGCGCCGCCGATCCGGGGCGCGCGCTCGCCGACCTGTTCGCGTGAATTGAATCAGCGCGGTTGCGACTGCGATGCGGCTGCCTGCTGCTCGCCGACGAAGATCTCGACGCGACGATTGCGCGCACGACCGGCATCGGTGCCGTTGTCGGCAATCGGCTCGCGCTCGCCGCGACCGTCGACGCCGATGCGGTTGCCGGCGACGCCGCGGTCGATCAGGTAGTCGCGCGTGCTCTGGGCACGCGCCAGCGACAACGGGTTGTTGATCGCGTCGCTGCCGGTGGAGTCGGTGTGACCGATGATGCGCACGGTGCTCCCGCCGTTGTCGCGCAGGCCCTGCGCGAACTGGTCCAGCACGGTGCGGAAGTTGGGCTGGATGTCGGCGCGACCGGTCGCGAACGAGATGTCGCTCGGGATGTTGAGCTTCAGCTGGTTGTCGGCGGTCTGCGTGACCTCGACGCCGGTGCCCTGGGTCGCGGCCTGCATGCGCTGCTTCTGCTGCTCCATGCGGTTCGACCACAGGTAGCCACCGAGCGCGCCGAGTGCCGCGCCGGCCAGCGCACCCTGCGCGGTGCTGCGTCCCGGGCTGCCGCCGGACGTCATGCGGCCGATGGCGGCACCTGCTACGGCACCGGCGCCGGCGCCGACTGCCGTGTCGCCACCTTTGCTGCCGGTGGAGTAATTGGGCACTTCGGCGCAGCCTTGCAGGCCGATCGACGAAAGCGCCACGGCGCCGAGCGCGATCGACAGCGTGGCCTTGCGTGCGAATGCTTGGATGTCGTGCATGTGGTTCTCCTGGATGACCGGAATCGCAGCATCGGCGATTCCTGTGGTGCGGCGCCGGAGGCGCCGCTGCGGACCGCAGGCTGCGACCGCGTGGACCGCTAACGCGCCAGTCGGCGGTTCGGAAGACAACGTCGATCGGGCAGGGCGCCGGATTGCTACATGCCGGGCATCATGCCCCGCATGCCGCGCATCATCTTGGCCATGCCGCCCTTCTGCATGGTCTTCATCACGCCCTGCATCTGGTCGAACTGCTTGAGCAGGCGATTGACCTCCTGGACCGCCACGCCGGCCCCGACCGCGATGCGACGCTTGCGGCTCGCCTTGATCAACTCGGGCTTCGCGCGTTCGCCGGGCGTCATCGAGTTGATGATGCCTTCCATGCGCTTGACGTCGCGTTCGGCCTTGCCCATGTCGGTCTTGCCGGCCGCGGCCTGGAACTGCGCGGGCAGCTTGTCGAGCAGACCGCCGAGGCCGCCCATCTTGTTCATCTGCTGCAACTGCGACTTGAAGTCCTCGAGGTCGAAGCGTGCACCCGACTTGACCTTCTTGGCGAGCTTCTCGGCTTCGACCATGTCGACGCCGCGCTGCGCTTCCTCGACCAGCGCGACGATGTCGCCCATGCCGAGGATGCGGCTGGCCATGCGGTCCGGGTAGAAGACTTCGAGCGCGCCGAGCTTCTCGCCGACGCCGACGAACTTGATCGGCTTGCCGGTCACGTGCCGCACCGACAGCGCCGCGCCGCCTCGTGAATCGCCGTCGAGCTTGGTCAGGATGATGCCGGTCAGCGGCAGCGCTTCGCCGAAGGCCTTGGCCGTGTTGATCGCGTCCTGGCCGGCCATCGCGTCGACCACGAACAGCGTCTCGGCCGGCGACAGGCGCGCGTGCAGCGCCTTGATCTCGTCCATCATCGCCTCGTCGATCGCGAGGCGGCCTGCGGTGTCGACGATCAGCACGTCGTGATAGTGCTTGCGCGCCCAGTCCATCGCGGCCGTCACGATGGCGATCGGCTCGTCCTGCGGGGTCGACGGGAAGAAATCGATGCCGACCTGCGCGGCCACGCTCTTCAACTGCTCGATGGCGGCCGGTCGATAGACGTCGGCCGAGACCACGAGGACCTTCTTCTTCTCACCGCGGATGCCGCCGTCCTTCAGGAAGCGGCCGAGCTTTGCCACGGTCGTCGTCTTGCCGGCGCCCTGGAGGCCGGCCATCAGGATGATCGCCGGTGGCGTGACGTTGAGCTTCAGCGCCGAAGCTTCGGGACCGAGATCGCTGCCGATGATCGCCGTCAATTCCTTCTGCACCACGCCGACCAGCGCCTGACCCGGCGACAGGCTGCCGACGACGTCGGCGCCGAGCGCGCGCTCCCTGACGCGGGCGATGAACTCGCGCACGACCGGCAGCGCGACGTCGGCTTCCAGCAAGGCGACACGCACCTCGCGCAGCATCTCCTGCGTGTTGGCCTCGGTGAGCCGGGCCTCGCCGCGCATCGTCTTGACGACGCGGGCCAATCGTTGCGACAGGTTCTCTAGCATGGGATCCGACGGGGCGAGTGAAGTAGGGAGGTACCGGGACTGAAGACGCTGCTGCGGCCTGCGATGCGCGGCAGCGCGGGAGGACGGACGCGTGTCGTGCGACGGAGACCTGCCCGTCGCCGACAGGGGTTCGGCTAAACTTGATCGATGCCGATTTTACTCCACGCCCTCGTCGCTGCAGGCTACGTCGCCCTCGCCGCCGCGATCTGGCGTGGCGCGCTGCGGGTGCAGGGCGAGCGCGGCACGGACCGGTCGGCGCCGTATCGCCTGAGCGGCACACTGCGGGTCGGCATCGTCGTCGTGTGGCTGCTGCATGCGTGGTTGCTGCGCGAGGCGGCGCTGGTCGACGACACCTGGCGCTTCGGCTTCGCGCTCGCACTGTCGGCGACGATGTGGCTGGCCGTGGCGCTGTTCTGGTTCGAGAGCTTCGTGGTCGCGCTGGTCAGCGGGTGGTTCGTGATCCTGCCGCTCGCCGCGCTGTGTGCGCTGTTGACGCTGGTCTTTCCCGGCAGCGTCGCGCTGGGCCGGCTGAGCGGCGCCGACGGCGGCGGCTACAGCCCGTGGCTGCCGGTGCATCTGGCGGTCGCGCTGTCGGCCTACGGCCTGCTGACCATCGCGGCCGTGCATGCGCTGTTCATGGCGGCACTCGACCGCTGGCTGCATCGTACCCGCGGCAACGCGTGGCCCGGCGCGGACGACGACGGTGCTGACGGCCGCAACGGCCGCATCGAGCGGACCATGCTCGCGCCGCTGCCGCCGCTGCTGACGATGGAACGCATCCTGTTCCGCCTCATCGGCGCGGGCTTCGTGTTGCTGACACTGACGGTCCTCAGCGGCGTCGTCTTCTCGGAAGCGTTGTTCGGCAAGCCGATCCGCTTCGACCACAAGACGATCTTCACACTGATCGCGTGGGCGACCTTCGGCGCACTGCTGGTCGGCCGGGCCGTGCGCGGCTGGCGCGGCCGGGTCGCGCTGTCGTGGACGCTGAGCGGCTTCGCGATGCTCTTCCTCGCCTATGCCGGCAGCCGCTTCGTACTCGAAGTCATCCTGCATCGCGTCTGACGGCCTTGTTCCGCATCCTCCTCTTCGTCTTCATCGCCTTCCTGTGCTGGCTCGCCATCCGCATGCTCGGCGGATCGCGCAAGCGCGGCGACCCGCCGCGGCAGGATCCGTCGCGCGACGCAGCGCCACCGGCGGCCCGCCGCGTCGAGACGGTCACGCAATGCGCGTGGTGTGGCGTGCACGTGCCGCCGACCGAGGCGGTGACGCTGCCCGATGGCCGCGTCTATTGCAGCGACGCGCATCGCGACGCGGCGCGGCAGGTCGCGACACCGAGCGATAAAAGCCGCACGTGAACGGGCGTCGACCGGGCCCGGTCGCAGCGTCGACGCGCGCGCCGCATCGGCAGCGACCGCCGCGGGAGCCGGCATGTTGCTGATCGCGCGCCGCACGTTCACGGACCCCGGGTCGTCGTTCTGGACGTCGCTGCGCTATTTCTGTGTCACGCGACTGGTGATCGCGGCCGTTCTGCTCGGCGCATCGCTGTACGGCGGCGAACGCATCTCGGTCGGCGCGCAGGATCCCGCGCTGTTCGCGCGGACCGCCGTGACCTATGCCGTGCTCGCCGCTACCTTCGGCTACCTCGCCGCGACACGACAGCGGCACTTCTACCTGCAGCTCGGCGCGCAGTTGCTGATCGACGTGGTCGGCCTGACGCTGCTGATGAGCGCGTCCGGCGGAACCCGCAGCGGCCTCGCGCTGCTGATGCTGCTGCCCATCGCCGGCTCTGCGATTCTCAGCCCCGCGTCTCTCGCGATCGCGTTCGCGGCGCTGTGTTCGCTCGCCACGCTCGGCGAGACCATCTGGCGCGACATCCACTACGACGAGCCCGCGTCGAACCTGGTGCTGGCCGGCCTGTTCGGCGTGGCGAGCTTCGCGATCGCGATCGTGATGAACCGCCTCGCGGCGCGTCTGATCGTCCAGGAGCGCATCGCACGGCAGCGCGGCTACGACCTGCGCGCGCAGATCGAGATCAACCGGCTGGTCGTGGCCGACATGCAGGATGGCGTGCTGATCCTCGCGGCCGACGGCACGCCGCGCGCCGCGAACCCCGCAGCGCTACGCATGCTCGGCCTCGACGACGCGCGTGCGCTGGTGCTCGACGGCTGGCGCGGGCATGTCGGCGGCACGGCGATCAGCCGGCAATTCGTGGCATGGCGCTCGTCGGCCGGCACCATCGGCGGCAGCTTCGACCTCACGTCGACCGCGTCGAGCGTGCGCGACGAAAGCGGCGAGGAGACCCTCGACACCGATCAGGGCAACGAGGACGGCTCGGGTCGCCGCCTGCGCGTGCGCTTCGTGGCGCCCGAAGGCGATGCGCTCGCGTCCGGGCGTTACGTCGTGTTCCTCGAGGACCTGTTGCGCGTCGAGCAGCGCGCGCAACAGTTGAAGCTCGCCGCGATGGGCCGGCTGACGGCGAGCATCGCCCACGAGATCCGCAACCCGCTGGCGGCGATCGCGCACGCCGGCGCGCTGCTCGAAGAAGAGACCGGCGACCAGCTGGGGCTGCCGTTCGGATCGCGCGACATGACCGGCGCGCGACGCATGGTGACCATCGTTCGCGAGAACGCCCAGCGCCTCAACCGTATCGTCGAGGAGATCCTGCAGCTGTCGCGACGCGCACCCGTCAACGTCGAACCGATCGCGCTCGACCCGTGGCTGACGCTGATGATCGACGAGTTCTGCCGCACGCAGGGCTGCGCCCGCGGCACCATCCATCTCGCGATGAAGTCCGCGCCGATCATCCACTTCAACGCCGAACACCTGCGCCAGGTGCTGGTGAACCTGCTGTCGAACGCGGTGCGCTACGCGACCGGCCGCGACAGCAGCATCGTCATCCACGTCAACCTGCTCGCGAACGCGCGATCGCTGAACGCGACCGCGTTGTCGATGGATGTGCTCACCGCCGATCGGGGCGACGATCCCGCGCACGCGCTGATCGAACGGATAGAATTGGTGGTCCAGGACGACGGCCCCGGCATCGACAAGGCGACACGCGCCAACCTGTTCGAGCCCTTCTTCACGACGCATCATCGAGGCACCGGACTCGGCCTCTATCTCGCACGCGAGCTGTGCCTGGCCAACGACGCGACGCTCGACTATTCGATCAATGCAGGCGGAACGCGACGCGGCGGCTTCGTGATTCGCGCGGCGGGCTCGGTCGGTTGAAGGACGCCACGACCGGCCGCCCGCTATCCAGATTTGTCAAACGCGGCCGATAGAAGCGAAAAGGCGCAACGATGCAAATGATCAGCGATGAACCCGCAACATCCCAGGGCGGCCCGCGGCCGGGCGTGCAGAGCACGGCGAGCAGCGCCAACATCGCGCGCGTGCTGGTCGTGGACGACGAGCCCGATCTTCTCGAACTGCTCGAACTGACGCTCGTCCGCATGGGTCTCGACGTCGATCGCGCGCTGACCGTCGGCGAAGCCCGTGAGCGTCTCGCGCAGCGGACCTACGCACTGTGCCTGACCGACATGCGCCTGCCCGACGCGAGCGGCATGGACCTGGTCGCCCTGATCTCGCGCGACTACCCGGCGACCCCGGTGGCCGTGCTCACCGCGTTCGGCAGCACCGAGAACGCCGTGGCCGCGCTGAAGGCCGGCGCGTTCGACTATCTCAGCAAGCCCGTCGCCCTCGATCATCTGCGCAGCCTCGTGCTGTCTGCGGTCCGAGCCTATGGCAAGGACCTGCGCGAACGCGATGCGGAGCGCGCGCGCGGCGTCACCGGCAAGTCCGGCGGCAACGGCAAGGCCATGGGCGCCAGCGGCGACGGTTCCGATGCGCCGTTCCTCGCGCGACTGCTGGGTGGTTCGTCCACGATGGCCGAGGTGCGGGCACTGATCCGCCGGGTCGCGCGTTCGCAGGCGCCGGTCGCGATCACCGGCGAATCGGGTAGCGGCAAGGAACTCGCGGCACGCGCCGTCCACGATTGCAGCGGCCGTCGCGACGGACCGTTCGTCGCCGTCAACTGCGGCGCGATCCCCGAACAGCTGGTGGAGGCGGAGTTCTTCGGCTATCGCAAGGGCGCCTTCACCGGCGCCGACAGCGACCGCGACGGCTTCTTCCAGACCGCCAAGGGCGGCACGCTCTTCCTCGACGAGGTGGCGGACCTGCCGCTGGCGATGCAGGTCAAGCTGTTGCGCGCGATCCAGGAGCGGTCGGTGCGCCGTGTCGGCGGCATGAACGAAGAGTCGGTCGACGTCCGGCTCATCAGCGCGACGCATCAGAACCTCGCGCAGTGCGTGATGCAGGGGCGCTTCCGCCAGGACCTGTTCTATCGCCTGAACGTGATCGACATTCGCATTCCGCCGCTGCGCGAACGGCGCGACGACATCCCGCTCCTGGCGCGGCATCTGCTGGCCCCGCTCGCTCCGCATCTGAGCCTGTCGCAGGCGGCGATCGACAAGCTGATGGCTTACGATTTCCCCGGCAACGTGCGCGAGCTCGGCAACATTCTCGAGCGATCGGCCGCGCTGGCCGAGGCCGACGAGATCGGTCCCGCCGACCTCAACATCATCAGCGTCTCGCCGTCGGCGGCAGCATCGACTGCGGCCGCGAGCGGCACGCCGATGGCGCACACCGACGAGCGCGAGGTGGCACCCGCGCCGGCTCCGCCGCCGACCGGCGCCAACGCGATCGGCCTGGTCGGAACGCTCGGCGACTTCCTCGACAACATCGAACGCGACCTGATCGAGAAAGCGCTCGCGCAGACGCGCTACAACCGGACCGCCGCGGCCGACCTGCTCGGCATCACGTTCCGCCAACTGCGCTACCGGATGCAGCGACTCAATATCCAGTGACGTGGTGAGTCCGGTCGTCCCGGGACACGACGACGGGCGCGTCGTCATCGACGTCGATGGATGGGCGTCGAGCGACGCATGGCCGGTCGAACACGTGCCGTCTCCCAATCACGATCCGCGTCCCGACGACCTCGAGCCGTCGCTGATCGTGATCCACAACATCAGCCTGCCGCCGGGCCGGTTCGGCGGCCGGGCGATCGATGCGCTGTTCACCAACACGCTCGATCACGATCGACATCCCTACTACGCGGCGCTGGTCGATCTCCGGGTGTCGTCCCACTTCCTGATCCGCCGCGACGGCGCGCTCGTTCAGTTCGTCGCGTGCGGCGAACGCGCCTGGCATGCCGGCGTCTCGTCGTTCGCGGGGCGCGAGCGCTGCAACGATTTCTCGATCGGCATCGAACTCGAAGGGGACGACGACAGCGCGTTCGCAAGTCCGCAATACGACACGCTCGTCACGCTGGTACGTGCCGTGACGGCGCGTTATCCGATCGACGCGATCGCCGGTCACAGCGAGATCGCACCCGGTCGCAAGACCGACCCCGGCCCCTTCTTCGAGTGGTCGCGCCTGATGGCCACGATGGATCCGGCCTTGCGCAAAACGGCGCCGCCGATGCTCTGAAGCGGTCGCCTGTGCATCACGCTGTGGATAGCTTGTGCAAAGTCTGTGCGTCGTCGTGGGACAAGTGTCTGTGGCGAATGGCGAATGCGCAACGATCACTAAATTTCATCGAAGTTTGCGCTTGCGCGTGAGGCACGTCGACACTAGACTTAGTGGCACCGAGTCGGTTGAACCACTACATGTAGTAGGCAACCGCCAGATGCGCTCCGTGCGGTCGCGAGGCCGCCGGCGACAGGGACCGACCGGTTTTTCGTGAAAGCGGTCGAGAATCCGGCCACGCAGTGATCCGCAGCCGACCGGTTGTTTGGCCGGGATCCGATCGCGCATTTGTTCGTCAAGGGAGTCGTGATGCGGAGAGCGTTCGAGAGCGACGATCGTTCGATCTCCGACGTGACTTCCGCCGCATCGGTCCCATCTGCTTCACCTTCGTCGCGCATCGTCGCAACGTCGCGGTTCCCGCTCCGGCATGCCGGACCTACCGGGAACCTCGTCGCCTTCGGTGCGCCCAACGACATCCATCGCAGCACCATCGCGGTATCAGGTTAGTGACGTCCAGGCGGCACATCGCCCCTGTCGTCTTTTGTATTGGAGAAACAAGCATGCAACGGATTGAGTCCACGGCCGCAGGCCAACAGCCGCCGCTTCAGCAGCCATCGCAGCGGCCGCAGGGTCTTTCGGTCGCCGACGCGTCGGCACGACCGGAGTTCAACGACTACAAGGTGATCCGTCGCAACGGATCGGTCGTCGGCTTCGAGCCTGCCAAGATCTCGGTCGCGATGACCAAGGCCTTCCTGGCCGTCAACGGCGGCCAGAGCGCCAATTCGGCCCGCGTCCGCGAGCTGGTCGAGACGCTCACGGGGTCGGTGGTCACGTCGCTGCTGCGCCGCATGCCGTCCGGCGGCATGTTCCACATCGAAGACATCCAGGACCAGGTCGAGCTCGCGCTGATGCGCTCCGGCGAGCAGGAAGTCGCGCGTGCCTATGTGCTCTATCGCGAGAAGCGCGCGGCCGATCGGGCCGAAGCGCGCAAGAACAAGTCCGTCCCCGAAGTCGCGCTGCATGTCACCGAGAACGGCGTCCGCGTCCTGTTCGACGCCGGCCGCATCCGGGCGCTGGTCGATGCCGCCTGCGACGGACTGAACACGCCGTCCTACCAGGCCGTCAATGCCGACGTCATCGTCGCCGAGACCATCAAGAACCTCTACGATGGCGTGCCGATCGAAGAGGTCCACAAGTCCGCGATCCTCGCGGCGCGCTCGCAGTTCGAGAAGGACCCGGCCTACAGCATCGTCACCGCGCGGCTGTTGCTGCACACGATGCGCAAGGAGACGCTGGGTGTCGAGGTCGACCAGTTCGCGATGGCCGACAAGTACATCGACTACTTCCCCCAATTCATCAAGCGCGGCATCGACATCGAGCTGCTCGACGAGAAGCTCGGGCAATACGACCTGAAGCGGCTCGGCGCGGCTCTCGATGCCCAGCGCGACCTGCAGTTCGGCTACCTCGGCCTGCAGACCCTGTACGACCGCTACTTCCTGATCGACCGCGGCGACGCCTATTCGCCGGAGGGCCGGCGCATCGAGTTGCCGCAGGCGTTCTTCATGCGCGTGGCCATGGGCCTCGCGCTGAACGAGATCGACCGCGAGAGCCGCGCCATCGAGTTCTATGAACTGCTGTCCAGCTTCGACTTCATGAGCTCGACGCCGACGCTGTTCAACGCGGGCACGCGCCATTCGCAACTCTCGTCTTGCTACCTGTCGACCGTCAACGACGACCTCGACGGCATCTACGAGGCCATCAAGGAAAACGCGCTGCTGGCCAAGTACGCCGGCGGTCTCGGCAACGACTGGACGCCGGTCCGCGCGATGGGTTCGCACATCAAGGGCACCAACGGCGAGTCGCAGGGCGTCGTGCCGTTCCTCAAGGTCGTCAACGACACCGCGCTCGCGGTCAATCAGGGCGGCAAGCGCAAGGGCGCGGTCTGCACCTATCTCGAGACCTGGCACCTCGACATCGAGGAGTTCCTCGAGCTGCGCAAGAACACCGGCGACGACCGTCGTCGCACGCACGACATGAACACGGCCAACTGGATTCCCGACCTGTTCATGAAGCGTGTCACCGAAGGCGGCGCGTGGACGCTGTTCTCGCCGTCCGACGTGCCGGACCTGCACGACAAGGTCGGCCGCGCGTTCGAAGAGGCCTATGTCCGCTACGAAGAGCGCGCGAAGCGTGGTGACATCAAGCTGTCCAAGACGCTGCCGGCACAGTCGCTGTGGCGGAAGATGCTGTCGATGCTGTTCGAGACCGGCCATCCGTGGATTACCTTCAAGGATCCGTGCAACATCCGTTCGCCGCAGTCGCATGTCGGTGTCGTGCACTCGTCCAACCTGTGCACCGAGATCACGCTCAACACCAACGCGAGCGAGATCGCGGTCTGCAACCTGGGTTCGGTGAACCTGGTCGCGCACATGACCCAGGGCGCCGACGGCGAATGGACGCTCGATCACGCCAAGCTCCAGCGCACCACGCACGTCGCGATGCGCATGCTCGACAACGTGATCGACATCAATTACTACGCGGTCAAGAAGGCGCGCGACTCGAACCTCCGGCATCGTCCGGTGGGTCTCGGCATCATGGGCTTCCAGGACTGCCTGCACCTGCAGCGCAAGTCGTACGCTTCGAACGACGCGGTCGAGTTTGCCGATCGGTCGATGGAAGCGGTCTGCTATTACGCCTACTGGGCGTCGACCGAACTCGCCGAAGAACGCGGTCGCTACTCGAGCTATCGCGGCTCGCTGTGGGATCGCGGCATCCTGCCGCACGACTCGGTGGACCTGCTGCGCCAGGAGCGCGGCGGCTTCGTCGAAGTCGACAACAGCGCCACGATGGACTGGGATGCGTTGCGTGCCCGCATCGCGCAATTCGGCATGCGCAATTCCAACTGCGTGGCGATCGCGCCGACGGCCACCATTTCCAACATCATCGGCGTGTCGGCCTGCATCGAGCCCACGTTCCAGAACGTCTACGTCAAGTCCAACCTGTCCGGCGAATTCACCATCGTCAACGACTATCTCGTCCGCGACCTGAAGAAGCTGAACCTGTGGGACGAAGTGATGGTCGCCGACCTCAAGTTCTTCGATGGCGGCGTGGCCAAGATCGATCGCATCCCGGCGCCGTTGCGGGCCATCTACGCGACCGCGTTCGAAGTCGAGACAACGTGGCTGGTCGAGGCGGCTTCGCGTCGCCAGAAGTGGATAGACCAGGCGCAGTCGTTGAACATCTACATGGCCGGCGCGTCGGGCAAGAAGCTCGACGAGACCTATCGGTTGGCATGGCTGCGTGGCCTGAAGACCACGTACTACCTGCGCACGATGTCCGCATCCAGCGCCGAGAAGTCCACCGGTCGCGGCGGCGAACTCAATGCGGTTGCCGTCGACGGCGGCAACGCGACGCGCGCATCGGGCGCATCGACCGCTTATGCGGCGGCATCGACCTTACCGGAACCCGAGGTCATGGGCGTGGTCTGCATGTTGAAGCCCGGTGACTCCGGCTTCGAGGAATGCGAGGCTTGCCAGTAACGCAGGCCCGGCGACCGTGGTCCACCGGATCGCGGTCGCGGTGACATCGAGAACATCAGAGGAATGGAAAAGGTATGTCTATGCTTTCGTGGGATGAAGAACCGAGGATGACGCCGGCCGCACGCACACCGGTCGTCGCTGCCGTTGGCGACGTGCAGGCGCCGCGTGCGGATGCGCGCGTACAGCACGAGCAGGCCGTGCCGGCCAACGATGCGGCGGCTGTGCCCGAAGGACGGGTCCGTGCATCGGACAAGCGGATCATCAACGGTGCGACCGACGTCAACCAGCTCGTGCCGTTCAAGTACAAGTGGGCATGGGAGAAATATCTCGCGGGCTGCGCCAATCACTGGATGCCCCAAGAGATCAACATGTCGCGCGACATCGCGTTGTGGAAGAACCCCAACGGACTGACCGAAGACGAGCGGCGTGTCGTCAAGCGCAACCTCGGCTTCTTCGTGACGGCCGATTCGTTGGCTGCGAACAACATCGTGCTGGGTACCTATCGCCACATCACCGCACCCGAATGTCGGCAGTACCTGTTGCGTCAGGCGTTCGAGGAAGCGATCCACACGCACGCCTATCAGTACATCGTCGAGTCGCTCGGCCTCGAAGAAGGCGAGATCTTCAATGCCTATCACGAGGTCCCGTCGATCCGTGCCAAGGACGAGTTCCTGATCCCGTTCATCAACGTTCTGACGGACCCGGGCTTCCAGACCGGGACCATCGAGAACGACCAGAAACTGTTGAAGTCGCTGATCGTCTTCTCGTGTCTGATGGAAGGCCTGTTCTTCTATGTGGGCTTCACGCAGATCCTCGCGCTCGGACGTCAGAACAAGATGACCGGCGCGGCCGAGCAGTACCAGTACATCCTGCGCGACGAGTCGATGCATTGCAGCTTCGGCATCGATCTGGTCAACACGATCAAGCTCGAAAATCCGCAGTTGTGGACGGCCGAATTCAAGGACGAGATTCGCGTGTTGTTCAAGCAGGGCGTCGATCTCGAGTACGCGTATGCCGAAGACACGATGCCGCGCGGGGTCCTGGGAATGAACGCGCCGATGTTCAAAGGCTATTTGCGGTTCATTGCAAATCGTCGTTGTCAACAGATTGGTATTGACCCCCTATTCGCGCAAGAGGACAATCCGTTTCCGTGGATGGCGGAGATGATCGACTTGAAGAAGGAAAGAAATTTCTTCGAGACGCGAGTCATCGAATATCAAACCGGTGGTGCGCTGAGTTGGGAGTAGGAGCTGCAGGACGACCGGCTCCGTCGATTCCGCGCAATCATCGAGTCTGAATCACGCCAGCGATCGATCATTGCCAGGGATCGATTCGCAACCGAGGAGTGGAAGCGTAAGCCCGCATGCACAAACGTCACGACCGTCTTTTCTTTTCGCTTCGCGATTCGCGCGTGACGGCCGTGTCTCCGGCAAAAATAGCCTTCCCCTCCGATTTCGCTCGGCAGTTCGCCTTGAAGCACTCCAATTTACTGATTGATGCCGGCCTCGTTGCCGGCGTTTTTTTTGGCCGATTGAATCGTCGGTTTGGCTTCCAGCCGAGCCGTCGATTCAGCGGGCCAAGTGCCGAATTCATTAGCGTAAACAGATGGACGGCTAGCGATATGCCGCTGTTTGCGCCGATGAATAATCCGTACCTTCGACTGTGTCGAGCGACGCGACTTGAGGGACGGGTTTCTTCAACCCGCATGTAAAGGAGTTTCACATGGCAGCAGCAAAGAAGGTCACGAAGAAAGCCGTGGCCAAGAAGGCACCAGCGAAGAAAGTAGCCGCCAAGAAAGTCGCAAAGAAGGCGACTGCGAAAAAGGTAGCGAAGAAGGTCGCCAAGAAGGCGCCTGCCAAGAAAGTAGCGAAGAAGGTTGCCAAGAAGGCCCCGGCCAAGAAGGTCGCGAAGAAGGTCGCCAAGAAAGCGCCTGCCAAGAAGGTTGCCAAGAAGGTTGCCAAGAAGGCGCCTGCGAAGAAGGTCGCCAAGAAGGTAGCGAAGAAGGCCCCTTCCAAGAAGGCCCCTGCGAAGAAGGTGCCCGCCAAGAAGGCTGTCGCCAAGGCACCTGCCAAGAAGGCTGTAGCGAAGAAGCCTGCGATGCCCGGCATGTCGACCACGGCGCCTGCGGTCAAGACGGCCCTCAACCCGGCCGCTGCATGGCCCTTCCCGACGGGCGGCCGGCCGTAAGCGTTAGCGACGGCAAGCGGGATTCGTCGTCGTCTGACGAAGCCCGGAGATCCCGCGAGTCTCGGCTCGC
>JBBRRW010000048.1:0-17454 GCA_038245975.1 Burkholderiales bacterium
CGCGTCAAGCCGCTCGGTTCGCTCGCCGGCGGTTCGCGGGTCGGCGTCCTGATCGAAGAACTGCCGCCGCACCGGCAGTCCGTGCCGTTGCACTGGCACACCCACGAGGAGGAGCACATGTGGTTCCTGGCCGGGCGTGCCGTCCTGCGCCTCGGCGACGAGCGCCATGCCGTCAAGGCCGGCGACTACGTCTGCTTCCCCGCGGGACGCCCGCTGGGGCATTGCATTGTCAACGATGGCGACGAGCCGTGTCGCTACCTGGTGATCGGACAGCGCTCCCCGGACGATGTCTGCTTCTATCCGGACTCGGGCAAGGTGATGGTCCGCAGCGCCGGTCGCATGATCCTGTCGACCGAAGGGGTAAGGGATTATTGGGACGGCGAGAAGACCGGCGAAGCGCCCGACTGAACCAAAAAAAAGGCCGGCTGCGAGTCGGCCTTCTGCTACCAGCCGTGTCCGCGGAATCCGCCGCCGTGATAACCACCGCGGTAGCCGCCCCGGTAGTAGCCGCCGCTGCGGAATCCGAACGACAGCGACAGTCCCGGATACCACGGGTAGAAGCCGCCGTAGTACGGGGCGGGGTAGCCGTAGTAGCCATACGAGTAGGCGGGATAGGCCGGATAGGCGTAGGTATAGCGCTGCTGACGCTGGGCCTCGAAGTCCTCGCGCTGTACCTCGGCATCCGCCGCCGCGTAGCGGTCCTGCTCCGCCTGGTCGATCGGGCGGGAGGCCAGTGCGGCGCTCTGCGCCGGCGTCAGGCGGGCGACCGGCACCGGCTGATAGACCGGATACGAAACGCATCCGGTGAGAGCGAACGCTACGGCTGCAGCGGAAAACAATGAATAGCTACGCATGATGTGTTCCTTTGCCTCGGGCTTCGTGCAGCACCGTTCGAGCGACGGAATGTCCCCGGGTTCACTTCGAGCTGACGGATGGTCAGTGGCGTTGCTGTACCGGCGCTCTGAGCCCGTCCATCGTATTGGAAGTGGCGAAGAGCTGGGCGCAATCGACCCTGTCGAAGTCGTAACTCTTGTTGCAGAACTCGCAGTCGACGTGGATGCCGCCCATCTCGACCAGCGTGTCGTCGACTTCGCGTTCGCCGAGCGACACCAGCATCGCCGCGACGCGCTCGCGCGTGCAACTGCACCGGAAGGCGCAGGGCACCGGGTCGTAGACCGCCAGCGTCTCCTCCCAGAACAGCCGGCGCATCAGCGTCGGCGGATCGACGCCGAGTAACTCGTCGCGCTCGAGCGTGTTGGCGAACGTGATCGCGCGCTCCCAGACCTCTTCGGCACGCGTCTCGGCGTCCGGGTCGAACACCGTGCTCGTCCCTCCGCCCTCCAGCGGCAGCTTCTGCAGCAGCAGGCCGTTGGCGTGTTCGCCGTCGGCGGCGAGCCAGAGCTGGGTGTGCAGCTGCTCGGACCGGCGCATGTAGCCCTCCAGCGCCGCCGCGACCGTGTCGCCTTCCAGAGGCACGATGCCCTGGTACGGCTGCTGGCCCTGCGAGCGGTCGCGCGGGTCGAGCGTGATCGCGAAGCGGCCTTCGCCTCCCGCATTGACCAGATCGGTGAACGTGGCGTCGTCGGCGATCGGCTGATTCGACGACAGCTTGACGGTCGCGCGCACGGTCAGGTCGGCGTTGCATTCGACCACCAGCAGGCGCACCGGGCCGTCGCCGTGGATCTGCATGATCAGAGCGCCGTTGAACTTGAGATTGGCCGACAGCAGGGCGCTGGCGGCTACCAGTTCGCCGAGCATCTTCAAGACCGGTTCCGGATAGTCGTGACGCTCCTTGATCTGCCGCCAAGTCGCGGCGAGCGAGACGATCTCGCCGCGGACCGGCGAACGCGTGCTCGAGCCGGCATCGAACAGGAACTTGTGCAGCGTGTCGCTCATGGCAGGGCCTCCGCCGATCCCGGCCGATCGATCCGCACGGCATGTTCGCGGTAGCGGGCGGCTTCGGCGACGTAGTGCGTCGCCCCGTGGCGGACGCGTTCGACGTCTTTCGGCCCGAGCTCGCGGATCACGCGGGCCGGTCTGCCGAGGATCATGACGTTGTCGGGAAAGACCTTGCCTTCGGTGACGAGCGAGCCGGCGCCGACGAGACAACCGTTGCCGATCACCGCGCCGTTGAGAATGACCGCCTGGATGCCGATCAGGCTGCCGTCGCCGATGGTGCAGCCGTGCAGCATGACCTGGTGGCCGATGGTCACGTCTTCGCCGATCGTCAGCGGCACGCCTTCGTCGACGTGCAGAATGGAGCCGTCCTGCACGTTGCTTCTTGCGCCGATCGTGATCGGCGAGCCGTCGCCACGCACGACCGCCTGGGGCCAGATGCTCACGTGTTCGCCGAGCGTCACGCTGCCCACGACGGTCGCGCTCTCGTGGACATAAGCGCTCGCGGCGACCTCGGGCACACGTTCTCCAAGCTTGTAGATGGCCATTCGTTGTGTTCCGTTGGGGGAGTCGGTTCGCGTTGCAAACGGATCGGCCGTCGATGCCGACGCGGCGGCCGAAGCAGAGGCATTCCAATTGTACTGACCGGGGACCGGCCCGACCGATGACCACGCTGCGGCACCAAGCTTTGTCCGTTCTGCTGGAATGCAACCCCGACCGCAAGGCGGCGCGGGCGCGTGCCGCGGACGCCACCGCGACGTCCGGTTCGCCTCTCGACCTGCGCGCTCCGGCCGGGATTCCCGGCCGCCCCGCGCTTCCCGTCCTGGTGCCGCCGACCGAGGTCGGGCTGCGTTCGGTCGCCACCGCGGAAGGACGCGCGATCCTCATTCATGCGCTCGCGCACATCGAGCTCAACGCGATCGATCTGGCCGCCGATGCCTGCTGGCGCTTCGCGGACCTCCCCGACGAATTCCATCGCGACTGGTTTCGCGTGATGCAGGAAGAGGCGCTGCACTTCGAGCTGCTGCGTGCGCATCTCGCGACGCTCGGGCATCGCTACGGCGACTTCCCGGCGCACAACGCGCTGTGGGAAATGGCGGAACGCACGCGGGACGATGTGGTTGCGCGCGTGGCTCTGGTGCCGCGCACGCTCGAGGCGCGTGGACTCGATGCGTCGCCGGCGGTCCGGCACAAGCTCGCGTCGGCCGGGGATCGCGCGGGCGCCGCGATCATCGATCGCATCCTGCGCGACGAGATCGGACACGTGCGGGTCGGCAACCGCTGGTATGCGTGGCTGTGCGAGCGGGACGGTCTCGACCCGCTGGCGACCTACGCAGTGCTGACCACCCGCTACCGGGCGCCGCAGTTGCGCGGACCGTTCAACCTCGAGGCACGCAGGGCGGCGGGATTCAGCGCCGCCGAACTCGACGCGCTGGTCGACGCCCGTGGACCTTTGGCGGCCGCCTAGTCGCCGTCGGCCTGCGGCTTGCGGTGCGACGCGCTGTTCAGGTCGGCGCCCAGCGCGATGCGCTCGTCGAAGACGAAGCATTCACCCTGCCAGTGCGCATCGCCGACCTTGTCGAAGTAGTTGAGGATGCCGCCGTCGAGCTGCACGACGCGCGCGAATCCGGCGTCGCGCATGTAGAGCGCCGCCTTCTCGCAGCGGATGCCGCCGGTACAGAAGGTGACGATGGTCTGGTCCCCGAGTTCGTCGCGCAGCGCGTCCACGGCATCGGGAAACGCGTCGAAGCGCGAGAGTGCCAGATGGCGGGCGCCTTCGAAGGTGCCGTGGAAGACCTCGAAGGCGTTGCGCGTGTCGAGCAGCACCACCGGTCGGCCCTCGTCATCTTGGCCGTCGGCCAGCCAGGCAGCGAGGCGTTGCGGGTCGATCGCGGCCGCGCGTTCCGCGTCGGGCCGGACGCTCGGCCTGCGCATCGTGACGATCTCGGGCTTGTGCTTCACGCGCAGGCGACCGAACGGCTGCGTGTCCGACCGGCTCCGCTTGACGTCGAGGTTCGCGAAGGCCGGGGAACCGGTGTCGTCGACGAAGCGCGGGTCGCTCTCCAGCCAGCGCACGAAGTCGTCGACGGGACGCTCTTCGCCCGCGAGAAACAGGTTGAGACCCTCGGTCGCCACGATGATCGTGCCCTTCAGGGCGAGCGCCTCGCAGCGTTCGCGCAGCGCGGCGATCCACGATGCGGGATCCCGCAGGGGCACGAAGCGATAGGCGGCGATGTTGAGGACGGACACGGGGCGCGATTATAGAAGCCGGCGCTCGGCAAGACCGCCCGCTGCATGCATCACGGGTCCATGCGCCGACCCCGCACGCTAAAATGCCGTATGGCTGACCTCGCAACACCCGACCCTCGGCAGGACCCGCGCTTCGTTCATCTGCGGATGCATTCCGAATATTCCATTTCGGACGGCATTGTGCGGATCGACAGCGCCGTGACGGCCGCGGCGAAGGACGCGCAGCCGGCGCTCGCGCTGACCGACCTGTCCAATCTTTTCGGCCTCGTCCGCTTCTACAAGGCGGCGCGCGCCGCCGGGGTCAAGCCGATCGCCGGATGCGACGTGTGGATCAGCGGCGAAGGCGAAGGCGCCCATCGCGTCGCCAGTCGCGCGCTGCTGCTGGCGCGCGATCCACGCGGCTACCTGGCCCTGTGCGAACTGCTGTCGCGCGGCTATCTAGAGAACGCCGGGCAGGGCCGTGCCGAGTTGCGCTTCGAATGGTTCGCCGAAGTCGGGACCGCCGGGCTGATCGCGTTGTCCGGCGCTCAGAGCGGCGATATCGGCCTTGCGCTGGCCGGCGGTCGGCATGCCCAGGCCACGCAGCAGGCGAAGCGCTGGTCCGACCGCTTTCCCGGCGCGTTCTACATCGAGCTGCAGCGCTACGGCCAGGCCGACGCCGAGAGCTACATCGACGCGGCGGTATCGCTCGCCGACGAGCTCGGGCTGCCGGTCGTCGCGACGCACCCGGTGCAGTTCCTGACGAAGGCGGAGTTCATCGCGCATGAGGCGCGCACCTGTATCGCCGAAGGCGAGATGCTTGCCAACCCGCGTCGCGTACGCCGCTTCACCGCCGAGCAGTACCTGAAGACGCAGGACGAAATGGCGACGCTGTTCGCAGACATTCCGTCGGCGACCGTCAATGCCGTCGAAATCGCCAAGCGCTGCAGCCTCGAGCTGCAGCTCAACAAGCCGCGTCTGCCGATGTTTCCGACGCCGGCCGGCCGCACCCTCGACGAGCATCTGCTGCTCGAAGCCGAAGCCGGCCTCGAGAAGCGCCTCGCCCATCTGTATCCCGACACCGCGGCGCGCGAGACTGCGCGTCCGCGATATACGACGCGCCTCGCGTTCGAGGCCGGGACCATCTCGAAGATGGGCTTCCCCGGCTACTTCCTGATCGTCGCGGACTTCATCAACTGGGCCAAGAACAACGGCGTGCCGGTGGGGCCGGGCCGCGGCTCCGGCGCGGGATCGCTGGTCGCCTATTCGCTCGGCATCACCGACCTCGACCCGCTGGCCTACAACCTGTTGTTCGAACGCTTCCTCAATCCGGAACGCGTGTCGATGCCCGACTTCGACATCGACTTCTGCCAGGAAGGCCGCGACACCGTCATCGACTACGTGAAGAAGAAATACGGCGCCGAGTCGGTCGCGCAGATCGCCACCTTCGGCACGATGGCCGCCAAGGCCGCGATCCGCGACGTCGGTCGCGTGCTCGACCTGCCGTACAACTTCGTCGACGGCATCGCGAAGCTGATCCCGTTCAAGCCGGGCCGGCTCGTCACCATCGCCGATGCGCGGAAGGAAGAGCCGCTGCTGGCCGAGCGCGAGGCCAACGAGGACGAGGTTCGCTCGGTGCTGGCGCTGGCCGAGCAGGTCGAGGGCATCACGCGCAACGTCGGCATGCACGCGGGCGGCGTGCTGATCGCCCCGGGTAAGCTGACCGACTTCACGCCGCTGTACGCGCAGCCGGGCTCGCACGACGCGGCCAACAACGTCGTCAGCCAGTACGACAAGGACGACGTCGAGAGCGCGGGCCTGGTCAAGTTCGACTTCCTGGGCCTGACCACGCTGACCATCCTCGACTGGACCATGGCGCACATCCGCCGGCTCTACGACGACCAGCAGGCCTTCACGCTCGAAGGCATCCCGCTCGACGATCCGCGCGCCTACGAGCTGTTCCGCAAGGCCGAGACGGTCGCGGTGTTTCAGTTCGAAAGTCCGGGCATGCGCCGGATGCTGCTCGAGGCGCGGCCCGATCGCTTCGGCGACATCGTCGCCCTCAACGCGCTGTACCGGCCGGGCCCGATGGACCTGATCCCCGACTTCATCGCCCGCAAGAAGGGCGAGCGCTTCGAATACCCGGACCCGCGCGTCAAGGCCATCCTCGAAGAGACCTATGGGATCATGGTCTACCAGGAGCAGGTCATGCAGATGGCCCAGATCATCGGTGGCTATTCGCTCGGCGGCGCCGACCTGCTGCGCCGCGCGATGGGCAAGAAGAAGGCCGACGAGATGGCCACGCACCGCGTGATCTTCGGCGAAGGTGCCCACAAGAACGGCGTCACGCGGGCCAAGGCGAACGAGATCTTCGACCTGATGGAGAAGTTCGCCGGCTACGGCTTCAACAAGGCGCATGCCGCCGCGTATTCGCTGCTGGCCGTCCAGACCGCGTGGCTGAAGGTGCACTTCGCGGCCGAGTTCATGGCCGCCAACCTCTCGGCGGCGCAGGACGACACCGACAAGGTCAAGTCGCTGATCGAGGACGCGCGGCACCATGGACTCACGGTCCTCGCGCCCGATCTGAACGCCTCCGACGCGCACTTCATGCCGGTGCGCACGACGAAGGCCGGCGGCCGCGCCGATGCGATCCGTTACGGCCTCTGCGCGATCAAGGGCACCGGCGCCGCCGCCATCGACGCGATCGTCGCCGCACGCGTCAACGGCCCCTTCGTCGACGTGTTCGACCTGTGTGCGCGGGTCGATAAGCGGCTCGTCAATCGCCGCGTGGTCGAGGCGCTGGTGCGCGCCGGCGCGCTCGACCTGCTGTCGCCGGAAGGGCGGACGGGCAGGGCATCGGTGTTCGCGTCGATCGGTCGCGCGATGGATGCGGCCGAGCATGCCGAGATTCACGTCAACCAGGTCAGCCTGTTCGGCGGCCTCGACGAGGCGGCGCATCGACCGGAGCCCGTCCGTGTTCCCGCGTGGACCGAGAAGCAGGCACTCGCCGAAGAGAAGCTCGCGCTCGGCTTCTACTTCTCGGGCCATCTTTTCAAGGGCTTCGAGGCCGAGGTACGGCGCTTCGCGCGCACGCCGATCGCCACGCTCAACGCGTCGCGCGAGCCGCAGACCGTAGCCGGCATCGTCGCGGCCTGCCGCACCACGATGACCCGGCGCGGCAAGATGCTGATCGTCACGCTCGACGACGCGAGCGCCCAGCTCGAAGTGACGCTCTACAGCCAGCTGTCCGACCAGCATCGAACGCGGCTGAAGGAGGACGAACTCGTCATCCTGACGGGCGTCGTCAAGAACGACGATTTCTCCGGCGGCATGCGGATGGCCGCCGACTCCGTCCTCGACCTCGCGATGGCGCGCGGGCGCTACGCACGCGGACTGCGGCTGTCGATGAACGGCGCGTCCGATGCGGTCCGCCTGCGACATCTGCTGTCGGCCTATCGTGCCAACCAGGCCACGACCGCCGACGCGATGGCGGCGGCCGACCCGGGGTGTCGCATCACCATCTCGTACTGCACGTCGCACGCGTCGCCCGGCGCACGCTGCGAGATCGATCTGGGCGAAGGCTGGCGGGTGATCGCCGACGACGGCCTGGTCGGCGGGCTCGGCGAGTGGCTCGCGCCCGAGAACGTGCACTTCGTCTACGGATGAGCGGCGTCGCCGCGGCTTTCCAGCGACCCGCGGACGCCATCGACTTCGCATCGCTGCGTCGCGTCCTCGTGGTGATGCTGCGGCATCACGGCGACGTGCTGCTGACGTCGCCGGTCCACACGGCCCTGCGGCAGGCCGCGCCGCAGGCCGAAATCGACGCGCTAATCTACCGCGAGACGCTGCCGATGCTCGCGTTCAATCCCGACCTGACGAAGATCCACACGATCGATCGCGGGTGGAAGAAGGCCGGCGCTGTGAATCACGCGCGCGCCGAGTGGCGGCTGCTGTCGGCGCTGAAGGAGCGCCGCTACGACCTCGTGATCCACCTCACCGACCACCGTCGCGGCGCGTGGCTCGCGCGCGCGCTGGCGCCGCGTCATGCCGTTGCGCCGCGGCTGCGCGACGAGACCGGCATCGCTGCGGCGTTCTGGAAGGCCAGCTTCACGCATCGCTACGCGAATGCCTCTTCGGTCGGTCCCGGCGCGGCGCTCGCGCGGCGTCACACGGTCGACCAGAACCTCGATGCGCTGCGTCGCCTCGGGCTCGCCATCGACGCGCCGCCGCCGCTGAAGATGGTCGCCGGCGAGCAGGGCGAACGCGAGGCAGACGGCTTGCTGGCCCGGCTCGGTGTCGACGGGCCGTTCATCGCGATGCAGCCCACGTCGCGCTGGTCCTTCAAGTGCTGGTCGGTCGCGAACAACGCCGCGCTGATCGCCAGCCTGCTGCGTCGGGGCGAGACCGTCGTGCTGTCGTGCGCGCCCGACGACCGCGAGCGCGCGATGATCGCGGCCATCGTCGCGGCCGTGCACGCGAGTCCCGGCGTGCCGGTCGAGCGGCTGAAGCTGGCCACCGACGACGGCACGCTGAACCGTCTCGCCGCGGTGATTGCGAAGGCACGACTGTTCGTCGGCATCGACTCGGCGCCGATGCACATCGCCGCGGCGATGGGAACGCCGACGGTCGCGTTGTTCGGGCCTTCCGGAGCATTCAACTGGGGGCCGTGGCGCGTCACCCATCGCGTCGTGTGCAGCGACAGCCACGCCTGTCGGCCGTGCGGGCAGGACGGTTGCGGTGGCGGGAAGATCAGCGACTGCCTCGTCACGCTGCCGGTCGGCACCGTGCTCGCGGCCATCGACGACCTGACGCGCGAGGTGGACGGAGCGCGCTACCCGTTGCGCTTCGCATGAGCGTGGCCGTCGATCGACCGATCGACTCGGACGGTCGCCTGCGATGAAGATCGCACTGGTTCGCGCGCGCTACAACCCTTACGGCGGCGCCGAGCGCTTCGCGGCGCGCGCGCTGGGTGCGCTGGCGGCCGATCGCGACCAGACCATCGAGGTGGCCGTGCTCGCGCGTCGCTGGCAGGACGGCGAGGCGCTGTCGACCCCGGTGCGGCTGGTGCGTTGCGATCCCTTCTATGTCGGCAGCGTCTGGCGCGACGCGTCGTTCGCGACCGCCGTCCATCGCCACCTGCGCGACGAACGCTTCGACCTCGTGCAGAGCCACGAACGTATCGTCGGCCTGCCGATCTATCGCGCCGGCGACGGGGTCCATGCGGCGTGGCTGGACCGGCGCGCGCGGGCGGCCGGCGCATCGACGCGCGTGGCCATCGCGTTCAATCCCCACCATCGCTACCTGACGCGCGTCGAGCGTGCGATGTTCGAGGACCCGTCGCTGCACGTCGTGATCTGCAATTCGGAGATGGTCCGCCGCGAGATCGTCGATCGCTTCGCGATCGCAGCCCACAAGCTCGTGCTGATCCGCAACGGCGTGGACCTCGAACGCTTCCACCCGGACGCGGCGGCGATCCATCGCGAGCCGTTGCGCGACCGGCTGGGCATCGCCGCGGACGCGACGGTCTTCGTGATGGTCGGTTCGGGCTTCGAACGCAAGGGCGTCGGCCCCGCTCTTCGCGCGCTCCGCGACTGCTCCGACGCGGCGTTGGTCGTGGTCGGCGACGACAAGCACCGGGTGCGCTATGAGGCGGATGCGACGCGCCTCGGCGTCGCCGGCCGCGTCCGCTTCGTCGGCTCGGTGATGGACCCGCTGCCTTACTACGCGATGGCCGACATCCTGCTCGCGCCGACGCTCTACGACCCGTTCCCAAATGCCGTCCTCGAAGCGCTGGCCTGCGGCCTGCCGGTGATCGCGACCGACGCGTGCGGTGCCGCCGAGATCCTCGAGGAGGACATCAGCGGGTGGGTCGTCCCGGCCGGCGAGCACGAGGCGCTGACCGTCGCGATGCAGATCGCCGGCGATTGTCATGCGAATCGTCGTGCCGTGATGCGCAGCGCGGCCCGGCAAGCGGCCGCGCCGCATTCGCTGGCCGCGCTGTCGATGGCCTTGATCGCCCTGTATCGCGCGGTGCTCGCGCGCCGCTGATGGCGCGCCGACACAGACAGAGGGCCAGCGGCCCGGTGCTAAACTCGCCGGCTTCCTGATGCGGCTGGACAGCGACCGCACGTCGCGTGCGACACCGCTCACGCCGTCACCGCTGCGACCCGACCGCATGGCCGATCCCTCGTCTCCCGACCAAGCCGATAGAGCCCCCCCGGCCGCCAAGGCGGAGCGTCTCGCTTCGACACGATCGGCGCCGCTGTTCCGCCGCCTCCTCGGCTACATCAAGCCGTACAAGGGCATCTTCATCGTCGGCACGCTGTGCTCGGTCATCGCGTCGACCACCGACGCGGCATTCGGCGCCTTGCTGAAGCCGCTCGTCGACCGCGGCT
Source organism: Burkholderiales bacterium (assembly GCA_038245975.1). Classification (GTDB taxonomy): domain Bacteria; phylum Pseudomonadota; class Gammaproteobacteria; order Burkholderiales; family Burkholderiaceae_D; genus CAHJXF01. The sequence goes on from JBBRRW010000048.1 coordinate 10,521, forward strand.
TCACCGCGACGGCCGACCACGACATTTGGGTCTATCCCGCGGCCATCGTCGGGCTGTTCGTCGTGCGCGGGGTCTTCACGTTCCTCAATTCGTATGCGATGGCCTATATCGGCAATCGGGTGCTGAACACGCTGCGGGTCGAGATGTTCGACCGCCTGGTCGCGCTGCCGACGCGCTACTTCGACGTCCACACGTCGTCGAGCCTGGTGTCGCGGCTCGTCTTCGAAGCCCAGAACGTGATGCAGAGCACGACCGGCGTCGTCACCAGCGTCGTGCGCAACGGCTTCACCTGCCTGTGGCTGATGGGCACGCTGCTGTGGCTGAACTGGCGGCTGACGCTATTCACCATCACCGTGCTGCCGGCCGTGACCTTCATCGTCCGCAAGCTGTCGCGGCGCATGCGCGAGCTGTCGCGAAAGAACATGCACATGACCGGCGAGCTGACCCGCGTCGTACAGGAAACCATCGACTGCCAGAAGGTCGTGAAGATCTACGGCGGCGAGTCCGACGCGCGTTCGAGCTTCGGGCGCACCGTCGATCGCCTGCGCGGCAACGCGATGCGCATCAGCGTGACCAGCTCAGTGACCGTGCCCGTCACGCAACTGCTGATGGCGCTCGCGGTGGCCTGCATGATCTATTTCGCGCTCGACCTCGCGCGGGCCGGCACGATGACCGCCGGCACCTTCGTGTCCTTCGTCGCCACCACTACCTTCCTGCTCGCGCCGATGAAGCAGCTCGCCGAGATCAGCGGGCCGCTCGAGCGCGGGCTCGCTGCGGCCGAAGGCGTGTTCGCGCTGATCGACGAGCACGTCGAGGACGACCGCGGCACGATCCAGCTCGGCCGCGCCCACGGCGCGATCCGCTTCGAGGACGTCGAGCAGCGCTACGTCGACGAAGCGATCGTGCGCAAGGACGACGAGGTGGTCGTCGAAGCGGGGCTCGGGGAGCCGCGCATGCGGCGCGCGGCGCTGCGCGGCATCAGCCTCGACATCGCGGCCGGCGAGACCATCGCGCTGGTCGGCTCGTCGGGCGGCGGCAAGACCTCGTTCGCCAACCTCATTCCCCGTTTCTATCACGCGACCGCGGGCCGCATCCTGATCGACGGTGCACCGATCGAACAGATCGCGCTGGCCAGCCTGCGCGAGCAGATCGCGATGGTCAGCCAGGACGTCGTACTGTTCAACGAAACGGTCGCGAGCAACATCGCGTATGGCGCGAACCGCGACGTGCTCACGCGGCTCAAGGGCGAGCCGCTGCGCGCTGCCGTGCGCCGGGCCGCCGAGGCCGCGCATCTCGCGCACGTCATCGACGACATGCCCGACGGCTTTGACACGATGATCGGCGAGAACGGCGTGCGCCTGTCGGGCGGGCAGCGGCAGCGGCTCGCGATCGCGCGTGCGGTGCTGAAGGACGCGCCGATCCTGATCCTCGACGAGGCGACGTCGGCACTCGACTCCGAGTCCGAACGCCACGTGCAGGCCGCGCTTTCCGAACTGATGCGCGGACGCACGACGGTCGTGATCGCCCATCGGCTGTCGACCATCGAGAGCGCCGACCGGATCGCGGTGTTTGACCAGGGCAGCATCGTCGAGGTCGGGACGCACAAGGCGCTGCTCGCCGCCGACGGCATCTACGCCAAGCTGTATCGGATCCAGTACGCGCTCGACAGCGTCCGCCCGCCGATGCCGCCGGTCGAGGCGATGTCGGAAGCCTGAAGCATCTCGCTTCGTACGTCGGACCCTCCATGAGCCTTCCGCCTGCCCCGCCGCTGCACATCGTGCACACCGAATCGTCGTGCGGTTGGGGCGGCCAGGAGCTGCGCATCCTCGCCGAGGCGCGCGGCATGATCGGACGCGGTCATCGCGTGACGCTGATCGCGCCGGTCGCCGCGCGCATCTTCGCCGAGGCATCGCGCTATCGGGTTCCGGTCACGGCGTTGCCGATCCAACGGAAGCGCCTCGGCGGGATTGGCGCGCTGCGCGACTGGCTGGCCGCGCATCCGGTCGACGTGATCAACACGCATAGCTCGACCGACAGCTGGCTCGCCGCGCTGGCGTGGGCCTCGCTGAAGCGCGCGCCGCCGATCGTGCGGACCCGCCACATCTCGGCGCCGGTGCCCGACAACCTGGCCAGTCGCTGGCTCTATCGCAATGCGTCCCGCTATATCGTCACGACCGGCGAGTCGCTGCGCGAGCAACTGGTCGAGCGACTGCATCTCGACGCGTCGCGGGTGCTGTCGATCCCGACCGGCATCGACACGCAGGCCTTCCGCCCACCGTCGCCGCGCGATCGCAAGGCCGCGCGCAACGCGGTCGGCGCCGGCGACGATGCGCTGGTCGTCGGCATCGTCGCCACCCTGCGCAGCTGGAAAGGCCATCGCTACCTGATCGAAGGTTTCGCGGAAGCACTGGCCCGTGAGGGCAACGAGCGGCCCGGGCGGCAGCCGATGCGGCTTGTCATCGTCGGCGACGGACCGCAGCGCGACGCGCTCGAGGCGCTGGTCGACCGGCTCGGCATCCGCGCGCAGGTGCGCTTCGGCGGCAACCAGCCCAACGTGATCCCATGGCTGCACGCATTGGACCTGTTCGCGCTGCCTTCGTACGCGAACGAGGGCGTGCCGCAGGCGATCCTGCAGGCGATGGCCTGCGGCGTACCGGTCATCACCACCGACGCCGGCGCGATCGGCGAGGTCGCGTACGAAGCGGTCGCAGGCGATACCGACGCGGCCACGGCCTGCATCGTCCGCAAGGAAGACGCCGCTGCGTTGCGCGACGCGATCCTGGCGCTGAAGCAGGACGTACCGCGCCGCGAACGGATGGCGCGCAATGCGCTCGCCATCGTCCGTGAACGGCACGGCATCGAAGGCATGCTCGACCGGATGGAAGCCGTGTTCCGCAAGGCCGCGGCCGGCAACCGGTCGGGCGTCACGGTCTGAGAGGCAACGGCGTCCGCGCCGATTCATCGAGGAGAACGCATGAACGCACCCGTCGAACCCGTTGCCGCGGCAGCCGCGTCGAAGCCGATCAGCCGCTATCCGGTCCCGGCGTTGGCCGACCTGCCCGACGACATCCGCCAGCGCATCCTTGCCGTGCAGGAGAAGGCGGGTTTCGTGCCCAACGTCTTTGTCGCGCTGGCCCATCGACCGGCCGAGTTCCGGGCCTTCTTCGCCTATCACGACGCGTTGATGGAGAAGGAGACCGGCAGCCTCACGAAGGCCGACCGCGAGATGATCGTCACCGCGACCAGCGCCCGCAATCGTTGCCTGTACTGCGTGGTCGCGCACGGCGCGCTGGTGCGCGTGTATTCCAAGCAGCCGCTGCTGGCCGACCAGGTCGCCGTCAACCACGCGAAGGCCGACATCGGCGCGCGCGAGAAGGCGATGCTCGATTTCGCGATCAAGGTCTGCGTCGCGTCCGATACGGTCGACGACGGCGACTACGCCGTGCTGCACGACCACGGCTTCGACGACGAGGACATCTGGGACATCACGGCCATCACGGCCTTCTTCGGCCTGTCGAACCGCGTCGCGAACGTGACCGGCATGCGACCGAACGACGAGTTCTACCTGATGGGACGGGTGCCGCGCCAGAAATGACGCGGGCCGAAGCGGCCCGGTAAATGCCTAAGGCCTGGCAGCGCTGCGCACCGCATCGACGGCGCGGCAGAGCTGTCCCGCACCGATCAGGATCCGCGACGTGTGCCGGGAGATGAGCACGGGGTCCAGGAACAGGTAGCGGCGGTCGCGGACCGCCGACACGCCGGTCCAACCCGACCACTGCCCGATGTCGACGCCGTGGTCGGTACGCGTCGACGTGGTGACGATGATCTGGGGGTCGGCGGCGATCACTGCCTCCACATCGACCTGCGGCGCCAGCGATGCCAGCGCCGCGAACACGTTGCGTCCACCGCACAGCTCGATCACCTGGGTCGTCAACTGCGGTCCGCCGACGGTCATCAGCGGCTTGTTCCAGACCTGATAGAAGACCCGCACCGGCGCGCGGGTTCCGTAGGTCGCGCGCAGCCCGTCGACGCCGCTCGTGAAGCGCGCGGCGGCCTCGCGCGCCGCATCGGACCGTCCGGTCAGCGTGCCGAAGCGCGTGAGCGTCGTCGCGACATCGTCGAGCACATGCGGCTCGCTGCGATACACCGGGATGTGCAGGCGCTTGAAGATGTCCAACTGCACCTGCGAGGTCCCGCTCAGCCACGCGATGACCAGGTCGGGTTTCAGCGCGACGATGCCTTCGATGTCGATGCCCCCCAGTCCGCCGACCCGCGGGATGCGTTGCGCCGCGTCGGGAAAGTCGCTGTATTCGGTCGCGCCGACCAGCCGGTCGCCGGCGCCGATCTCGAAGAGCAGTTCGGTGATGTGCGGCGCGAGGCTGACGATGCGTCGCGCAGGCGCGTCGATCGAGACCTCGAGACCGGCGTCGTCGCGGACCACGATCGCTCCGCAGGCAGGAGCGCCGCAAAGAAGGGCGACGAGGACGACGAATGCGCGCAAAAGGCTGTGCATCGGTCGAGTCTAGCGTGCGGCGCCCGTCCGCCTCGACGACCGCGATCCCTTCGCGACGGCGCTCGGGGGCGCAAGGACGAACCGCTCGTTTCCGCGGGCGTGACGGTTATACTGCGAATGCAAACCATTCTCGTTCCTGTCCGATCGTATTGCCCATGACGATGCTCGACCATTCCGTTTCGGCCTTCACCGAGCCCGCGGCCGCCTCGGGCGGGGCGCTGGCTGCGCCCGCGACAGCCCGCACGGCCGGCGCCGCGCTGGCAGACGACCCGATCGCGATCGCGCTGTCGGATCTGCCGATCGGCGGGTTCGCGACCATCCACGCGGTGCTGCCGACCGACAACGATGCCGATCGCAACCTGGTGCTGCGGCTGATCGAGATCGGCTTCGTACCGGGCGAGCGGGTGCGGGTCATCGCGCAGGGACATCCTGGACGCCAGCCGATCGCCGTGCGGCTCGCGGCCACCGACAGCGGGCGTCGCAGCATGAGCGGCTGCACGTTCGCGATGCGTCGCCACGAGGCCGACTTCATCCGCGTCGTGCCCGACCTGCCGGTCGACGGCAACCCGTGACGAGGCAGCCATGAGCGACGCCGTCATGAGCCCGGGCCTGCGCGTCGCGCTGCTGGGCAATCCCAACTGCGGCAAGACCGCGCTGTTCAACCTGCTGACCGGCAGCCGCCAGAAGGTCGCCAACTACGCCGGCGTCACGGTCGAGCGGAAGGAAGGCAGCTTCGTCACGCCGGCCGGCCGGCAGGTTCGCGTGCTCGACCTGCCGGGCGCCTACAGCCTGAACGCGGTCAGCGTCGACGAGACGGTCACGCGCGACGTCGTGCGCGGCACGCGGTCCGACGAAGGACGGCCCGACCTGCTGGTCTGCGTCGCCGACGCGACCAACCTCAAGCTCAACCTGCGCATGGTGGTCGAGGTCAGGTGTCTCGGCGTGCCGATGCTGCTCGCGCTCAACATGAGCGACGTCGCGAAGAAGCGCGGCATCGCGATCGACCTGGTCGCGCTCGAACGCGAACTCGGCATGCCGGTGGTCGAGACCGTGGCTGTGCAGCGCGACGGTGCGCGCGATCTGATCGAGCGCATCGAGGCGAGCGGCGGTCTCGATGCCCCGTTGCACGCGCAACCTCCTGCGCCGTGGCGCGACGCGTCGATCGACGATGTGCTGGCCGCACAGGCCGAGGTCCGCCGCATCCTCGCCATCGCAGCCCACGAGCCCACGATCGACGCGCGCGTCGACGACACCATCGATGCGGTCGTGCTGCATCCGGTGTGGGGCATGCTGGTTCTCGGCGTCACGCTGTTCCTGATGTTCCAGGCCGTGTTCAGCTGGGCCCAATGGCCGATGGACGCGATCAAGGCGGCCATGGACGGGCTCGGCCAGGGCGTCGGCCATGTGGTGCCGGACGGCATCTTCCGCAGCCTGATGGTCGACGGGGTCATCGCCGGCGCGGGCAGCGTGCTGGTGTTCCTGCCGCAGATCCTGATCCTCTTCCTGTTCATCCTCGCGCTGGAAGACTCCGGCTACCTGCCGCGCGCCGCGTTCCTGCTCGATCGCGTGATGGGCACCGTCGGACTGTCCGGCCGGTCGTTCATCCCGCTACTGTCGAGCTTTGCATGCGCGATCCCCGGCATCATGGCCACGCGCACCATCGCCAACTGGCGCGACCGCATCGTCACGATCATGATCGCGCCGCTGATGACCTGTTCGGCGCGGCTGCCGGTCTATGCGCTGATCATCTCGGCCTTCGTGCCGCGCGAGACCGTCGCGGGCGTCTTCAACCTGCAGGGCCTCGCGCTGTTCGTGCTGTATGTCGCCGGCATCGTCGGCGCGATGGCGGTCGCGTGGGTCTTCAAGCTGATGGGCGGCCGCACCACGCACCACGCGTTGCTGATGGAGTTGCCGTCGTACCGCTGGCCGAACCCGCGCAACCTGTTCATCGGCCTCGTCGAGCGCGCCCGCATCTTCCTGTCGCGGGTCGGCACCATCATCCTGTCTCTGATGATCGTGCTGTGGTTCCTCTCCAGCTTCCCGTCGCCGCCCGAAGGCGCGACCGGCCCGGCCATCCAGTACAGCCTGGCCGGCATGATCGGTCGCGCGATGGAAGTCGTGTTCGCGCCGATCGGCTTCAACTGGCAGATCTCGATCGCGCTGATCCCCGGCCTGGCCGCGCGCGAGGTCGCGGTCGGTGCGCTCGGGACCGTCTACGCGCTGTCGGCGAGCAGCGACGAGGTGGCCGCGCAGCTGACGCCGATGATCGCGACCGGCTGGTCGCTCGCCACGGCCTTCTCGCTGCTCGCGTGGTACGTGTTCGCGCCGCAATGCCTGTCGACGCTCGCCGCGGTCAAGCGCGAGACCAATTCATGGCGTTATCCGCTGGCGATGGCCGGCTATCTGTTCGGCCTCGCCTAC
>JBBRRW010000049.1:0-17021 GCA_038245975.1 Burkholderiales bacterium
CGAGATGACCAGCACGCGCGCCGCGGCTTCGCGATGCAGGCCGTCGAGCACGTGCTCCAGCTCGCGCCAGAAGCGCGGACTCATCGTGTTCAGCGCGTCGGGCCGCGACAGGGTCAGGTGCGCGACGTGGTCGGCGACCTGATAACGGAAGCATTCGAGATCCATGGGAGCCTCGGCGATGACGGATGGAGTCGCGCAGCGCCGCGGGAGACGGCGCAGGGCGCCCCCGCATAATAGGGTTGCTGCCGTTGCGCAGGACCGCAGCGACCGGCCCCAAGACCCCTTCCCGGAGACTCTCGATGGCGTTACCCGCAGTCCTTCAACACCTGCGCCTTCCGATCATCGGCGCGCCGATGTTCATCGCGAGCGGACCCGAACTCGTGATCGCGCAGTGCAAGGCCGGCATCGTCGGCTCGTTCCCGGCGCTCAACGCGCGCCCCGCCGAAGCGCTCGCACAGTGGCTCGTCCGCATCGCCACCGAACTCGCCGACTTCAAGGCCGCGCATCCCGACCGGCCGGTCGCGCCGTTCGCCGTGAACCAGATCGTCCACACGTCCAACGATCGTCTCGCGCACGACATCGACGTCTGCGTCGAACACCAGGTACCGATCCTGATCTCGAGCCTGCGCGCGCCGGACCACGCGATGCTCGACGCGGTCCATGCCTACGGCGGCGTGGTCTTCCACGACGTCATCAGCATCCGCCACGCGAAGAAGGCGCTCGACGCCGGCGTCGACGGACTGATCCTCGTCGCGGCGGGGGCCGGCGGCCACGCCGGCATGCTGTCGCCGTTCGCGCTGGTTGGCGAGGTGCGCAAGTTCTTCGACGGACCGATCGCGTTGTCGGGCTCCATCGCGAGCGGCGGCGCAGTGCTGGCGGCGCAGGCGATGGGCGCGGATCTCGCGTACATCGGCACGCGCTGGCTGGCCACGCAGGAAGCCAACACGTCGGAGGGCTATCGCGACGCGATCGTCGGCTCGGCGGCGGCCGACGTGATCTACACCAACCTGTTCACCGGCGTGCACGGCAATTACCTGAAGAAGAGCATCGAGGCCGCGGGGCTCGACCCCGAAAACCTGCCGCAGTCCGATCCGAAGACGATGAACTTCGGGTCCGGCGGCGGCAGCAAGGCGAAGGCGTGGCGCGACATCTGGGGCGCGGGCCAGGGCGTGGGACTGATGGACGACGTCCCCACGGTCGACGAGGTCGTGGGCCGGCTCACGCGCGAATACGACGCGGCGCGGGCCCGCGTCGGAGCCCGATGAGCGTCGCGGGTCGCCCGTCATGAGGATCAAGCTGCGCCGGGCCCCGAAGCTCGACGTCGAGAAGATCGGCACACGCGCCGACCGGCGCAAGGTGATGCCGCAGTACATGGTGCCCAAGCGGCGGCTGACCGCGTTCGCGGGACGCGTGGCCTCGAAGGAGCGCCGCTCGACGCTGCCGACGATCCGCTGGTTCGTCCGCAAGTACGGCGTGAACATGGACGAGGCGGTCGAGCCCGACGTGGCGGGCTACGCGAGCTTCAACGACTTCTTCACGCGGGCCCTGAAAGCGGGCGCACGACCGCTCGCCGAGGCAGAACTGATCTCGCCGGTCGACGGCACGATCAGCCAGTTCGGGCACATCGAGCACGACCAGATCCTGCAGGCGAAGGGGCACCGTTATTCGACGACGGCGCTGGTCGGCGGCGACATAAAGCTCGCGAGACACTTTCAGGACGGCCTCTTCGCCACGCTCTATCTCAGCCCCCGCGACTACCACCGCATCCACATGCCGTGCGATGGGCGGCTGCTGCGGATGATCTACGTGCCGGGCGAGCTGTTCTCGGTCAATCCGGCAACGGCGCGCGGCGTGCCGGGGCTGTTCGCCCGCAACGAGCGCGTCGTGTGCGTGTTCGAGCGACTGCCTGAAGACGAGGCGGCGCCGGACGCGACGACGACGCGCGAACTCTTCGTGGTCATCCTCGTCGGCGCCACCATCGTCGGCAGCATGGCGACCGTGTGGCACGGCGTCATCAACGCGCCGCGCATGAAGCGCGTGCGCGAATGGCTCTACGGCGACGGCGGCACCGACGGCGAACACATCGTCCTGCGCCGGGGCCAGGAACTCGGTCGCTTCCTGCTGGGGTCGACCGTGGTGATGCTGTTTCCGCGGGGACCGTTGCAGTTCAATCCCGCGTGGGAGCCGGGGCGCGAGATCCGCGTCGGTGAAGCGATGGCGTCGCGCCCATCGGCCTAGGACGGAAGATCGTTGCTTTTGCAACGATGTTCCAGCGCCGTGTCGATCTTGCGCCGCAAGCCTCGAACAGGAGCCGGTAGGCGATGTAACACTTCGCTACCGCGGTCTGCGCCGCCGCGACAGCGCGCGTTCCTTGCTCATCGCCGTACACCCGGCTCACTCCCGAAAGATTCGACATGAACCGCTCCCTGAATACGCTCGCCGCCATCGCGCTGACCTCCGTCGCGTTCGGCGCCTTCGCGCAGAGCGCGACGACGACGACCTCGACGTCGACCCACAAGACCGAGACCGCAGCCGCCGCGCCGATCGTCGTCAAGACCGAGGCTCCGGTCACCAAGGTCAAGCATCACAGCAAGGTCCACCAGAAGGCCGTCGACGGCTCGACCGACACCACGGTGTCGACCAGCAAGACCGACGTCGTCTCGAAGGCCGGTGCCGGTAAGGACACGTCGACCGTGACCACGTCGAAGACCGAGATGGGCAAGACCCCGGCCAGCACCACGACGTCGACCTCGAAGGTCGATCCCGCCAAGGGGGCGTCGACCACGTCGACCTCGACGACCGCCACCACGAAGTAAGGCGGCACCGCAGTCCGCGAGGGGCCGTGCAGACGGCCCCTCGTCGTTTGCACGGCGGCCCGCTCAGGCGGGTGCGAGCAGAACGATGCGCGACACGCTGTCGCGCGTGCGCATCGACGCGGCGAGGTGGCGCTCGAAGCGCGGACCGGCGTCGAAGGATGCGGTGACAACGAAGGATCCAGCGTAGCGCCAGCGGTTCACGGCCTGCTTGATGAAGATGGGCACCGGCACGACCTGCTGCGCCAGCAGCGCACCCGCGGCGCCATTCTGCGGTCCGGTACCGCACAGCATGACGTGCGGCGCCTGCGGGTTCAGCGTCGCCAGCAGGCACGCGGCGCGCACGACGCCGTCGCGGGCGGGCAGGCAACTGCGCCGGCTGCCGCCGACTGCGGCGTGGATGGCCGCGCGCGTGTAGTCGTGGCCGATCTCGAACCGCGTCATGTGCGCCGCGATCGAACGCGACCGCTCCGCTTCAACGAGGCACGCCTTCCGGCATCACCAGCACCGGCTGCGCGATCGCGGCCCGCAGCGAGGCCGCCGCGCCGTCCGCGTCCGCGCGTTGCGGATAGGGCCCGACGCGCACCCGATAGAACCCGGCGCCTTCGACGACCCGCACCCGCGACGCGATCGCCGGGTCGATCTCGCGGCCCACGAGCGCCGCGAAGCTGTCGGCGCCCGACTTCGCGCGAAACGCGCCGAGCTGCAGATAGAAGCCCGAGCCGGTCGCGATCTCGGGCAGCGACGGCTGGCGGTCGGGCGCTGCGACGACCGTCGGTGGGGCTTCGGCACCGGGTGGCACCGGCGACGGACGCGGCAGCGAACGCGACGACGCGTCGGCCGTCAGGGTCGGCGCCGGCGGCAGGGCAGCGGCAGCCGAAGTCGGGGTCGGGGTCGGGGTCGGCGTCGCGGAACCCTTCGCGATCAGCGCCTCGATCGTCAGCTCGGCGGCCGTGGCCGAGACCGCCGGCGGGCTCGATGGCGTTGCCGGTGTCGAGGTCAACGAAGCCGTCTTCGCCGCGGACGCGGGCATCGACGCCGATGCGAGCAGGCTCGTCGTCGTCACCGGGATGCGCCCCGCCGCGATGTCCGCCGGCATCAGCATCTCGACCTCGATCATGCCGCTGCCGCTGCTCAGATAGCCGACCTTGAGGGCCGCCGCGTACGACAGGTCCATGACGCGGTTGTGCAGGAAGGGCCCGCGATCGTTGACGCGCACGATCACCGACCTGCCGTTCCGCAGGTTGGTCACCAGCGCGTAGCAGGGGATCGGCAGCGTCGGGTGCGCGGCCGTCATCGCGTACATGTCGTAGATCTCGCCCGACGACGTGCGCTGGCCGTGGAACTTGCGGCCGTACCACGAGCCGACGCCGCGCTGTTTGTACCCCTTGCCCGACAGGTCCGGCGTGTAGTCGACGCCGAACACGTTGTACGGCCGGTTGGCGCCGCTGGCGAACTTCTCGACGCGCGGCACCGCGTCGGGCAGCAGGTCCAGGTCGGGTGGCGGATTCGCACCGGGACCATCGTCGAGGTAGTAGCCGCCGCTCTTGCGCGGCGCCGTCTCGCCGCTGCGGGAGACGAGTGTCGTCGAACAGGCGGACAGCAGCACGACGGCCACGACCATCGCAGCTGGGGCGCCTTTCGACCAGCGGTCCTTCATCGCGATCGCCGCTGCCACGAGTCCGACGTCCATGGGTGGCAGGATCAGCGTGCGACCGAGGGCCGACGCGAAGAGCCGGTCTGGTCGGGCAACCGCTCCGCTGTTTCGGCCGCCGATGCGGGTAGCGCGACGGCACATATCGTCGTCAGCACTGCCACGGCGACCTTCGATCGATTGTTCAAGACTGCCTCCGTGCGATGCGGACCGGGTGCCGATGCCCGAGCCGCCCGGCCTAAGTCTGCACGAGCTTCTTGTGGCGCTGTACGCTCATCAATATGCCGGCGCCGATGCCGAGCGTGACCAGCGCCGTGCCGCCGTAGCTCATGAACGGCAGCGGCACGCCGACCACCGGAAGGATGCCCGAAACCATCCCCATGTTGACGAACGCGTACGTGAAGAAGATCAGCGTGATCGAGCCCGCGAGTAGCCGCGAGAAGTAGGACGGCGCGTTGGCCGCGATGACCAGCCCGCGGAAGATCAGCGCGCTGTACAGGCACAGCAGCAGGATGATGCCGACGAAGCCGAACTCCTCGGCATACACGGCGAGGATGAAGTCGGTGGTGCGTTCGGGAATGAAGTCGAGATGGGTCTGCGTGCCCCGCATGTAGCCCTTGCCGGTCAGGCCGCCGGACCCGACCGCGATGGCCGACTGGATCGTGTGGAAGCCGCGGCCGAGCGGGTCGGTGGTCGGGTCGAGCAGCGTGCAGATGCGCTGCTTCTGGTAGTCGTGCATGCCGGGCCAGTTGACCTCGGGCTGGCAGATCCGGTCGCCGACGAAGATCAGCGCCGTCGCGCCCATCACCGCGGCCACCAGCACCGGAAGGATCAGCTTCCACGACAGGCCGGCGAAGTAGATGACGTAGATGCCCGCGGCGAGTACCAGCAGTGCCGTGCCGAGGTCGGGCTGCTTCGCGATCAGGCCGACCGGGACGATCAGCAGCACGCCCGCCGCCAGGAAGTCGCGCCAGCGCACCATCGTCTCGTGCTTGTGGAAATACCAGGCGAGCATCAACGGCACGCCGATCTTCAGCAGCTCGGATGGTTGAATCTGCAACGATCCGACCGTGAGCCAGCGACGGGCGCCGTTCTTCACCGTGCCCGCGACGAAGACGGCGACCAGCAGCAGCACGCCGACGGTGTACACCGGGATCGCGAAGCGCATCATCTTCTGCGGCGAAACGTTGGCGATGAACCACATCATCAGGAACGCGGCGACGAAGTTGCGCACCTGGCCCTCGAAGCGGCCGGGGAAGTCGTAGCCGGCGCTGTAGAGCGTGACCAGCGAGAAGGTTGCGAGCAGCGCGAGGATGATCGACAGCGACGGATCGAAGACCGTGATGTAGGGCCTGGCGCGACGCCAGACCGACATCAGCGGCGCATCGTTGTTCATCAGCAGCGACACGGGGGCCTCCGCGGGTCCGCCACTTCGACCGTCGGAAGAAGGTCGGTCGGGGGGAGTGGGCCGAGCGCAGCGGACGGTCGTCCGCCTGCCCCGTCGCTCGCTGCGCTCGCCCCCTTCCCGGCCTTCCCCCAAGAGGGGAGGGAGAACCGTCCGGGGGTCGGTTGCGCCGCCATCAATCCGGCTCCTCGCCGGGCGCGCTGCTCTCCTCGACCGGCTTCTTCGGATCGACCGGCAACTTGCCGAGCAGGTAGTAATCGATCGCACGGCGCGCGATCGGCGCGGCCGCCGCAGCGCCGAAGCCACCGTTCTCGACCAGCACCGCGAGCGCGATGCGCGGATGGTCCGCCGGCGCGAACGCGATGAACCACGCATGATCCTTCAAGCGGTCGCCGACCTTCGAGTCCTTGTACTTCTCGTTCTGCTTGATCTGGAACAGCTGCGCCGTGCCGGTCTTGCCGCCCGACGTGTACTGCGCACCCTTGAACGCGGTGGCACCGGTGCCGCTGATGTTCACGCCGACCATCGCGTTCTTGATGAAGTCGAGGTTCTTCTGCTGCAGCTTGATGCGGTAACTCTCGCTCGGGACCGTCAGCGTGCGTTGGCCGGTGCGCGCGCTCTCGATCTCCTTGACCAGGTGCGGCTTCATCACGATGCCGTCGTTGGCCAGCGTGGCCACCGCGTGCGCGAGCTGCAGCGGCGTGTACGCGTTGTAGCCCTGACCGATGCCGATGGAGATCGTGTCGCCCGGGAACCAGCGCTGCTGCTCGGGCCGCTTCGCGAATGCCTTGCGCTTCCATTCGGTGGACGGCAGCACGCCGGTGCGCTCGCCGTCGAGGTCGATACCGGTGATCTGCCCGAAGCCGAAGGGCTTGAGGAAGGCGGCCATCATGTCGATCGGCATGTCAGCCGCGAGCATGTAGTAGTAGGTGTCGCACGACGCGACGATCGACTTGTACATGTCGACGGTGCCGTGGCCGCCTTCCTTGTCGTCGCGAAAGCGATGGTTGCCGAAGTTGAAGTAGCCCGGATCGAAGATGGTCTGCTGCGGCGTGCGCTTGCCGTTCTCCAGCGCCGCCAGCGCCAGGTAGGGCTTGAAGGTCGAGCCCGGCGGATAGGTGCCCGACAGCGGACGATTGATCAGCGGCTTGTCGATCGATTCGTTGAGACCCTTCCAGCTTTCGGCGTCGATGCCTTCGACGAACAAGTTCGGGTCGAAGCCCGGCCGCGACACGAAGGCCAGGATGTCGCCGGTGGCCGGCTCGATCGCGACCAGCGCGCCGCGGCGCTCACCGAACGCTTCTTCCACGAGCTTCTGCAGCTTGACGTCGATCGACAGCACCAGGTTGTCGCCCGACAGCGCCGGTGTGCGCGACAGCGTGCGCACCGCGCGGCCCGACGCCGTCACCTCGACCTCCTCGGCGCCCGTCGTACCGTGCAGCGCGGCTTCGTATTTCTTCTCGAGGCCTTCCTTGCCGATGTAGTCGGTGCCCTGGTAGTTGGTCAGCAGGTCGACACCTTCCTTCTCCTCGCGCTCCTCGAGCCGGTCGAGGTCCTTCTCGCTGACGCGGCCGATGTAGCCGATCACGTGGGCCGCGCTGTCGCCGAGCGGGTACTGGCGGAACAGCCGCGCCTGCACCTCGACCCCGGGGAAGCGATAGCGCTGCGCGACGAAGCGCGCCACCTCCTCTTCGGACAGGCGGGTGCGGATCGGGATGCCTTCGAAGGTCTTGGTCTCGTCGAGCAGCTTGCGGAAGCGCCGGCGGTCGCGGGTCTCGATCGGGATGACCTCGCCGAGCGCTTCGATCGTCGCGTCGAGATTGGCGACCTTCGACGGCGTGATCTCGAGCGTGTAGGCCGAGTAGTTGCGGGCCATCACGACGCCGTGGCGATCGGTGACGATGCCGCGGTTGGGCGCGATCGGCACGAGCGAGATCCGGTTCTCGTCTGCGCGCGCGGCGTAGTTGTCGTGCCGCACGATCTGTAACGTGAGGTAGCGCGCGATCAACAGGCCGAAACAGATCAGCACGAACAGCATGCCGGCGACGAGACGCAGCCGGAACAGGTAGAGCTCGCGCTGGGTGTCCTTGAATTCCGTCACACGTCACCTCTCGTGTTTCCCGCGCGCGGGAAACATGCATTGCTCACCTCCCCTTTCAAGGGGGAGGGAGAGGTCAGAGCAACGGTGAAGCCGTTGCTATTCACTAGATGGGCCTCGTCTCGTCGCGCTCCAGCGGCCGTCTCTGCGGCGCCAGCAGCAACCAGGTCGCGAGCGGCCACAGCAACGCGGTCGTCACGCTCTCGAGGAACAGCTGCCAGCCCGGGAACGGCGCGCCGATCACGAGGCGCACGACCAGCACCACGACCTGCGCGACGACGAACAGCGGCAGCACCTGCAGCGACTGCACGAAGATCGGGAACGACACGACCCGTCGATGCAACATGATCGCGCCGTACGACAGCAGCGTGTAGGCGAGCGCGTTCTCGCCGAGACGCGCCGCGGAATGCACGTCGATGAAGAGGCCCATCACGAAGGCGACGCCCATGCCCACGCGGCGCGGCTGGTGGATGTTCCAGAACACCAGCACCAGCGCGACGAAGTCGGGCACCGCCATCATGCGGCCCCACGGCATCAGGTTGAAGATGAACGCGATCAGCAGCGACGCGGCGATGAACGCGGGGTTCACCGGCCTCAGCAGGTACTGCTTGTTCGCGATGCGCGACGGCCCGATCGGGGTCGGCGGCGGCATCGGCACGCGGATCCTCATCGCGGATTCCTCATGATCCCTTGCTGCCGCGCTTGACCCGCGGCGTGACAGCGGGCGGTTCGTCCGCGGGCCGCGGCGCGGGTCGCTCGATCAGCAGGATCAGCACGTGGCGATTGCGCTCGATGCCCCCGGTGGGGGTGCACAGGATGCGCGCGAACTGGAACGCCGCGTTGCGCTCGACGCTCAGCACGCGCGCGACCGGCAGGCCGTCGGGAAACACGCCGTCGAGGCCCGAGGTCACGAGCAGGTCGTCCTTCTTGACGTCGACGTTCGACGGCATGAAGCGCAAGTCGATCTGGCCGGCGGACCCGCCGGCCGCATTGCCGTATGCGATGCCGCGCACGCCGGTCCGCACGTTCTGCACGGCGATGGCCTGCTCGCGATCGGTCAGCAGCGTGATCTCGGACGACAGCGGGAACACGCGCGTGATCTGGCCGACGACGCCGGACTCGTCGATCACCGGCTGGCCGCGCTCGACGCCGTCGCTGGTGCCGCGATCGACGATGACCTTGCGCGAGAACGGGTCGCGCGCGTCGTACAGGATCTCGGCAGCCGCCGACTTCGCATGCAGCCCTGCACGCAGACCCGCCAGGCTGCGCAGATGCGCGTTTTCGGCTTCGAGGCTCTCGGCGCGCAGCGCGGTCTGCGCCAGCGTGTTCTTCTCGCGGGCGAGCTGCCGGTTCTCGGCCTCGACGCGGTCGAGCGCCTGGAAGTAGCCGAAGAAGTTACCGGCCCAGTGGGTCGGCGCGAGCACGCCGCGCTGGACCGGATAGAGCGCGGTGCCGAGGGCCATGCGCACGTAGCGCAACGCCTCGAAGCGCGTGTCCGCGACCAGCAGCGTCAACGCGAAGATCGCGAAGAAGAACAGCCGCGCGAGTGCCGACGGTCCCTGCTTGAAGAGAGGTGGGGCGACCTGATCCATTTCAGGTCTTCAGCGGCACAGCGCGTTGCTTCGAGACGGCGTTAGAAAATGATCTTGAACCGTAGCGAGCGGGTCGAGGTTGCGATGAGAAGCGGAGCCGTACGACCGTACGGCGAGCATCGGAGTCGCAAGATCGGCCCGCGCAGGAGGTTCAAGGGCATTTTCTTACTCGTTGGTGAAGATGCTGCCGAGCTTGTCCATGCGCTCGAGGGCCATGCCGCAGCCTCGCACGACGCAGGTCAAGGGGTCTTCGGCAACGACGACCGGCAGGCCGGTCTCTTCCATCAGCAGGCGGTCGAGGTCGCGCAGCAGCGCGCCGCCGCCGGTCAGCATCATCCCCTTGTCGGCGATGTCGGCGCCGAGTTCGGGCGGGGTCTGTTCGAGGGCGCTCTTGACCGCCGACACGATGTTGTTGATCGGGTCGGTCAGCGCTTCGAGGATCTCGTTGCTGCTGATCGTGAACGAACGCGGCACGCCCTCGGCCAGGTTGCGACCCTTGACTTCCATCTCCTTGACTTCGGAGCCGGGAAAGGCCGAGCCGATCTGCTTCTTGATGTTCTCGGCCGTCTGCTCGCCGATCAACATCCCGTAGTTGCGACGGATGTAGTTGATGATGGCTTCGTCGAACTTGTCCCCGCCGACCCGCACGCTGCCCTTGTAGACCATGCCGCCGAGCGAGATCACGCCGACCTCGGTGGTGCCGCCGCCGATGTCGACGACCATCGAGCCGGTCGCTTCAGAGACCGGCAGCCCGGCACCGATCGCGGCCGCCATCGGCTCTTCGATCAGGTAGACATTCGACGCGCCGGCGCCGAGCGCCGCATCGCGAATGGCGCGCTTCTCGACCTGGGTCGAGCCGCACGGCACGCAGATGATGATGCGCGGACTCGGCGAGAACAGCCGCGACTCGTGAACCATCTTGATGAACTGCTTGATCATCTGCTCGGTCACGACGAAGTCGGCGATCACGCCGTCCTTCATCGGACGGATGGCCTCGATGTTGCCGGGCACCTTGCCGATCATCGCCTTGGCCTCGCGACCGACGGCCTGGATCGCCTTCTTGCCGTTGGGGCCGCCTTCCTGGCGGATCGCGACGACCGAGGGTTCGTCGAGGACGATACCCTTGCCGCGCACGTAGATGAGGGTGTTTGCCGTGCCGAGGTCGATCGCGAGATCGGTCGACAGGTAGCTACGAAGAAATCCGAACATGTCGTGTCCTGCTGACCGCTGTCGTCGTCCGATCTCGAAGAGGGCTCTCCGCCGATCGGTCCGCCTGACAGCGGGAAATCATTCTGGTTCGAACCCGAAACGCCGATACTTCGCGCGATGCCCGCGTCATGAAGCAGCTGGTCACGTTTTCGGGGAGTGGGCTTCTCGGTGAGGTGCGTACCGTCCTGCGTCGATGCCGGCCACCTCAAATTGACCCAAGATAATACCCTATAATCGCCAGCCTTTTAGCCGACGTTGCCGCGTTTTGTACACAGGCACAAAGAACGGGCATCGGACACTTTCCCGGCCCTCCGAAGCAGCGGAGGTCGCGGCGCCCGCCAAGCCCGCAACGCGCCGGCCGGGTCATCGTCCAGCCATACCTCCTCCATCGCGACCGTCGTCGCACGACCGAATCCCGCATGCCCACGTCCTTCACCCACGCCGACGTCACCCGGATCGCGAAGCTCGCGCGCATCGCGCTGACCGATGCCGAAACCGCCGCGACCGCGGACCAGCTCGCCGGCATCTTCGCGCTGATCGAGACGATGCAGGCCGTCGATACCGACGGCGTCGAACCGCTGACGACGCCGCTCGCCGCGCTGGCGGCGTTTCCCCTGCGTCTCCGTGAAGACGCGGTGACGGTCGACGACCGTCGCGATGCCTTCCAGCGGCCCGCCCCGAGCGTCGAGGACGGGCTGTATCTCGTTCCGAAGGTGATCGAGTGAGCGCGGCGCGGGGGCTTCACTCCCATGCATAAGTCCACCGTCCGCCAGCTCGGCGAGGCGCTCGCACAGCGCACGACGTCGAGCGTCGAACTGACGCAGATGTACCTCGATCGCATGACCGCCCATCGCGACCTCAACGCCTTCATCGATACGGCCGCCGAGGTCTCGCTGGCGCAGGCACGCGCGGCCGACGCGCGCATCGCGGCTGGCGACGCGCCGCCGCTGACCGGCATCCCGATCGCGCACAAGGACATCTTCGCGACGCGCGACTTCCGTTCCACCGCGGGCTCGCGGATGCTCGAGCACTACACCAGTCCGTTCGATGCGACCGTGGTCGAGCGCCTCGCGGCGCAAGGCCTCGTCACGCTCGGCAAGGCCAACTGCGACGAGTTCGCGATGGGCTCGTCGAACGAACACTCGTACTTTGGCCCCGTGAAGAACCCGTGGGACACGACGGCCATCCCCGGCGGCACGTCGGGCGGCTCGGCGGCCATCGTCGCGGCCCGGCTCGCGCCGGCTGCCACCGGCACCGACACCGGCGGCTCGATCCGCCAGCCCGCATCGATGTGCGGCGTCACAGGCCTCAAGCCCACCTACGGCCGCGTGTCGCGCTGGGGGATGATCGCGTACGCGTCCAGCCTCGACCAGGGCGGCCCGATCGCGCAGACCGCGGACGATTGCGCGCTGCTGCTGAACCACATGGCCGGCTTCGACACGCGCGACTCGACCAGCGTCGAGCGCCCCGCCGAAGACTTCACGCGGCACCTGTCCGGCTTCGATCGTCCATCGCTGCCGCTCGCCGGCCTGCGCATCGGACTGCCGAAAGAGTTCTTCGGCCCCGGTACGTCGCCCGATGTCGAGACCGCGGTGCGCGCCGCACTGCGCGAGTACGAGACGATGGGCGCGACGCTGGTCGACCTGTCGCTGCCGCGCACCGAGCTGGCGATCCCCGCGTACTACGTGATCGCGCCGGCCGAGGCGTCGTCGAACCTGAGCCGCTTCGACGGCGTGCGCTACGGCCATCGCGCGGCCGACTACGACGGTCTCGAATCGATGTACTCGAGGACGCGGGCCGAGGGCTTCGGCTGGGAGGTCAAGCGACGCATCCTGGTCGGCGCCTACGTGCTGTCGCACGGCTATTACGACGCCTACTACATCAAGGCGCAGAAGCTGCGTCGCATGATCGTCGACGACTTCCAGCGGGCCTTCAAGGGAATCGATGGCAGCGGCTGCGACGTGATCATGGCGCCGGTGGCGCCGACGGTCGCCTGGAACATCGGCGCGAAGTCGGACGACCCGGTCGCCGAATACCTCGCCGACATCTTCACGCTGTCGACCAGCCTCGCCGGCCTTCCCGGAATGTCGATCCCCTGCGGCTTCGGCGATCGCGGCCGTCCCGTCGGCCTGCAGATCATCAGCAACTACTTCGACGAGGCCCGCATGCTCGGTATCGCGCATCGCTTCCAGCAGGCGACCGACTGGCATGCGCGCATTCCGCCGGCGTTCGCCTGAATATCGCGCGATGGACCGTCGTCCCCGCCACGCACTGACGCTGCTGTTCGGCGCGCTGGCCGTGGCCGGCTGTGCGTCGCGGCCGACGCCGATCGCCTACCGTCCGATCACCATCGACGCGCACTGCGCGCAACGCGAGGACGACGGCTTTCGCGAGGACGCGCGGCTGTCGGTCGCCGAAAATCGGGTCCGCACGATCGACTGGCAGTTGTGGGTGGGTCGACGCGGCGGCTGCCGCTTCGCGCTGGCCGACTTTCGGCAGACCCGCGAGAAGCCGCAGGTCGAGTTGCGGGCGAACGACGGCAGCAGCTGCAGGCTCTTCGTGTGGCAGGAGCCGGGCCGCGTGACGCTCGCGCATGCCGACTGCGAGGCGCGCTGCACCGCCGGCATCTACGACGAGGCGTGGCCGGTGTCCTTCGATCCGTCGTCCGGCGGCTGCGCGGTGCTGACCGGTCCCGTTCGTTGACTTCGCAACCATCTTCGTTCTTCGCATGACGCTGTCGACCTGGCTCACCTTCGTCGTCGCGAGCTGGCTGATCAGCCTGTCACCGGGCGCCGGCGCGATCTCGTGCATGAGCGCGGGGATGCGTCACGGCTTCCGCCGCTCGATCCCCAACATCGTCGGGTTGCAGGTGGGTGCCATCGGGCTGGTCGTCATCGTCGCCGCGGGCCTCGGCGCGGTGCTCGCGACCAGCGTGCTCGCGTTCACCGCGATCAAGTGGTTCGGCGTCGCCTATCTGCTGTGGCTCGGCATCACGCAGTGGCGGGCCCAGGCCAAGCCGCTGGAGCTCGACGACGCGGTGCCGCGCTCGAAGATGCAGATGTTCGTGCGCGCCGTGCTGATCAACCTCAGCAATCCGAAGGGCATCGTGTTCATGCTCGCGGTGCTGCCGCAGTTCATCGACCCGCACGCACCGCAGTGGCCGCAGTACGCGGCCTGCGCCGCGACCATCTTCTGCACCGACGCCGTCGTGATGGGCGGCTACACGCTGCTCGCGGCGCGCGTCTTCTCGTCCCTGCGCGAGCCGCATCACCTCCGCTGGCTGAACCGCACGTTCGGCAGCCTCTTCATCGGCGCGGCACTGTTGCTGGCCACGTTCAAGAAGGTGACGGCATGACGCTTTCTCATGTCGTCACCCAGGCGAAAACCGTGGCCCACTTGATCGGCGCCTGTACGTGGTTTAGGCCCCGGCCTTCGCCGGGGTGACAATGTCGGGCTCGCGATCAGAAAGTGGACATAGATGAACTGGGAAGTCGTCATCGGCCTCGAGACGCACACGCAGCTCTCGACGCAATCGAAGATCTTCAGCGGCGCATCGACCGCGTTCGGCGCGGAGCCGAACTCGCACACCGCGCCGGTCGACCTGGCGTTGCCGGGCAGCCTGCCGGTGCTCAACCGCGGCGCCGTCGAACGCGCGATCCGCTTCGGACTCGCGATCGGCGCGACCATCGCGCCGGTGTCGATCTTCGCGCGCAAGAACTATTTCTATCCCGACCTTCCGAAGGGCTACCAGATCAGCCAGTACGAGCTGCCGGTGGTCGTCGGCGGCAGCCTGTCGTTCGTCGTCGAGGAGGCCGGCAAGGCCGTGACGAAGACCGTCAACCTGACCCGCGCGCACCTCGAGGAAGACGCCGGTAAGTCGCTGCATGAGGACTTCGTCGGGCTGCACGGCGAGAAGAGCACCGGCATCGACCTCAACCGCGCCGGCACGCCGCTGCTCGAGATCGTGACCGAGCCCGAGATGCGTTCGTCGGCCGAGGCGGTGGCGTACGCGAAGGCGCTGCATTCGCTGGTGATGTGGCTCGGCATCTGCGACGGCAACATGCAGGAGGGCTCGTTCCGCTGCGATGCCAACGTGTCGGTGCGACCGCTGGGCACGAAAGCCTTCGGTACGCGCTGCGAGATCAAGAACCTGAACTCGTTCCGCTTCATGCAGCAGGCCATCGACTACGAGGTCGAGCGGCAGATCGCGCTGATCGAGGACGGCGGCACCGTGATCCAGCAGACCCGATTGTTCGATCCGGATCGTGGCGACCGCGGTGAAACTCGTGCGATGCGCAGCAAGGAAGACGCGCACGACTATCGCTACTTCCCCGACCCCGACCTGCCGCCGCTGACGATCGCCGAAGAATGGATCGCGCGGGTGAAGGCCGATATGCCGGAGCTGCCGGCGGCGATGCGCGAACGCCTGGTCGCCGACTACGGCCTGTCGCCGTACGACGCGCAGACCCTGACCGCATCGAAGGACACGGCGTCTTATTTCGATGGTGTGATCTCGAAGCTGGGCGCGGCGCATGCCAAGCAGGCCGCCAACTGGATCATGGGCGACGTGTCGGCCGCGGTGAACGAGCGCGGTGGCGACTGGTCGCAGCCGCCGGTCGACGCGACGACGCTCGGCGCGCTGATCGGTCGCGTGGTCGACGGGAAGATCAACGCGAAGCAGGGCAAGACGCTGTTCGCGGAACTGGCGTCGCGTCGGGTCGCCACGCTAAACGCCACCGACGGCGCGGACACGATGCGGGCGGTCGGCACCCAGACCATCAACATCGATGCGCTCATCGCCGAGCGCGGCCTCGAACAGATCTCCGACAGCGGCGCACTCGAAGCGGCCATCGACGACATCCTCGCGAAGAGCCCGTCGCAACTGGCCGACTACCGCGCCGGCAAGGACAAGCTGTTCGGCTACTTCGTCGGACAGGCGATGAAGGCCACCGGCGGCATGGCCAACCCGCAGCAGTTGAACGCGCTGTTGAAGCGGAAGCTCGCCGGGTAGTCGCGTCGAGGAGCGTTACTTCGACGGCGCCCGGTTGCCGACCGTCAACTCGCGATAGCGCCGGACGTCGTCGTCGTAGCGCTGGTTGACGCGTTCCACGTCCGCCTGCCGCGTCTTCATCGACGCTTCTTCGTCGTCGATCAGCGCCTGGTTGTCCTCGAGCCTGCGCCTGAACAGCGGCGGGACCTTGTTGTCCTTGAAAGCCTGGCCTTCCTGCACCAGCACGCGCTTCTCCTTCGTCAGCTCGTCGAGGCGGGTGCGCGACGTGCGGATGCTTTCGTCGGCATCGGACAGCGAACGTTTGCGCGCCGCTTCGATCTGGTCCTCGCTCTGGTAGGCGGCCAGCAGCGCCGAATCGCGACGGCGCTTCTCGCGCGCGGCTTCGTCGGCAGTGCGCCGGGCCTTGTCGTCGAGATCCTTCAGCCGCAGCTGCTCGGCCGTCAGCGGCGGCGCGATCTCGCGCTTGACGATGCCGCTCTGTCCGAGCTCGCGCATGACGCCCGCGCATTCGGCGATCGGGCGATCGGACGTGATGGTCCTGCCCGAATGGTCGCGGCAGGTGTAGATGCTGGCCGACCCCTGCGCCGATGCGCCGGACGTCGATGCACAGATCAAGATCGCAACGCCCGACAGGCGGACGAGCATCGACCTGGCGTTCATGCCGAGGCTCCCGGCGCATCGGCTTCGGCGCCGTAGCGCTCGCGATACGCCGCGACCGCCGCGGCATGGGTCGCGAGCGTGTCCGTTGCGTCGCTGGCGAGCCAGTTCATCAGGTCGTTCAGGTTCGCGATCGCGAAGACGGGGATACCGTATTCCGCCTCGAAGGCCTGGACCGCCGACGCGCGCGAAGCGCCCGTGTCGTCCTTGCATTCCATGCGATCCATCGCGATCAGCACGGCGACCGGTTCGGCACCCGCGGCGCGGATGATGTCGACCGACTCGCGCTTGGATGCGCCGTCGGTCAGCACGTCGTCAATGATGACCACGCGACCCGCGAGCGGTGCGCCGACCAGCAGGCCGCTGTCACCGTGGGTCTTGGTTTCCTTGCGGTTGTACGCGAAGCCGACGTCGCGTCCGCCCTGGTCCTCCGGCAGCGCCGCGAGGGCCATCGCGGTCGCCGCGGCGAGCGTGATGCCCTTGTAGGCGGGGCCGAACAGCATGTCGTAGCGCAGGCCGTGTTCGCGCTCGGCCGCGACCAGGGTCATCGCATAGAATCGCCCGAGATCGCCGACCGAGGCG
>JBBRRW010000050.1:0-16988 GCA_038245975.1 Burkholderiales bacterium
GAAGGGCGAGGCACCGCCCCCGTTCGACCTGCTGTACTGGAACGCCGACAGCACCAACCTGCCGGGTCCGTTCTTCGTCTGGTACCTGCGCAATACCTATCTCGAGAACCGGCTGATGCATCCCGGTCAGACCACGGTCGGTGGCGTGCCGGTCGACCTCGGCAAGATTAAGTCGCCGGTGTTCATCTACGGCTCGCGCGAGGACCACATCGTGCCGTGGCCCTCGGCCTACGCGACCACGCAGATCCTCACCGGCCCGAAGCGCTTCGTGCTCGGCGCATCGGGACACATCGCCGGCGTCATCAACCCGCCATCGAAGAAGAAGCGCAGCCACTGGACCTATGATCCGCCGCGCGGTCGCTTCCCGGAGGATGCCGATGCGTGGATGGCGTCGGCCACCGAGACGCCGGGCAGCTGGTGGACCGAGTGGAACGACTGGCTCGCCGGCCATGCCGGCAAGAAGGTCAAGGCGAAGGCCACCTACGGCAATGCGCAGTACAAACCCATCGAGGCGGCGCCCGGCCGCTATGTTGCCGTTCGCGCGACCTGAAGCACCGGCATCACACCACCAACAACGAGAGGAACACCATGGACGACATCGTCATTGTCGCTGCCGGTCGCACCGGCGTCGGCAAGTTCGGCGGCACGCTCGGCAAGATCCCCGCTCCCGAGCTGGGGGCGCATGTCATCAAGGGCGTTCTCGAGCGGGCCGGCATCGCCCCCGACCAGGTCTCGGAAGTGATCATGGGCCAGGTGCTGACGGCGGCCGCCGGACAGAACCCGGCGCGCCAGGCGCTGATCAAGTCGGGCATCCCGGTCGCAGTTCCGGCGATGACCATCAACGTCGTCTGCGGCTCGGGTCTTAAGGCCGTGATGCTCGCGGTGCAGGCGATCGCGCACGGCGATTCCGAGATCGTCGTGGCCGGCGGCCAGGAGAACATGACTGCCTCACCACATGTGCTGCCCGGGTCGCGCGACGGCTTCCGCATGGGCGATGTGAAGGTGGTCGACAGCATGATCGTCGATGGCCTGTGGGACGTGTACAACCAGTACCACATGGGCACGACGGCCGAGAACGTCGCCACGGAGTACTCGATCACGCGTGCGATGCAGGACGAGTTCGCGGTGGCGTCGCAGAACAAGGCCGAGGCTGCGCAGAAGGCCGGTCGCTTCAAGGACGAGATCATCCCGCTGCCGATCCCGCAGAAGAAAGGCGATCCCGTGTTGTTCGACACCGACGAGTTCGTCCGTCACGGCGTGACGATCGACGCGCTGAGCGGCTTGCGTCCCGCGTTCGCGAAGGATGGCAGCGTCACGGCCGCCAACGCGTCGGGTCTCAACGACGGTGCCGCCGCGGTGGTCGTGATGAGCGCTTCCAAGGCGAAGCAGCTCGGCCTGACGCCGCTCGCGAAGATCACGTCGTTCGCCACCACCGGCCTCGAGCCGAAGATCATGGGCATGGGGCCGGTCAGCGCCTCGAAGCGCGCGCTGGCCAAGGCCGGATGGACGGCCGACCAACTCGACCTGATGGAGGTCAACGAGGCCTTCGCGGCACAGGCCTGCGCCGTCAACCAGCAGATGGGCTGGGACACGTCGAAGATCAACGTCAACGGCGGCGCGATCGCGATCGGTCATCCGATCGGCGCGTCGGGCTGCCGCATCCTGGTGTCGCTGCTGTACGAGATGCAGCGGCGCGACGCGAAGAAGGGCCTGGCCGCGCTGTGCATCGGCGGCGGCATGGGCGTGGCGATGTGCGTGGAGCGCCCGTAGCCTGGTTGCAGCAGAAGGTCGTTGCAGTACCGATAACAACTCGATAACCACCAGCAGGAGACAACATGACACAGCGCATCGCGTACGTGACCGGCGGCATGGGCGGCATCGGCACTTCCATCTGCCAGCGACTGACGAAGGAAGGCTATTGCGTGATCGCGGGATGCGGGCCGAGCCGTGACTTCGCCAAGTGGATCGACGAGCAGAAGGCGCTCGGCTACACGTTCTATGCGTCGGTCGGCAACGTCGGCGACTGGGACTCGACGGTCGCCGCGTTCGAGAAGGTCAAGGCCGAGCACGGGCCGGTCGACATCCTGGTCAACAACGCCGGCATCACGCGCGACGGGCAATTCCGCAAGATGAGCCGCGAGGACTGGGCCGCCGTCATCGAGACCAATCTCAACTCGCTGTTCAACGTCACCAAGCAGGTGATCGACGGCATGTGCGACCGCGGCTTCGGACGCATCGTCAACATCAGTTCCATCAACGGCCAGAAGGGGCAGTTCGGACAGACCAACTACTCGACCGCCAAGGCCGGCATCCACGGATTCACGATGTCCCTCGCGCAGGAAGTGGCGTCGAAGGGCGTGACGGTCAACACGGTCTCGCCCGGTTACGTGGGCACCGACATGGTCCGCGCCATCCGCCAGGACGTGCTCGACAAGATCGTGGCCGGCATCCCGGTCAAGCGGCTGGGGCTGCCCGAAGAGATCGGCTCGATCGTCGCGTGGATCGCGTCCGACGAAGGGGGCTACGCGACCGGTGCCGACTTCTCGCTCAACGGCGGCCTGCACATGGGATAGCCCGCATCCGGGCTGCATCGAAGGATCCGACCGCGAGGCTTGCACCTCGCGGTTTTTTTACGCGCATGCGAGCAGGTCGTCGACGAACGGTCGGCCCGGGGACCGAGGGACAACGCCCGGGAACCGCCGACGCGCGTCAGCCAGCGCTGTGCGACGAAGTGGTCGAGCAGCGCGGCGGCCAGGGGTCCCGCGAAATGGTCGCGCCGCTCCGACCAGTCGACGCACGGATAGGCGATCCCGCAAGGCGACGGCGCCACGGCCTTCGCGTCGAAGCCGATGCGGTCCAGGCATCGATGGCCCGCGTCGTCGAGCACATAGCGCTCGTCATGCAGCGTCACGACGCTGCGGGTGATCAGCGCGTCGTGCAGTTGCCCGCCGAGGTGTCCGGCGAGATGGCCGTAGCAGGCCCGCGCATGACGCAGCGGCTGCATCGCGTCGCGCGACCACAGGCTGCGACCGGCCAGCGTCGCGGCATCCTTGTCCGCCACCACCGCCAGCGCTTCGAGCGCATGCGCGACATCGCCGTCGGCCAGCCGCAAGTAGCGATGGCGTCCCTGCGTGCGCACGGTCATCAACGCGCCGTCGAGCAGCGCCGCCAGCATGCGGTCGCAAAAGCGTCGCCGATCATCGCGGCGACGCGGGCGAAGCGGGGCTCGTGGGCGTTCTTCATGACGGTCTCCGTCGATCGTCGATGCGCGGTCTCGGAGCGACAGGATGATCGAAATGCGGCGGCGATGCTTCGACGCAGGGCGAAGCGTCGCGGCACAGCGGCGCACGCGCCGCCTCGTACAATCCGCCCGTGACCGATCTCTCGCACTTCCACAACCGCCTCGCGAAGAACGCGCGCCACCTGCGCAAGTGGGCGCGCCGTGCCGACATCCACGCGTACCGCGTCTACGACCGCGACGTGCCCGAGTTCCCGCTGATCATCGACTGCTTCGAGGCCGAAGCGGCCCGCGGCACCGAGGCCGACGGGCTCTTCCTGCAACTCCAGGAAGTGGACACGGGCTGGCAGCAGACCGAAGCGGCGCACCGCGAGTGGATCGATCACCTGGTCGAGGTCGCGGCCGAGACCTTCGAGGTCACGACCGATCGCGTGGCGATCAAGCATCGCGCGCGCCAGCGCGTCGGCGGCGACAAGACGGCCCAGCACAGGGCCAGCGGCCTCGACGAGGACGACATCGTCGTGCGCGAAGGCGGCCATCGCTTCATCGTCAACCTGCACGGCTATCTGGATACCGGGCTGTTCCTCGACCATCGGGTCACGCGTGGCCTGGTCGGCGATCGCGCCGCCGGCACGCGCTTCCTGAACCTGTTCTCGTACACGTCGAGCTTCACGGTCTATGCGGCGCGGGCGGGGGCGCTGTCGTCGGAGAGCGTCGACCTGTCGAATACCTATTCGAACTGGGCCGAACGCAATCTCCGATTGAATTCGATCGACCTCGGCCGCCATCGCGTCATCCGCGACGACGCCTTCACGTGGCTGCGCGACGCGGTGTCGGCGTTCGAGGCCGGCGACCGCGACGGCGTGGACCTGATCGTGCTCGATCCCCCGACCTTCTCCAACTCGAAGGCGATGCAGGGCGTGCTCGACGTGCAGCGCGACCATCCGTGGCTGATCCGCCAGTGCCTGCAGTTGCTGTCGCCTGACGGAGACCTGTTCTTCTCGACCAACTTGCGGAGCTTCGAACTCGATCCGCTGGTCCAGGAGAAGGCGCTCTTCCACGAGCTCAGCGCGAAGACCATCCCCGAAGACTTCCGCGATCGTCGCATCCACCGCTGCTGGCACATCCGCCACGGCGAGGGCAGGGCATGAGCCGCAGTGTCTTCACCTACGGGTCGCTGATGTTCACCGAGGTCTGGTCGCTCGTCGTCGCGGGTCGCTATCGCGCGGCCGATGCACGGCTCGACCGTCACGCGCGCTGCTCCGTCGTCGACCAGACCTATCCGGGCATGGTCCTGTCGCCCGATGCGCAGGTCGCCGGCGTCGTCTACTTCGACGTCGACGACGCGGACGTGGCGCGCCTCGATCACTTCGAAGGCGACGACTATCGACGCGACCGGGTGACGGTCACGCTCGCCGACGGGACCACGACGGCAGCCGAGACCTACGTCTATCTGCACGTCGACCGGCTGCTCGCCGCGCCATGGGAGCCGCATGCATTCGCGCTGCAGCGCTTCATCGACACCTATTGCCGCGCGCGGCTGGACCCGTGAGCGCACGTTCGCACGGCCTCGACCAGGCGGGCTGAGTGGCGGATCGCTTCGACGTCGCCGTGATCGGCGCCGGCGCGGCCGGCATGATGTGCGCGGGCGTCGCGGGCCAGCGGGGGCGTTCGGTGGTGCTGCTCGACCACGCGGCGCGACTGGCCGAGAAGATCCGCATCTCGGGTGGCGGCCGATGCAACTTCACCAACCGCACGGTGGGCCCGCAACACTTCCTGTCGAACAATCCGCAGTTCGCGCGCTCGGCGCTCGAGCGCTACACGTCGGCCGACTTCATCGACCTGGTGATGCGTCACCGCATCGGCTTCCACGAGAAGCATCGCGGCCAGCTGTTCTGCGACGAATCGAGCGAACGCATCATCGCGATGCTGGTGGCCGAGTGCGACGCCGGACACGTGCAATGGCGCCGGCCCGTCGGCATCGTCGACCTCGTGTCGGAGGACCAGGCTTTCCGCATCGAGACCGACGCGGGGTCGCTCGTCGCGCAGCGGGTCGTGATCGCGACCGGCGGGCTGTCGATCCCGAAGATCGGCGCCACCGACTTCGCGTATCGCATCGCGAAGCGTTTCGGCCTGAAGATCGTCGAGCCGAGGCCGGGCCTGGTGCCGCTGACCTTCGATGCCGCGGCGTGGGCGCCGTTCGCCGAACTGAGCGGGGTCGCGCTCGAAGTGGACATCGGCTGCGATCACGAGGGCGACCCCGTGCATTTCCGCGAGGACCTGCTGTTCACGCATCGCGGGCTGTCGGGTCCGGCGGTGCTGCAGATCTCGAGCTACTGGAAGCACGGCTGTGCGCTCGACATCGACCTGGTCCCCGGGACCGATCTCGGCCTCGCGCTGCGCGAGAAGAAGGACGCGTCGAAGCAGAACCTCTCGCAATTCCTCGCGAGCCATCTGCCGAAGCGGCTCGCGACGCAATGGCAGGCGCACGCGCGCATCGAGGACCGGCGGCTCGCCGAACTGCCGAACAGCGCGCTGGCCTCGCTCGCGGACGGCATCGCGCACTGGCGGCTGGTCCCCGACGGGACCGAAGGATTTCGCAAGGCCGAGGTCACGGCGGGCGGCATCGACACCGCCGAGCTGTCGCAGAAGACGATGGAGTCGCGGCGCGTGCCCGGCCTGCACTTCATCGGCGAGGCGGTCGACGTGACCGGGTGGCTGGGCGGGTACAACTTCCAGTGGGCCTGGTCGTCCGGATTCACGGCGGGGCAGGCCGTCTGATCGCGACTGACGATGCGGATGGCCACATCGACCCGCTGGCGCATTCCTTTCTTTCGAAAAGTCCGCTAGAATCGCTTGCTTCGCTTTTGTGCAACCCGGGTTCTCAGCCCGCATACATTTCAATGCCGACAGTACGCCTCAAGGAAAACGAGCCTTTCGAAGTCGCTCTGCGCCGATTCAAGCGCACGATCGAAAAGACCGGCCTGCTCACCGAACTTCGCGCGCGCGAGTTCTACGAGAAGCCCACCGCCGAGCGCAAGCGCAAGCTCGCCGCCGCGGTGAAGCGTCATTACAAGCGCCTTCGTAGCCAGCAGCTCCCGAAAAAGATGTACTGACGCGCTGCCGACCGCAAGGTCTGCGCGCCTGCAGTGACTTCGAGCCCGCTCCGGCTTTCGCCGCAGCGGGCTTTTGTATGACACGTCGATCCGATCGACGGTCCCATTCGTCAGGAGAAGGACATGAGTCTTCCAGCGTCGAGCCTCCAGCAGCGCATCACCGAAGACATGAAGAACGCGATGCGCGCGAAGGACAGCGCCCGGCTGACCACGATCCGCATGCTGACCGCGGCGCTCAAGCAGAAGGAAGTCGACGAGCGCGTCGTGCTGACCGACGCCGACGTCCTCGCGATCGTCGACAAGCTCGTCAAGCAGCGCCGCGACTCGGTCACCGCGTTCGAGAAGGCGGCACGCCAGGACCTGGTTGAGAAGGAGCAGGCCGAGATCGAGATCCTCTCGGCCTACCTGCCGAAGGCGCTGACCGAGGCGGAGATCGCCGACGAGATCGCTGCCACGATCGCCGCATTGGGCGTCAGCGGCCCGCAGGGCATGGGCAAGGTGATGGCCGAGCTGAAGCCGCGCATGGCCGGCCGCGCCGACATGACCCGGGTTTCGGGGCTCGTGAAGGCGGCGCTCGCTGGCTGATCGCGAGCCCGCGGACGCGGATACGACGACGCTGCGCGCGAGGGTCATCCGGTGATCCCGCAGTCCTTCATCGACGACCTGCTGCAGCGGGTCGACGTGGTCGAGGTGGTCGGCCGCCATGTCAAGTTGCGCAAGGGCGGCGCCAACTTGATGGGCCTCTGTCCGTTCCACAACGAGAAATCACCGTCGTTCTCGGTGAGTCCGACGAAGCAGTTCTATCACTGCTTCGGCTGCGGCGCGCACGGGACGGCGCTGACCTTCCTCATCGAATACAGCGGCTTCACCTTCCCCGATGCCGTGCGCGACCTCGCGCAATCGGTGGGCATGACGGTACCGGATACGCGCGCCCAGGCCCACGAAGCATCGGGCGGTGGCGAGGCGCCCGGTGGCGAGCCCTTCGACGAGTCGCGCACCCGCGCGTCGGTGATCGTCGACGCGCTGGAGGTGGCAGCCACGTTCTATCGCAACGCGCTGCGCGGATCGCAGCGCGCGATCGGCTACCTGAAGAATCGCGGCCTGACCGGCGAGGTCGCCGCCCGCTTCGGCCTGGGCTACGCGCCCGACGGCTGGAACAGCCTCGAGACGGCGTTCGACGACTATCGCAGTCCGGTGCTCGGCGACGCCGGGCTGGTGATCGTCAAGCAGGACCCGGAGGCGCCCGAAAGCGACACGGTCGCGGCGCATGCAAGGGTCTACGACCGCTTCCGCGATCGCGTGATGTTCCCGATCCGCAACACGCGCGGTCGCGTGATCGGCTTCGGCGGCCGGATCATCGACGAAGGCGAGCCGAAGTACCTCAACTCGCCCGAGACGCCGGTGTTCCAGAAGGGCCATGAACTGTACGGGCTCTTCGAGGCGCGGCAGTCGATTCGCGAGGAAGGCTTCGCGCTCGTGGTCGAGGGCTACATGGACGTGGTGGCGCTGGCCCAGCTGGGCATCGCGAACGCGGTCGCGACCCTCGGCACCGCGTGCACCCCGAACCACGTCCAGAAGCTGCTGCGGCAGACCGACCGCGTGACGTTCAGTTTCGACGGCGACGCCGCCGGCCGCAAGGCGGCCTGGCGCGCGCTCGAGGCGTCGCTGCCGCTTGCGACCGACGAGAAGGCGCTGTCCTTCCTGTTCCTGCCCGCCGAACACGATCCCGACAGCTACGTGCGCGAATTCGGTCGCCAGGGCTTCCTCGATGCGGTGAAGGCTGCGCTCCCGCTGTCCGAGTACGTGTTGCGCGAGATCGCGCGCACCAACGACCTGCGCAATGCGGAGGGGCGGGCCAAGGCCCTGTTCGATGCGCGGCCGCTGGTCAAGGCGTTGCCGGTCGGCGCCCTGAGAATGCAGCTGGTGCGTGCGCTGGCGACGACGACCAGCGCCGGCGTCGAGGAGATCCTCGAGTCGTTCCAGATCGTGCAGACGGCGTCGAGCCGTCGCGCGCGGCCCCGGCGCATCGAACGCAAGCCGCCGCAGGGCCTCGCGCAGCGGGCGTTGACGGCGCTGATCATGTATCCGGCCCACGCGCACGGGCTGACGGCGTCGGACATCGCGACCCTCGAGGAGGCCGCCGGCGAGTCGCGTGACCTGATCGTCGAGACGATCGAGGCGGCCAAGTCCCAGGGCCACGGGGTCGATTTCATCGCGATGTCCGACGCGCTGCGCGAGTCGCCCAACCGCGAGGTCTACGAAACCCTGATGCAGGACATCCTGTCGATCGACGAGTACCGGCGCGACCTGCTCCTGCTGCCGGCCGGCGCCGACGACGCGCGCGAGGCCGTCGAGGTCACCCGGCGCGGCGAGCGGCGCGAGGCCAAGGCGCTCGAACTGCGCGACACGATCCGCCGCATGCGCGGGCAGGCCATCCGTAGCGAACTCGAGCGGATCGTCCAGGTGGGCCTGCACGACGCCGACAACATGGAGGCCTACCGCCGGCTCATCGAGGAGCAGGGGCGCCTCCTGCGGGAATCATGAAGATTCGCCGCCAATCACCGAGCCGATCGCCGTGGTGCTGGAAATCGGGCGAGGCGCCTGCTAACATGCGCGGTTTGCCGGCCCGCGTGGAAGCAGTTTCCGCGGCGCGTCGAGGCCGTTCCGATACCACCCGATTCGAGGTCATCCGCGTCCGCCAACCCGACCATTGGCAAGAACGCAAAAAAACTTCAGTCTTCGAATACGGTGCGGGCCCCCTGAGTCGTCGCTTTTACCTGTTTTCGCCTTACCACCCGGGTGGAAACGCGCAGACGCGGCCCCATGTGCAATGCCTCTCCGCACGTGCCGGCTCCGTCTCAGCCAGCGTGTAGCAAACAGCCAGGAAATTTCATGTCGCAGCCTTCCAAAAAGATCCAGTCTCCCGCTGCCAAGGGTGTCGCTCCGGCCGTCAAGGCCGCGCCGCGTGCCGCGTCGAAAGCCGCCGCGGCGCCCGCCGCCGTCGCGCACAGCCGCGTCGCGATCAAGTCCGTGCCGCCGCTGAAGGACGCGGGCGCTGTCGCGCCGCAGCCCGCCGCCAAGGTCAACGGCACCGCGCCGGCCGTCGTCGCCAAGCCCGCGGTCAAGGTTTCCGTACCGAACGAGAAGCTCAAGGCGCGCGAGCGCAAGGCCAAGGAAAAGGCGTTCCTGCGCGAGGCGCTGGCGGCCCGCCAGCCGGGCACCGAGGAAGAACTCGAGGCCCGTCGCACCAAGCTGAAGACGCTGATCAAGCTGGGCAAGGAGCGCGGCTTCCTGACGTACGCCGAGATCAACGACCACCTGCCCGACGACGTCGTCGATGCCGAAGCCATCGAAGGCATCATCGGCACGTTCAACGACATGGGGATCGCGGTCTACGACCAGGCGCCCGATGCCGAGACGCTGCTGATCAACGACAACGCGCCGGTCGCGACCAGCGACGACGATGCCGAGGAAGAAGCCGAAGCGGCGCTGTCCACCGTCGATTCGGAGTTCGGCCGCACGACCGATCCGGTGCGCATGTACATGCGCGAGATGGGCTCGGTCGAGCTGCTCACGCGCGAAGGCGAGATCGAGATCGCCAAGCGCATCGAAGACGGCCTCAAGCACATGGTGATGTCGATCGCGGCCTGCCCGACCACCATCGCCGAGATCCTCGGCATGGCCAACAAGGTCCGCCTCGACGAGATGCGCATCGATGAAGTCGTCGACGGCCTGATCGACCCGAACGCGCCACCCGAGCCGCAGACCTACGGCAGGCCCCCGGTCCCGCCCGTTGTCGTCCCGCCCCCTGCCGCCGAGGGCGACGAGGAAGCGACCGACGAAGCGAGCGAAGAGGAAGACGACGCCGAGGACCTCGCCGCTATCAACGCCAAGGCGCTGGCAGAACTCAAGGCCAACGCGCTCGTGAAGTTCGACGTCGTGGCCCTGCAGTTCGACAAGATGCGCCGTGCGTTCGAGAAGGAACGCGACATCGGGACCCGCCCGTACACCAAGGCGCAGGAAGCCATCTCGGCCGAGCTGATGACGATCCGCTTCACCGCGAAGATCGTCGAGAAGCTGTGCGACACGCTGCGTTCGCAGGTCGACGAGGCGCGCAGCATCGAGCGCCAGATCCTCGACATCTCGGTCAACAAGGCCGGCATGCCGCGCCAGCATTTCATCCGTTCGTGGCCCGGCCACGAGACGAACCTGAAGTGGGTCGTCGGCGAGGTCAACGCGGGGCACAACTACAGCGTCACGCTGGCCCGCAACGTGCCGGCCATCCAGGAACTCCAGACCAAGCTCGCGGACCTCGAGCTGCGCGTGCTGCTGCCGCTGAAGGTCCTGCGCGACATCAACAAGCAGATGGCCACCGGCGAGGCGAAGGCGCGCAAGGCCAAGCGCGAGATGACCGAGGCCAACCTGCGCCTCGTGATCTCGATCGCGAAGAAGTACACCAACCGCGGCCTGCAGTTCCTCGACCTGATCCAGGAAGGCAACATCGGCCTGATGAAGGCGGTGGACAAGTTCGAATATCGCCGCGGCTACAAGTTCTCGACCTACGCCACGTGGTGGATCCGTCAGGCCATCACGCGGTCGATCGCCGACCAGGCCCGGACCATCCGCATTCCGGTCCACATGATCGAGACGATCAACAAGATGAACCGGATCAGCCGGCAGATCCTGCAGGAAACCGGCGCCGAGCCGGATCCGGCGACGCTGGCCGAGAAGATGGAGATGCCCGAGGACAAGATCCGCAAGATCATGAAGATCTCGAAGGAGCCGATTTCGATGGAGACGCCGATCGGCGACGACGACGACTCGCACCTGGGCGACTTCATTGAGGACCAGAACACGCTGGCGCCGGCCGATGCGGCGCTGTACGCCAGCCTGCGCGACGTGACCAAGGACGTGCTCGACAGCCTGACCCCGCGCGAGGCCAAGGTGCTGCGGATGCGCTTCGGTATCGAGATGAGCACCGACCACACGCTCGAAGAGGTCGGCAAGCAGTTCGACGTGACGCGCGAGCGCATTCGCCAGATCGAGGCCAAGGCGCTGCGCAAGCTGCGCCACCCCAGCCGCAGCGACAAGCTCAAGTCCTTCCTGGAAGGCACTTGAGGGTCCCGAAAAACGCACGTTCCGACGTGCGTTTTTTTTGACGGCGCGCATGCAACACCCGGAGCGTGTTTTCCGCCTGTTTTCTTTCTCCGATCGCGTCGTTCGGCGATCATTCCGCTTCGGGCCGTTAGCTCAGTTGGTCAGAGCAGTGGACTCATAATCCATTGGTCGCTGGTTCAAGCCCAGCACGGCCCACCCTCCCGACCGTGTTGCAACGACGCGGTCTCCGTTCCCTCAACGTGCGGCGTTCCATAGACCCCGGCAATATGACCCTTGCAAAGCCTTCGATCAGTCTTTCCCTCGGTGCCGTGATTTTCGTGGGCGTCGCGGCGTTCGCCCTCAACGGCTGCAACTCGGGCAACAACCTGACCGATGCGGAATACCTCGCGAAGGCTCGCGAACTGCATGCGAAACCGGACGACAAGGCGGCGGTCGTCGAAGTCCGCAATGCGTTGCAGAAGAACCCCAAGAACGTCGAGGCGCGCATCCTCCTCGCCGAAATCTACCTCGGCGCCAGCGGCGGCAAGCAGGCGCAGAACGAACTCGAGATCGCAATCCAACGCGGGGCGACGGCGGCGCAGGTCAAGTTGCCGATGGCGCGCGCGTATCTGCTGCAGGGCAACTACGACGGTGCGGCCAAGGAAGCGGCCGTCGACCTGTCGACCCTCGGCGCAGACCGCGCGAGCCTGATGGAAGTCGAGGGTCGGGCGCGGATCGGCATGCGTCAGTTCGCACGCGGCTGCGCGCTGTTCGAGTCCGCAATCGCCGAGAATCCGAAGCTGCTCGACGGCTATTACGGTAGCGCGACGTGCGCCGCCGTCAAGGGCGACCGCGACCGCGGGCGCGCCGTCCTGCGCGACGCGATCAGGATCGATCCCGCCGAAGCAAAACCGTGGATCCTGCTCGGCGACATCGACCGGGTCGACCACAAGCTTGACGACGCCGAGAAGAACTACACGAAGGCGCTCACGCTGAAGAAGAACAACATCGACGCGCTGATCGGCCGGGCGATGGTGTATGCCGAGGGCAAGAAGCTGAAGGAGGCCGAGGCCGACATCGCCGTGGTCGACACGGTCTACAAGGGTCATCCGATGGCGACCTACGTCACCGGTCTCATCCGCTTTCGCCAGGGACGGATGGCCGAAGCGAAGACCGCTTTCGAGACCACGCTGGCCACGGCGCCGACGCACTTTCCGAGCATCCTCTGGCTCGGCCTGACGAACTTCGTGCAGGGCAACTACGAACTCGCCGCGACGCAGCTCAATCAGTACGTCACCCTGGTGCCGAACGCGGTGAAAGTCCGGGCCCTGATGGCGCTGGCGCGCGCGCGGCTCGGCGGCCTCAAGCAGGCGAAGCTCGACCTCGGTGACCTCGCGAAGTACAACGTCGACGATCCCGAAACGCTGGCGATGATCGGCGAGACCTATACGTTCCTCGGCAACGTGGACGCGAGTGCGGAGTTCCTCGCGCGCGCCGTGGAACTCGGCCCCGACTCGCCGGGCGTGCGGGTCGACTACGCGGCCACCCTGCTCGGGAAGAACGACGTGCCCGGCGCAATCGCACAGTTGAAAGCGGTGATGGTGGCGCACCCCGACTCCGTGCAGGCCTCCAGCCTGATGGTCCGGGCGCTGATCCAGGCGAAGAACTATCCGGCGGCGATCGCGCAGGCCAAGGCGCTGGAACAGCTGGATCCGAAGAATCCGATGGCCGGCGACTACCTCGGCAGCATCCAGTTGCTGCAGGGCGACCGCGCGGCGGCCGAAGCGACGTTCAAGGCGTTGCTGGCCAACCACCCGAAATTCTTCGCGGCCTCGAACAATCTCGCGCTGATGGCCGTCGCCCGGGGTGATGCCGATGCGGCGCGTGGCTATTACCGGCAGGCACTGGATGCCGATCCGAAATCCTTGCCGGCGATGCTCGGCCTCCACAGCGTCGAACGGTCCCAGGGACACGCTGCCGAAGCCGAAAAGGTGCTGCAGCAAGCGGCCCAGGCCTATCCGACGGAAGTCTTGCCG
This sequence comes from Burkholderiales bacterium, assembly GCA_038245975.1. Classification (GTDB taxonomy): domain Bacteria; phylum Pseudomonadota; class Gammaproteobacteria; order Burkholderiales; family Burkholderiaceae_D; genus CAHJXF01. Next base: position 13,488 of record JBBRRW010000050.1, read on the forward strand.
GCGCAATTGCTCGGGCAGAGCTACAACGCGGAGGGAATGCCGCGGAAGGCTCTCGACGTGACGGGGCAGGCGTTGCAGGCGCACCCGTCCGATGCCGGGCTCCTCGAAGTCCGTGGCCTTGCCTATCTCGGTGTCAACGAGCCGGCGAGCGCGCTGATCACCTTCAACAAGCTCGTCCAGACGCGTGGCGACTCGGCCGATGCGTACCTGTATCTGGCGAGCGCGCATACCGCGCTCGGGGATCGCGCGTCCGCGAAGACGGCGCTCGCGACCGCCCTGAAGATGGCTCCGAAGGACTATCGGATCCGCCTCGCCTCGGCACGGGCCGGCCTGACCGAGGGTCGCGTCGACGAGGCGCTGGCGACCGCCCGGGCGCTCGAGCGCTCAAACGCGAACGATTCCGACGGCTATGTCCTCGAGGCAGCTGCCTATGAAGTCGACAAGAAGCCGCGCGACGCCGCCCGGGTGCTGACCGCTGCCCTGCAGAAATTCCCGAAGGATGCATCGGTTCGGCTGGCCTTGGCGAAGGTCCAGTCCACGCTCGGCGACACGAAGGGCCAGCTCGAAAACCTGACCGCATGGCAAAAGCTGGTCCCGGCCGATCCGCTGCCGCTCGAGGCGCTCGCGGAAGTGCAGCTGCGGGTCGGTGACGAGGCCGCGGCGGCCGAGGCCTACCGTGCATTGGTCCTGATGGCGCCGAACAACGTACGGGCACTGAACAACGCGGCCTTCCTGTTACGGACGCGTTCGCCGCAGGAGGCCATCGAACTGGTCGAGCGGGCGCTCCGGATCGAACCCAACAACGCGAACGCGCTCGACACGCTCGGCCAGATAGAACTCGAGCGCAGTCGCTTCGCGGAAGCGGTGGCGGCGCTCAAGAAAGCCAACGAACTCGCGCCGGCGAACCCCAGGATCCGGTTCCACTACGCCGTGGCCCTCGCGAAAGCTGGTCAGGAGCCGCTGGCCCGCCGGGAGCTGGAACGGCTCCTGGCCGCCAGCGCCGGATTCGAAGACGAAACGAAGGCACGCGAGCTGCTGAAGAGTCTGCCGCGCTCATAGTGTCGGGCCGCTTTACACTCGGCCTCGTGGAGAACGGGCATTCTCCGGTAAATCGCTGATCGGAAACAGTTAAATAAAACGGGCACACTCCCTGCTACTAGTGACCTGTCCGAATCAATGTTGTCGATCAACCAGGAGCAGGAAAATGAACAAGAGTCTCAAGGCACTCGCGGCCGGCATGATGCTCGTAGCCTCGAGCTATGCAGCTGCCGACGTCAACATCGGTGGTCTCACCGTCCCGACGGGTCCGGTCTTTACCGTCGCGTCGATCTACGAAAACGTCGTCGGCCCGGGTTCGACGACGCTGGCTGGTTACGGGGAAGTCACCCAGATCAACGGCGTCGCGATTTCTTCGCTTTGCGCCGGCTGCGAACTGACCTACCGTTTCGGCGGTTACACGGTCAGCGCGCTCACGCCCACGCAGGTTAATTTTGCCGGCGGCTTCATCAATTTCTACCTGGGCTTCGGCGCCGCGAACGACTTCAACCCGTTTGGCACCACGAACTCGGCAGCTGACCTTGCGGCTGCCACTAACGGAACCTTGTTCCTGACCCTGCGCGGTCACGCGGTCAACGCCGCCGGTGACACGTTCATCGGAACGGGCACCAACATCGGTCTGTCGAGCGCGGTGGGAAATGGTTCGGGTCTCGCCGACGTGGACATGACGGGTCTCGCCAATGGCAACACCGCAGGCGCAGGGGCAATTGCCAACCGCAACTTCGACACGAACTCGATTGCTGCGCTGTTTGGTGGCTTCGCTGACTTCCAGATCGGCTCGTCGTTCAGCAATGTCGTGGCTCCGCATCCGTTGGAGTGCCCCGCCGGCCCGGCCTGCCTGGGTGGTAGCCTCGACGCACGTGGTCTGGTGATTCCCGAACCCGATTCGATGGCCCTTCTCGGCCTCGGCGTGGTTGCCTTGGGACTCGGGCTGCGCCGCCGGAGCGTTGCCAAGTAAGAGGACCTCGCGTCCTGGAAGAGGCCTCGCTTGCGGGGCCTTTTCTTTTGGGATCCAGACGTCGTGGTGCCTGGCTACATCAGGTAGTGCTCGACGGCCTTTCTCTTCGAGACGACCCGTGGCCGGGGCGCATGCCCGAGACGGAACACGACGAGGGGCAGGGCATCGCCCACCAGTTCCTGCCAGCCTTCGCGAAGCACCTCGTGGATGCGCGGGCGAATACCGCTGCTCGCCGCTGCCGGCGTCGCCAGGATCGCCGACGCGACCATCGGCTGGAGCGCGACGCCTCGGCCTTCAGCCGCCAGCCAGACGCGCTGGAATCCCATGCCGACGGCGAGTGCGGCTGCGTCCGGCATCAGGGTCGACGTCATCGCGCACAGGTTGGCCGAGGTCCTCGCCGGAAGGTCCCCCGCGCGAACGCCCATTACACGGTGGGTTCCCAACAGGTTCGCCGCGCGCATCACCGGCCAGTGCCGCAGAAGCGCGAACGGTGAGCGCACCAAGCGCTCGACTTCGAGCGTGGCAGGGGCGAGGCGCTCGACCGACCCTTCTTCCCAACCCGCGTCGAACGCGATCGACTCGAACAACTCCCGGTGCAACTCGCGACTGCGAAAGCGCTCGGTCTCTGCGATCCGGATCAGGCGCAACAACGCGCTGCGCCGTCGCTTCGTATCGAACCACTCGAGCTTGATGCCCGGGATCGGCGTCACGGCTTCCGCCAATGCGTCCGTGTCGGCGGTCGATAGCGCACCGCGGAAGAAGCGGCGATTGGTATGTCGCGTGGCGATGAACCTCGCCAGCGGATCGGCCGACTGGGCTGCGCCGATCGCGTCCCATTCGATGCGAACCAGGAGAGTGGGGTCGGCGGGGTCAGGAAACCACTGCGGCTGAAACGTCCAGCCGCGCGTGGTCAGTGCAAGCCGCAGGTTTTCTGCAACGGCGCCGAACGACATGAGCGTCAGCAGCCTTCGATGCGACGGACCGCAGGCCTGGAAGAAGTCATCGACATGCAGATCCAGCGACCGCGCAACGATGCGGAATCGAACGTGGTGGACGTTGTCGGCCGACGGAGCCTGGATGGCAGCGGCGATGAGCGTCATAATCTCGTCCCGCGATGGGTTGAACATGGGCGTCTTCGTAAGGCTTTCGGGCGCGCAAGTATGCCGTGGGATCCACCGCTCCAGGCAGCTGGGAATGAGGCTATCCTTCGCGTCTTCCTCAACCAGCCCCTTGTTCGCGGCCGTCCCTCCTTGAATCGCCTCGCCCTGCGCAATCTATTTCGCCATCGCGTCCGATCGATCGTGACGCTGGCAGCGATCGCGTTCTCGACCGTGGTCCTCGTGATCGCGGCCGGATTCGTCGAGTGGATCTTTTCGGACCTGCGTACCTCGACAATCGAGACGGGTCTAGGCCACCTTCAAGTGATGCGCAAGGGCTACCTTGAGCGCGGCGTCGCCGATCCCTATGCCTATCTCCTGCCCGAGAAC
>JBBRRW010000051.1:0-16932 GCA_038245975.1 Burkholderiales bacterium
AGCCTGTAGCGCCCGAAACTTTCCCATCAACTCATCGTTGTTCTCCCGCCACAACGGGTCGAACGGGATGCACTCCACCGGGCAGACGACCTGGCACTGCGGTTGCTCGAAGTGACCGACGCATTCGGTGCACTTGCGCGGGTCGATCTCGTAGATCTCGACGCCCATCGAGATGGCGCCGTTCGGGCACTCCGGTTCGCAGACATCGCAGTTGATGCACTGGTCCGTGATGATCAAGGCCACGCTAGATCCCTGGATTGAAGCGTCTAGTCCTGCGCCCTAGGCGGCGGGGAGCTGGACTTTTTCCTTCAGCCACTTCTCGACCGACGGGAAAGTAAACTTGGAGACGTCGCCACCGAGCAGCGCGATTTCACGCACGATCGTTCCGGAAATGAACATGTACTGGTCGGACGGAGTCAGGAAGACCGTTTCGACGGAAGGCATCTGGTAGCGATTCATGCCGGCCATCTGGAACTCGAATTCGAAGTCGGATACCGCACGCAACCCGCGGATGACGACGGTCGCGCCGTGCTCCTCGACGAAATGCTTGAGGAGCCCCGAAAAGCCGGCGACCGTGACGTTGGGGTAGTGGGAAAGCACCTCACGGGCGATGTCGACACGCTCTTCGAGCGTGAAGAAGGGTCGCTTGTTGCGCGAGTCGGCGACACCGACCACCAGCTTCTGACAAAGCTTCGATGCCCGTCGAACGAGATCCTCGTGCCCACGCGTCAACGGGTCGAACGTCCCGGGATATACGGCAACCAGCATAACGGTCTCCTGATCATTTTTTTATATTGCGTCGCAGCAGATGATAGAACACCTCACCGGCTTTGTCCGTGCGGTAGAACGCCAGGTCCAGCGGCTCCAGCAGGGATTCCGGTAACGGCGCTTCGGCCTCGACATAGATCAATCCGAGCGGCTTGCACAGTGCCGCCGCCAACGGTAGCGCAGTATCCAGCCACCCGTGTCCGAACGGCGGATCGAGCAATACGAGGTCGAAATGGTGCCCTGCCCGTTGCATCGTTGCCGCGAGGCCGGCAGCGTCACCGTGGATGATATCGATCTGGACAGCACCGAGAAGGGTGCGGGCCTGTCTCAATTCTTCGAGAGCCAGTTGATTGTTCTCGACCAGTGTCACCGACGCTGCGCCCCGGGACGCTGCCTCGAAGCCGAGCGCGCCCGTGCCGGCGAAGAGGTCGAGTACGGTCAGGCCTGCCAAGTCGCCGCCGAAGGCATGCGTCAGCCAGTTGAACAGGGTTTCGCGGACGCGGTCGGGCGTCGGGCGCAACCCCGGAATGTCGACGACCCCCAGCGTCCGGCGCCGCCAGACGCCGCCGATGATCCGCACGGTGCCCGTCGCCCCGCTTCCTCGATTCGCGACCGATCGGGTCACCTTGGTCCGCATCGTTACCGGGACCTCTCGGCGCAACCGAGCGGCGACGAGGCGCGATGATAAAATCCGGTGCTCTCGGATCGTCTGCGATCGCGCCAGCGCGCTGCGTGAGCGGCGATGAACGATCCCCGCCCGGGGATCCGCTGAATATCTCGAATCGGCCCCACGGCGACGATTCCGCACCCAATGCTCAAATTCTGGAAGCGCTCCGACGCGGCGGACTCCTCTGCCGCCGATGCGGCCACCGATCCTTCGTCGCAGCCGCACGAGCGGCTCGACCCGGCCGTCGAAGCAACGATTCCCGCTGCGCCCGGTCGCTCATGGATCGAGCGCCTCAAGACGGGTCTCGCCAAGACCGGCTCGGGAATCAGCGCCCTGTTCGTCGGCACCAAGGTCGACGAAGCGCTGTTCGAGGAACTGGAATCGGCGTTGCTGATGGCGGATGCGGGTGTCGAAGCCACGGCGTATCTGATCGATCAGTTGCGCGTTCGCGCGCGCAAGGATGCCATCGACGACGGTCGCAAGCTGAAGGGTGAACTCGGTCGTCTCATGGTCGATCTCCTGCGTCCGCTCGAGAAACGGCTGGCAGTATCGCGCGATCCGGCCGCCCCCGACGCGCCGGTGATCATCATGATGGTCGGCGTCAACGGCGCCGGCAAAACCACCTCGGTCGGCAAGCTGGCCAAATACCTGCAAGCCGAAGGGCGCACGGTGATGCTGGCGGCCGGAGACACGTTTCGAGCGGCGGCGCGCGAACAACTCGTCGTCTGGGGCGAGCGCAACGGTATCGCGGTCATCTCGCAGCAGTCAGGCGATCCGGCGGCAGTCGTCTTCGACGCGATGGCGGCGGCGGCGGCGAGACGCGTAGACGTGCTGATCGCGGATACGGCCGGACGCCTTCCCACGCAGCTCCATCTGATGGACGAGTTGAAGAAGGTCAAGCGCGTCATCGGCAAGGCGCCCGCCTCGATGGGCACGCAGCCGCGCGAAGTCCTGCTGGTCATCGATGGGAACACGGGTCAGAACGCGATTGCGCAGGTCCGCGCGTTCGACGCCGCGGTCGGACTCACCGGGTTGATCGTGACCAAGCTCGACGGCACGGCCAAAGGTGGTGTCCTGGCGGCGATCGCGTTGCTGCGACAGGACGCCCCGCTGATTCCTGTGTATTTCATCGGCATCGGCGAAGGTCTCGACGATTTGCAGCCGTTCGTCGCCAGCCAGTTCGTGTCTGCGCTGCTCGGCGAGCCGGAAGACGAATTTCTCGAGACGCGCTAATCACCTGCGGCTGACGGACTGACGGGTCAGCCGTTCCGGCAGGCCCACCACTGCAGGCTCCGCCGGGATAGTCCTGCTCTGGTCGTTCAATGCGGCCAGGAGACGTGCCACGATGGAAGCATGTGGCACGCTGACCCCGTAATGAAGCAGGCGTCCGTCGTTGAAGATCGCAATCGTCGGGAAATTTTCGACGTCGATGTCGCCGGCGATTTCCGCATCGTCTTCGATATCCAGCCAGACGAACGTCGCGTCCCGCCTGGCATCCGCGAGTTCGTTGAAACCGCTGCGAAACTCGGTGCAGGTGCCACACCAGGCGGCGCAGAGCCCGACGACCAGGAAACGATTGTCGACGAGTGCGCGCTGCAGCGCGTGCGGCCGACCCGAAGTGGCGGAGAAGACGTTGGAATCCATGGTCGCTTCAAGAACGAGTGACTTGCCGTACCGCACGGCCGGGCCACCAGTCTAAATCGCTTCAGCCGATCGACGCCGCACCCTATCGACGCCCGAGCAGGTCGAGCCATCGAAAATCCCGCCGGCCGCGCGAGCGGATCGTCAGCGGCACGTCGAACAGCACCGTGGCGGTCGATGCGTCTTTCCCCTCGGCGGTGACAACGGCCGAGCCGGATCCGTCGAACGTGTAGGACGATCCGGCGTCGAGAAAGACATCGTCGAGCGATCCTTGCTCGGTGACCCACACCCGGCCTTCGAGGACGCGGAGCGATCGGCCGTTGCCGTCGCTGATATTGAGCACGGCCCCGGTCGTCAGGCCGAGCGGCGCGTTGTCCAGATCAAATCGCATGGGGTTCTCCCGTTTTCGGCAAGGCTGGATATTCGGCCTGCACCCGCCACGGCACAAACGATTTGATTTATCGTCCAGGTTTAGAAAAACTGATCGATTTCATGCTCGGGGACATTTCATGAAAATGCCACCGTTGAATGCGGTTCGCGTGTTCGAGAGCGCCGCTCGTCATGGCAGCATGCGGCGTGCTGCCGAGGAGCTTTTCGTCACGGCCGGCGCTGTCAGCCAGCAGATCCGCGTGCTGGAAGATTACTTCGGCATCCCGCTTCTCGAACGGCGGCCGCGGGCGCTGCTGCTGACGGTCGCAGGTCAGCAATTCTATTCGGCGGTGGCGCGCCATCTGCGAGGCATCGCGCAGGCGGCGGAACAGGTGCACCCTCACGACCGCCAGATCGCGTTGACGGTCGCGCCCGATTTCGCCTCCCGCTGGCTGATGCCCCGGCTGTCGTTGTTCGCCGCCCGATATCCGCGCGTCGAGGTCCGGATCGATGCGACGTTCGTCATGGCCGATTTCGACCGGGATCCGTTCGACCTGGGGATCCGGATGGTCTTCAAGGCGCCGGTCGGGCTCAACGCTGAGTTGTTGTTGCGTCAGAAGGTCAAGCCTTACTGCAGTCCGGCCTATTTCGCCGCGAACCTGGCAATGAAGGATCGGGCCGAAGGCTGGAAGCGCGCGCGCCTGCTGCACGAGAGTCACCCTTACGATCTGTGGGCGCCCTGGTTCGCAATGAAGGGGCTGGCCGAGACGAATGCCGAAGTCGGCCTGTATTTCAGTCACGGCCTGCTCGCGATCCTGGCCGCCATCGACGGCGAGGGTGTGACGTTGCAGCCGCCCGAGTACGTCGTCCGCGAGGTCGGCTCCGGTGCGCTGGTGGAAGCCGACGCGGAGTTGTTCGAAAGCGGCCTCAGCTACTATCTCGTGTGGCCGAAGCGCCCGCTGAAGACGGCTGCAGAACAGTTCAAGGATTGGATTCTCGACGTGGCCGCTTCGGCGAAGGACGCGAAGGCCTCCGCCCACCGGTCTCTCGAAAGCGCAGCTGAATGACGAAGTTCGACTCGGAGCGGCCTCGCTCCGAAGGTGGCGCGTTTTCTCTGCAGCCGGCGCGCGACCAGCCGGCGATCTTCTTCGCCTCGATGCTCGCGGCCTCCCTTGCGCTCGTTGTCGCCGCGGCGCTGCTCTTCGCGGGTCAGGCGCTTCGCGACCAGCTGGCACGCGTCATCGGCAGCGTCGAACTCTCGGTCTTCTTGAGCCCGCAGGTCGCGCGTCCGGAAGCGGAGGCGATGAAAAGTCGTATCGAGGCGGCGTCGGTCGTCTCCACGGCTGTCTTGCGGACGCGTGAGGACGCCATGACTGCGCTGGCCGATGAAGGGCTGCCTGCGTTGGTCAACAAGTCGAATCCGCTCCCCGACGTGTGGATCGTCAGACTCCGTCTGCCCGAGCCAGGACAGTCCCGAACTTCGCTGACGGCCGATGTCGCTGCCGCACGCAGCGCGCTTGCCGCGATCCCCGGGGTTGAGTCGGTGCGCGTCGATGCGCAGTGGGTCGCGTGGGTCGAACATGGATCGTCGATCGCGCTGGAGGCCATGGACGCCGCTCGCTGGTTCGTGATCGGCGGGTCGGCCCTCGCCGTTTTTTGCGTGTTCCTGCTGGCTGGCCGCGGCTACGCATCTGCTTCCAGCAAAGACGATTCGTTAAAAGGGCCAAGCAGCGTGCAAGCGCTCGCTCTCGTCACATTCTCGGCTTTTTTTTTAGCGGTCCTGCTGGTGGGCTTGGTCGGGTATGTTGGGTCCGTTGCATTGGTGACGCCGGAGTTGAAACCGATGGTGGACTTAGCGGGTCAGAGGGCTTCTCGGTTGTTGATCCTGCTGGCGATGGCAAGCCTCTTTTCGGCGCTCATCGGCGCGATTTCAGGGAGTCGGCGCCGATAGTTATTACAAATCGAGCCATAGTCTTGTAGCGTGCAAGAACTATTATCTCGGTGGGCAGTCTGAAGTTAGCACTCTCCTGTTGTGAGTGCTAAGATGGGTTGCGAAAGGAAATTCACATGGCTCGTTTGGCGTTGTCGAAAGATTGGGGTTTCGGTCGTCCGGGGGTTGCCGGCGCGGGATCCATGATGATGGCCGTCTCGAATCCGGGTGCACTGGGCACCATCGATTCGTATATTCAGGCGGTGAACCGTCTGCCGCTGCTATCGGCGGAAGAAGAACATGAATACGCAGTGCGCTTTCGGGACGACGAAAATCTCGAGGCGGCACGTCGCCTGGTGCTTTCGCACTTGCGCCTGGTCGTGTCGATCGCGCGGGGCTATCTCGGCTACGGACTTCCGCACAGCGATCTGATCCAGGAGGGCAACGTCGGCCTGATGAAGGCGGTCAAGCGCTTCGACCCGGATCGCGGTGTTCGTCTCGTCTCGTTCGCCATCCATTGGATCAAGGCGGAGATGCACGAGTACATCCTCAAGAACTGGAGGCTGGTCAAGGTCGCGACGACGAAGGCGCAGCGCAAGCTGTTCTTCAATCTCCGCTCCCACAAGACGGGTCTCAAGACGTTCACGCCCGCCGAGGTCGATGCCCTGGCGAAGGAGTTGAACGTCAAGCGCGAGGAAGTCATCGAGATGGAGACGCGCCTGTCGGGCGGCGACATCGCGCTGGAAGGACAGATCGACGATGGCGAGGAAGACTTCGCGCCGATCGCCTACCTGAAGGACGAGAACAACGAGCCGACGCAGGTGCTCGAGGTCAAGCGCCGCGACCGGATGCAGACGGACGGCATCGCCGCTGCGCTGGAGAAACTCGACGTGCGCAGTCGGCGGATCGTCGAGGCACGCTGGCTGGCTGAAGACGACGATGGCAAGGTCGGCAGTGCGACGCTCCACGATCTGGCCGGCGAGTTTGGCGTATCGGCAGAGCGCATCCGTCAGATCGAGGTTGCCGCGATGAAGAAGATGAAGGCCGCGCTGGTGGCTTATCAGTAGCCAATCTGCTTGAAAAAAAGCCCCTGAAAAGGGGCTTTTTTCATGGCAGCAGGCGTTCGCCTGCGAACAGTTGCTGCACCGTTTCCCGCTCGCGGACCAGATGCGCTGTCGACCCGTCGATCATGACCTCGGCCGCGCGCGGCCGGCTGTTGTAGTTCGATGCCATCACCATGCCGTAGGCCCCCGCCGACAGGCAGACCAGCACGTCTCCTTCGACCAGCGCAAGCGCGCGGTCGTGCGCCAGCCAGTCTCCGGACTCGCAAACCGGACCGACGATGTCCCAGGTACGCAGGGGCGCCGATGACGGTTCGTTTGCCGGAACCACCGCATGCCACGCATCGTAAAGCGCCGGTCGCAGCAGGTCGTTCATCGCCGCATCGACGACAGCGAAGTTCTTCGTCGTGCCGGGCTTGAGGACCAGAGTGCGCATCACGAGCGCGCCCGCGTTACCGACGAGCGAACGTCCGGGCTCGAACAGCAGATTGATCGGAGCGCCCTGATAACGGTCGCTGCGCCAACGGTCCACGCGTTCGAACACGCGCTGCAGATAGCGTGCGACATCGATTGATCCGCTCGCTTCCTCGTCGCCGTATTCGATGCCGATTCCGCCGCCGAGGTCGAGGTGTGCAATCGCGATGCCCCGGTCCTCCAGCGCGTCGATGAGATCGATCAGCTTGTCGAGGGCGTCCAGCAGCGGACCATCGTCGAGCAGTTGCGATCCGATGTGGCAGTCGACGCCGACGATCGTCAGGCCGGCCATCGCAGCGACTTCCTGATAGACGTCGACCGCATCCGCATAGGCGATGCCGAACTTGCTCTCCTTGAGCCCCGTCGCGATGTAGGGATGCGTGCGGGCATCGACGTCGGGATTGATCCTCAGCGAGACCGGCGCCTGCCGCCCCGCCGTCGTTGCGACGGCGGACAGTTGCCGGGCCTCTGACAACGATTCGATGTTGAAGCAGCCGATGCCGGCGTCCAGCGCCTGGCGCATTTCGTCTTGGCTCTTGCCCACGCCCGAGAAGATCACGCGGTCGGCACGGCCGCCTGCCGCGATCACGCGCTGAAGTTCGCCACCCGACACGATGTCGAAGCCGGCCCCGGCCTGCGCGAACACGCCGAGGATCGCGAGGTTGGAGTTGGCCTTGACGGCGTAGCAGACCCTCGCCCCACCGCGCGTCGCCAGCCTCGCGAGCGCGTCGACGTACTGGCCGAAAGCGCCGAGCAGGGCGGCCTTTGAATAGACGTAGGTCGGTGTCCCGAACTGTTCGGCGATCGATGGCGCCGAAACTCCTTCGATGCACAGTGTGCCGTCGCGATACGCAAACTGCGGCGGTAACTTCATCGGCGCTTGTCGGGGTTGTCTTTGTCGGGCAGGTAGAGCGGACCGCGTTGTCCGCACCCGCTCATCGCCGAACCGAGCGCTGCCATGAGCACCGCTACAATCAACGCCCGCGCGACCTGCTTGACGGCGTTCTGTTGCGGCATCGTGTTCCCCGGATCAAAAAAGGCGTCGGAGTCTAGCATGAGCGGCACCCCGCAATCCCCCGATTTCGTCGCGCGCGCGGAAGGCCTTCTGTCGAGGCTCGAATTCGCCGTGGACCGGGTCGCCGACGACCTCGACATCGACGTGCTGCGCGCCGGCAACGTCATCACGCTGACGTTCGACAACGGCCATCGCATCATCGTCAACAGTCAGGATGCCGCGCAGGAAATCTGGCTGGCGGCACGCTCGGGCGGATTCCACTACCGCTGGAACGACGAGACCGGGTGCTGGGGAGACACGCGCTCGGGCGAAGACCTCCGCGTCGTCCTTTCGCGGCTGATCGGGATCGAGGTCGGCGTCGCGCCCACGCTCGCGCTCTGACCTGGCCGGTCAGGTGCCGTAAGGCTTGTCGCGCGGATCCTCGTACTTCGGCGGCGTCGGGCGCGCGGCGTCGGGTACGCGCGGCGTCTCGTCCCGCGAGGGTATCGCCGGCTCCGTGGAAGGCTTCGGTCCCGTCGGGTCCTCCCGCGACGACGGCACCATATCGTCCAGTCCCAGCGAACCGACTCCCTGGCCGGGCTGGTTCTCGACGTAATAGACCTCGCCCGCGATGTTGACGACCCCGGGTGGCATGACGCGTTCCTTCTCGGGAACGCCCTTCAGCGCCTTCGTCATGTAGCCCAGCCAGATCGGGAGCGCCAGTCCGCCGCCGGTCTCCCGGTCACCCAGCGACTTCGGCTGATCGAAGCCGATCCACGCGATGGCGACGATATTGTCGTTGCTGTAGCCGGCGAACCACGCGTCGTGCGAGTCGTTGGTCGTGCCGGTCTTGCCGGCGAGGTCGTTGCGCTTCAGGACGGCGGTGATGCGCGCCGCCGTGCCGAAGCGCGCGACGCTGCGCAGCAGACTGTCGGTGACGAAGGCGTTGCGCGCGTCGATGACCCGGTTGGCTTCGTCGCCCGCCATCAGCTTGTCGACCTTGGCGAGGTCGCGGCCCTGGCTGTCGACGATGCGGGTGATGAAGTAAGGATTGATCTTATAGCCACCGTTCGCGAACACCGAATACGCGCCGGCCATCTGCCACGCCGTGACCGATCCGGCCCCGAGCGCCATCGGCAGGTAGGCCGGGTGCTTCGATGCGTCGAAGCCGAAGCGCGGCAGCGTGCCCTGCACGTAGCGCGGACCGATGGCCTGCAGCAGCCGGATCGACACCATGTTCTTGGACTTGGCGAGTGCCTGGCGCAGGGCCATCGGTCCGTCGAACTTGCCGTCGTAGTTCTTCGGGTCCCAGGCCTGGCTGCCGGTGACGGCCGCATCCACGTGCACGGGCGCGTCGTTGACGATGGTTGCCGGCGTGAACCCGCGTTCGAGTGCGGCCGAGTAGATGAAGGGCTTGAAACTGGACCCCGGCTGTCGCCATGCCTGGGTCACGTGATTGAACTTGTTGCGGTTGTAGTCGAAACCGCCGACCAGCGCGCGGATCGCGCCGTCGCGCACGTTCGACGCGATGAACGCGGCCTGCACCACCGGCAACTGGATGATCTCCCAGCTGCCTTTCGCGTTCTTCATCACGCGGATGATCGCACCGCGCCGGATGCGTTTCGCCTGCGGCGCCTTGTCGGCCAGCGCCGACGCGGCGAACTTCAATCCGTCGCCGCTGATCGAGATCGTCTCGTCGGCGCGGATCGCGCGCACCAGTTTCGGCGTGGCCTCGACGACCACCGCGGCGAGGATGTCGTCGCTGTCGGGATGCTCGGACAGGTCGTCGTCGACGGCCTCGCCGACCGCGTTGTCCGCGAGGTTGGCCGGCAACTCCACGAAGCCTTCCGGCCCGTTGTAGCCGTGCCTGCGTTCGTAATCGAGGACGCCGGCGCGCAGCGACTCGTACGCCGTGTTCTGTTCACCCGAGATCAGCGTCGTGTAGACGTTGATGCCGCGCGAGTAGGTCTCGTCGCGGAACTGCTCCTGCGCGACCTGCCGCGCCATCTCCGCCACGTACTCGGCGTGGACCGCGAACGACTCCGCCTCGACCTTGACCACCGGCTCCTGCGCCCGTGCGGCCGCGTACGCGGATTCACTCAGGTTGCCGAGCTGGCGCATGCGGTCGAGCACGTACAGTTGCCGCTCCTTCGCGCGCTTCGGATTGACGACGGGGTTCGCGCTCGACGGCGCCTTCGGCAGTCCGGCCAGCATCGCCGCTTCGGCCGCCGTCACGTCCTTCAGCGCCTTGCCGAAGTACACCCGTTCGGCCGATGCGAAGCCGTAGGCGTGCTGGCCCAGGTAGATCTGGTTGATGTAGACCTCGAGGATCTGGTCCTTCGAGAGGTTGGCTTCGATCTTGAAGGTCAGCAGCGCCTCATAGAACTTGCGGATGTAGCTCTGCTCGCTCGAGAGGAAGAAGTTGCGGGCGATCTGCTGCGTGATGGTCGACGCGCCCTGCTTGCGACCGCGGCCGAACAAGCTGCCGTTGGCCAGGTTGTTGGCCGCCGCGCGGACCACGCCCAGGTAGTCGATGCCGCTGTGCTGATAGAAGTGCTCGTCCTCCGCGGCCAGGATGGCCTGCTTCATCACCTCGGGCACCTCGCTGATCGACACGAACGCCCTGCGCTCGTCGCCGAACTCGCCGATCAGTGCGCCGTCGGCGGTGTAGACGCGCAACGGGATCTTCGGCCGGTAGTCGGTCAGCGATTCGATCGAAGGCAGGTTCCTATATGCGAGCGCAGTCGCGATCACGACGACGAGGAAGATGCTCATTGCCCCTGCCGCGGCGATCCCGACGATCCATCCGAGGATGCGCCACGCGCGATGCGGTCGACCGGACTGGCTTGCCGAAGGGGAGGGAACGTTGGGACTCGGCATGCGCGAGGGGGAGGGGGCGGGGTGCGGAAGGCGGGATCAGGCGGCCGTCGAATGGACAGGCGGGCGGCGATTATATCCGCGCGGTCCGGGCCTCGAATGGCATCCGGTCGGTCAGCCCGAGTTGCGCAGTCCGGCGGCGAGTCCGTTGATCGACATGTGGATTCCCCGATGCATCCGCTCGTCCTGCACGTCGGTGTCGCGCTCGGCGCGGAACCTGCGCATCAGTTCGACCTGCAGGTGGTTGAGCGGATCGATGTAGGGCAGCCGGTGTTCGATCGATCGGGCCAGGGTCGGGTTGCCCGCCAGCCGGCCGCGTTCGCCGGTGATCTGCGCCATCGCCTCCTCGGTCCGGACCCATTCCGCCTCGATCGCCGAGAAGATCCGTCGGGCGAGCCGGGCGTCGGGGACGAGCGCCACGTAGCGCTTCGCGATGCCCAGATCGCTCTTGGCCATCACCATGTCCATGTTCGACAGCAGCGCCGCGAAGAAGGGCCAGGTCTTCACCATCTGCCGGAGCAGGAGAAGCCGCGCCCTGCGTCCCTTCGGTCGGTCGGGCTCGTCGGCATCCAGCCACCGTGCCACCGCCGTGCCGAAGCCATACCAGCCCGGCAGCCCCACGCGGCTCTGGCCCCAGCTGAAGCCCCACGGAATGGCCCGCAGATCCTCGATCGCCTGCGAGACCTTGCGTGAAGCGGGCCGCGAGCCGATGTTCAGCTGGGCGATCTCGCCGATCGGTGTCGCGGCGAAGAAGTAGTCGGTGAATCCCGGCGTTTCGTAGACCAGCGCGCGATAGGCGGCCATGCTCGATGCCGATAGCGCCGCCGCGGCGTCGATGAAGGCCTGCGGGATGCTGCGCGTGGCCGGCAGGAGACTCGCTTCGAGCGTCGCCGCGACCAGGGTCTCGAGGTTGCGCCGCCCGATCTCGGCGTTGGCGTACTTCGACGCGATGACCTCGCCCTGTTCGGTGAGCCGGATCTGTCCGTTCACGGTCCCTTGCGGCTGCGCGAGGATGGCCTGGTAGCTCGGGCCGCCGCCCCGTCCCACCGTGCCGCCTCGGCCGTGGAAGAGGCGGAGGGTCAGTCCCGACTGTTTCCTCAGCGGATCGAACAGTGTCTTGAGCGCGGTCTCCGCGCAGTAGAGCTCCCAGTTGCTGGTGAAGAAGCCGCCGTCCTTGTTGCTGTCCGAATAGCCCAGCATGACGTCCTGTTCATTACCCGAGCGCGCGACCAGCCCGGCGATATCGGGAAGCGCATAGAACGCGTCCATGATCGTGGCGGCCTGGCGCAGGTCGCCGATGGTCTCGAACAGCGGGACGACGATCAGATCGGCGACCGCGTCGCCGGGCCTGCCTCCTTCACCCAGCACGCCCCGCAGCAGCCCGCATTCCTTCTGCAGCAGCAGCACCTCGAGCAGGTCGCTCACCGCCTCGGTGTGCGAAATGATTGCGTGGCGGATCGCGTGTGTGCCGTAGCGCGCCCGCCCCTCGCGCGCCGCGTCGAAGATGGCCAGCTCGCCGCGGACCAGGTCGCAATAGCGGGCGCCGTGCACGTGCAGGTCGCGCGGGTCGCGCAGGATCCGCATCAGCAGCGCGATCTTCGCCGTCTCGTCGAGCGCGCTGTAGTCGGGCTCGACACGCGCGACGCTCAGCAATTCGGCGATCACCTGCTCGTGCTGGTCCGAACTCTGGCGCAGGTCGATGGTGGCGAGATGGAAGCCGAAGACCTCGATTGCGCGCAGCAGCGGCTTCAGGCGGGTCGCCGCGAGCGCGTTGCCGTAGTGCAGTCCGAGCGAAGCCTCGACGACGCGGAGGTCGGCGACGAGGCCCGCCGCATCGTCGTAGGGTTCGCGGGACGCGATGGCGTGCCGCAGCGCTTCGGTGCCGGTCAACATCCGCAAGGTGCCGGCGAGGCGGGCGTAGATGCCGATCAGCGCACGCCGGTAGGGCTCGTCGACGCGGTGCACGTTGTCGTCGCCCGATCCGTCCGCTAGCGCCTGCAGTTCGGCCGTCACCGGAACGAGCAGCGACGACATCGAAAGCTCCGAGCCGAGTTCGTGGATCTCGGTCAGATAGAAGCGCAGCGCCGTTTCGCACTGCCGCGACAAGGCCACGACGAGGGTGTCGGCGTTCACGTTCGGGTTCCCGTCGCGATCCCCCCCGATCCAGTTGCCCATGTGAAAGAAGGACGGGATCGTGCGACCCGGCAGCGCGCGCTCCAGCATCTCGTAGATGCGCGGGATCTCGCGCAGGAAGGTGCTCTGGTAATAGGCGAGCGCGTTCTCGATTTCGTTCGACACGCTGAGCTTCGATGTCCTGAGCATGCGGGTCTGCCAGAGCTGCGTGACGCGCGCGCGGAGGCCGGCCTCGTTCGCCTCGCGCTCCTCGGCGGTCGCTAGCCCGTCGCGGTGGGACAACAGGCGGGCGATCGAGCGCTCGGCATCCAGGACGCTCTGTCGTTGCACTTCGGTCGGATGGGCCGTCAGCACCGGCGACAGATAGGCATGCTCCAGCAGCGCTGCGACGCGCGCGTCGTCGATGCGGTGTTTGCGGATCCTCTGGAAGCTCAGCGCCAGCGTGCCCTCGACCGGCGCACTCGACGCCGCCTCGGCGTGCAGCCGCCGGACGATGTCGCGATCCTCCGCGAGATTCGCGAGATGCGAGAAATAGCTGAAGGCGCGGACGACCGAGACGGCCTGGTCGATCGTCAACTTCACCAGCAGCCGGTCGAGCGCGCGCCCGGCCTTCGCATCGTCCGCGATGCGATAGGCCACCGCGAGCTGGCGGATACGCTCGATCAGCTCGTACGCCGCTTCGCCTTCCTGCTCGCGGATCACGTCGCCGAGGATGCGACCGAGGAAGCGCACGTCCTCGATCAGCGGCCGGTTCTTGCTCGGATGTCTTGTTTTGGAACGGGGCATAGATCGTTCGATCGATTGCAGGCGCGGCGAAACACGCCAGGCTTGCATATTAAGAGTCAAGTTCGCCCTCGACGCGCCGAAGCATTCAAGGAGAGTCGGAGCGCTGCCGATCGGGCGATTTGCGACGGTAAACAGCGCCTGTTCGAGGCGAGTTATCGATGCATCCGACTTTAGTATCCATTCGCCGTGACCTTCTGTTGTTTTTGCACCGGGCGCGTTGTCGCAATCCTTTACAGCCCCGAAACACTGTTGCTAGCATTTGAAGACCAATCGAGCTATGCACTCTAAACCCTCGAAAATAATAGATTTTTCTAGAGTTTCTCAGTTCCCATGCTAAGAATTTTGCTTAGGCGATCAGCCCGGAGGACCCGCTTTGACTTTTGATTTGGGCGCCCTCTTTTCGTCGAAAAGTCCGCCGCTGATCGGTCTCGATCTCAGCTCGTCGAGCGTCAAGGTCGTCGAGCTCGCGGGTACGGCGGAAAGCGGCTTCCGGCTCGAACGCTATGCGATCGAGCCGCTGCCGAAGGGCGCGATCGCGGACGGCAACATCGAGAACATCGAGGCCGTCTCCGAGGCGGTCCGGCGTGCCGTTCGCAAGAGCGGTACCCGCGCCCGGAACGTGGCGCTCGCACTGCCCAGCGCGGCCGTCATCACCAAGAAGATCATCCTGCCGGGCGGCCTGTCCGAAGAAGCGCTCGAAGTCCAGGTCGAAAGCGAAGCCAATCAGTACATTCCGTTCGCGCTCGACGAAGTGAGCCTCGACTTCAGCGTCATCGGGCCCGCACCGAATTCGCCCGAGGACGTCGAACTGCTGCTCGCGGCGTCACGCAAGGAAAAGGTCGAGGACCGCGTCGCGGTCGCCCAAGCCGCCGGCCTGAAGGCCGTGATCATGGACATCGAGTCGCACGCCACGCGTGCGACGGCGGAACGGGTCATCCGGCTGATGCCGAACGAAGGCGATGGCCAGATCGTCGCGCTGTTCCTCATCGGCGCATCGACCACCACCATCTCGGTCATGCTGAACGACCAGCCCATCTACGAACGCGAGCAGGCCTTCGGCGGCAACCAGCTCACGCAGGACATCGCGCGCGCCTACGGGCTGTCGGCCGAAGAAGCCGAAGCCAAGAAGCGCACCGGCGACCTGCCCGAGAACTACGAACGCGACCTGCTTCAGCCGTTCGCCGACAACATCGCGCTCGAGGTCACGCGCGCGTTGCAGTTCTTCTTCACCTCCACGCCGTACAGCCGCGTCGACCAGATCCTGCTCGCCGGCGGCTGCGCCGTCATCCCCGGTCTGGTGGACGTGGTCGGCACGCGCAGCCAGGCGGCGACGTCGATCCTCAATCCGTTCAAGGGCATGGAACTCGGTTCCGGCATTCGCGAAAAGCAGGCGCGTCTCGATTCGCCGTCGCTGGTCGTCGCCACGGGGCTCGCGATGCGGAGGTCGGGCTGATGATTCGCATCAATCTGCTGCCCCATCGCGCCGAGAAGCGCGCGCAGCGGCGTCGTGACTTCTACGTGCTCGTCGGCCTCGCCTTCGGCGCGGCGGTGGTGATGGTCGTGGCGGTCGCGTTCGTGATCAACGGCTACATCAGCGTCCAGATGGATCGCAACGGCTTCATCAAGGCCGAGAACCGCAAGCTCGACGAGCAGATCAAGGAGATCGCGTCGCTGCGCCAGGACCTCGAGGGCCTCAAGGCGCGGCAGCAGGCGGTCGAGGACCTGCAGGCCGATCGCAACCTGCCGGTGCACCTGCTCGACGAACTGGTCAAGCAGGTTCCCGAGGGCGTGTATCTGCAAAGTCTCAAGCAGGACAACCTCCGCGTCGCGCTGAGCGGCGTCGCGCAGTCCAACGAACGGGTGTCCGAATTCCTGCGGAACGTCAGCAGCAGTTCCGCCTGGGTCAGCGCACCGGAGCTCGTCGAGATCAAGGCGATCACCGTCGGTCGCGACAACAAGCGTCTGTTCCAGTTCACGGTCAACGTGACGATCAATCGTCCGCGCGACGCCAAGGCACCCGCCACGCCGGGCAGGGCGGCGACGCCCGGCGCGCCGAAGAACGCTGCCGTGTTGGCAAAACCGTGAGCGCCTGAACCATGGCCACCCTGAAACTCTCGTCGTACGTCGACCAGTTCCGCAACCTCAATACGCGGGATGTCTCGACCTGGCCCATCGCGCCGCGTGTCGCGGCGGTGATCGCGATCGTCGTCGTCGTGCTGCTCGCAGGCTGGTATTTCTACTGGAGCGATCAGCTCACCGAACTGCAGGCCGGCGAAGACGAAGAGGTCACGCTGAAGGCGCAGTACAAGGACAAGCTGCAGCAGGCCGTCAACCTCGAACCGCTGAAGAAGCAGAAGGAACTGGCGCAGCAGTACGTCGCGCGTCTCGAGAAGCAGTTGCCGAGCAAGTCCGAAATGGACGCGCTGCTGTCCGACATCAACCAGGCGGGCATCGGCCGCGGTCTGCAGTTCGAGTTATTCCGGCCCGGTCAGGCGACGGTCCGCGACTACTACGCCGAACTGCCGATCAACATCCGGCTGAGCGGCAGCTATCACGATATCGCGGCGTTCACCAGCGATATCGCGAGCCTGCCGCGCATCGTCACGCTCAACAACCTCAGCATCACGATGCCGCCGAACGCGACCACGCCGCTGACCCTGGAAGCCGTGGCGAAGACGTTCCGCTACCTCGACCAGGAAGAAGTGGCGGCGCAGCGCAAGGCGCCGAAGGCGGCCAAATGACCAAGCCGATCCTCCCGATAGCCCTGCTCGGCGCGGCCGTCGCCGTGCTGGCCGGCTGCAGCGGTTCCAACGACGAGCTGCGCCAGTGGATGGCCGACACCCGCAAGGAGATGCGACCGGTGACGGCGACCCTCGCGGAGCCCAAGACCTTCCAGCCTTTCGTCTATCAGGACCAGGGCCAGATCGATCCCTTCGACCCGGGCAAGGTGGCCAACGCGCTGAAAGCGTTGTCGGCCAAATCGACCAGCGGTCTCGCGCCCGATCTTTCGCGCCGCCGCGAGCCGCTCGAGGCCTATCCGGTCGACACCATCACGATGGTCGGCACGCTGCAACGACCGAATCTGCGTTACGCACTGCTCCGCGCCGATGGCTTGGTTTATCAGATCAAAGTAGGTAATTACATCGGCCAGAATTTCGGGATCGTCACGCGGATCGACGAAAACGAAGTGGCCCTCAAGGAAGTCGTTCAGGACGCCGCCGGCGAGTGGGTC
>JBBRRW010000052.1:0-16919 GCA_038245975.1 Burkholderiales bacterium
CGGCTCGTCGGGCTGGCCGGTCATGTACACCGCCCCCGACATCACCTGCCCGACGCCGTCGAAGCCGACCTGATGACTCATCGGGCCGGTGCCGCCGAACGCGGTGTTGGTGACCACGATGATGTCGGGCCGATAGCCGCGGAGCGTCTCGTAGTCGAGGCCCATCGCCTTCAGCGCGGCCTCGGGCAGGTTGGCGATCACGACGTCGGCGCTGCGCACGAGCTTGGCGACGATCGCGCGTCCGTCGGCCGACGCGGGGTCCAGCGTCATCGAGCGCTTGTTGCGGTTCATCTGCAGGAACAGCGCGCCGACGCCGCCACCCACCTGCGCCGGAAACCGGTCCTCGCTACCGTCCCGCTTCTCGATGCGGATCACGTCCGCGCCGTACTCGGCCAGCATCGCGGCGCAGTAGGGACCGGCGATGTAGCGGCCGAAGTCGAGGACGCGGATGTCGTGCAGCAGGGCAGTCATGCGGAAGCCTCGGGGTGTGCTCGGGTCGGTCAGCGGGCAGGCGTGACGCGGCCGGTAGTGTGCACGCGATGCGCTGACGGCCGAGTCGCTCGTGTCCGGCGTCCTCCGGGCTACGCGCCCACTGCCGGCACGAGCGGCCTGCCGCAAACAAGAATCGGCGACGCCATGAATGCGACGAATCTTCCGGATGGCGAGGCCGCATCAGGCAACATCGCCAGATGGATCGAGGAGCTCCAGGATCGATTCACGCACGGTCGGAGCTGACCTTCGGCAGCGGCACTTCCATCGAAGACCCGCAGAAGCTCTTCAATGCCAGCCTGGCGGGAACACGCGGCGGGCGACCCTCACCCCAGCAGCTTGTCCAGCGTGATCGGCAACTCCCGCACCCGCTTGCCACACGCGTTGTAGATCGCATTCGCGACCGCCGCACCCACGCCGGTGATGCCGATCTCGCCGATGCCGTGCGCGCCCATCGGCGCATGCGGGTCGGGGATGTCGGTCCACATGACGTCGATGGCGGGCACGTCCAGGTGCACCGGCACGTGGTACTCGGCGAGGCTCGGATTCATGATACGGCCGTTGCGCTCGTCGAACTGCGTCTCCTCCATCAACGCGAGCCCGAGGCCCATCACGATGCCGCCGCGGAACTGGCTGGACGCGGTCTTCGCGTTGAGGATGCGGCCGCAGTCGAAGTAGCCGAGGAAGCGGCTGACGCGCGTCTCGCCGGTGACCGTGTTGACCCGCACCTCGCAGAACATCGCGCCGTACGAATGCATGGCCCAGTGCTGGATCTCGAGCGGCGCCGGTGCGGTGCCTTCCACCATCAGCTCTTCGTGCGATCCGCCACCGAGCAGCGAAACGTAGCGTTCGTGCCGCGTGGGCTCGTCGATCTTGCACAGCCCGCCGTCGCGGCCTTCGACGTCGTCGGGCTTCAGGCCGTGGAGCGGCGAGTCCTTGCCCGCGCGCTTCAACAGCGCCGCGATCAGCTCGGCCTGTGCCGCCATCACCGCGGCGCCGATCGACGCGGTCTGCTGCGAACCACCGGCCAGTACGACCCCGGGAAAGCGCGAGTCGCCGTGGCAGACCTGCACGCACGCCATCGGCAGGCCGAGCCGCTCGGCCGTGACCTGCGTCTGGACAGTGGACGTGCCCATGCCCATCTCGTGCGCCGCGATCTCGACCTTCACGGCGACACCCTCCGCGGCACCGCTATCCTTGCTCAGGATGAGCCGCGCGACGCCGCCGGGCATCCGGTAATACGGGTAGGTCGCCATCGCACAGCCCATGCCGCTCAACCACTCGCCATCGCGCCGGGAACCGGGCGTGGCGTGGCGATCGTTCCAGCCGAAGCGCTCGGCCCCCGCACGCCAGGCCTCGACGATGTGGCGCGACGAGAACGGCGTGCCGCTGGTGGGATCCTTCTCGGGTTCGTTGCGGATCCGCAGCTCGATCGGGTCCATGCCGAGTTCGACGGCGAGCTCGTCCACGCCGCATTCCAGCCCGAACGTGCCGACCGACTCGCCGGGCGCGCGCATGAAGGTGTTGGCCACCACGTCCATCGTGGCCGTCTCCACGTCGAGCGCGATGGCGTCGGCGGCATACGCATGGCGCGCCGGCAGCACGAACGGCTCGGGCATGTCGTTGTGCGCGGTCATCGGCACGGTACCGGTGTGGATCAGCGCGGTCAGGTGCCCGTCGTCCCGCGCGCCGAGCGCGACCCGCTGCTCGGTGGACGTGCGGCCGCCGACGATCCGATAGACGCCTTCGCGCGACAGCATGATCCGCACCGGACGCCCCGCGAGCTTGGCCGCGGCGGCGGCCAGGATCTGGTGCTGCCACAGCGTCTTGCTGCCGAAGCCGCCACCCACGTACGGTGACGTGACGTGCACCTGCTCTTCCTTCAGGTCGAAGATCTGCGCCATCGACCACGCCATGTGCACCACCGCCTGCGACGCGTCGTGGATCGTCAGTTCCATGTCGTCACCCTGGCCCTTCCACGCCAGCGTCGCCGCGTGGAGCTCGATCGGGTTGTGATTCTGGCGCGGCGTGGTGTAGGTCACGTCCACCCGATGCGGCGCGGCGGCCAGCGCCGCAGCGGCGTCGCCGATCTCGAGCTTCAACGGTTCGCCCTGGAACGCGCCGGGCTTCGTGCCCTTCGCCTTCGCCGCCGCGAACGACGTCACCGCCGCATCGGCGTGGTAGGTCGCAGTGATCAGTGACACCGCATGGTCGGCCTGCTCCTGCGACTCGGCGAGCACGACCGCGATCGGCTGGCCGTTCCAGTGGATGCGCCGGTCCTGCATGATCGGCAGGTCGTCGCCGCCCGCCGCCTTGCCCTCCGACCCGAACAGCGGCGACGGCTTCAGCTTCGGCGCGTTGCGGTAGGTCATCACCAGCACGACACCGGGCGACGCCTCGGCCGCGGCCGTGTCGAGCGTCAGGATGCCGCCCTTCGCGATCGTGGAATACGCGAGCGCCGCGTAGACCATGCCGTCCATCGGGAACTCGGCCGCGAAGCGCGCCTTGCCCTGCACCTTCAGCGGCCCGTCGATGCGCGACACCGGCGCGCCGATCAGGCCGTGCTTGCGCTCGATCATCGGGTCGGGCTTGCCGCCCGGCAGCCACGCGTCGGGCGCGATCTCGACGGCCTTCTTCAGTACGGTGTGGAGGAGGCTCATGCGGCTGCTCCCTTCGATGCTTGCTTGGTCAACGATTCGAGGACGGCGGCGATGGTCCGCTTCGCGAGTTCGATCTTGAAGCCGTTGTCGCGCAGTGGCTGTGCGTCGGCCAGCTCCGCGTCGGCCGCGGCGCGGAAGCTCTCCGTGGTGGCCGGCCTCCCCTTCAGCAGTTCTTCCGCCTTCCACGCGCGCCACGGCTTGTGTGCGACGCCGCCGAGCGCGAGCCGCACTTCCTTGATCGTGTCGCCGTCCAGTTCGAGCGCCGCGGCCACCGAGATCAGCGCGAATGCGTAACTGGCCCGATCGCGCACCTTGCGGTAGGTGGAGTGCGCGGCCATCGGCAGCGCCGGCAGCTCGACGGCGGTGATCAGCTCGCCCGCCGCCATCGTCGTCTCCATCTGCGGATGGTCGAACGGCAGGCGGTGCAGGTCGGTCAGCGGCAGCGTGCGCGTGCCCCTGGCACTCTGCAGATGCACGACCGCCCCCAGCGCGGCCAGCGCCACGCACATGTCCGACGGATGCGTCGCGACGCAGGCCGACGACGCGCCCAGGATCGCGTGGATGCGGTTGGCGCCGTCGATGGCGTCGCAGCCCTGACCCGGCGACCGCTTGTTGCAGCGGGAGCCGTCGTCGTCGTAGAAGTAGGTGCAGCGGGTGCGCTGCAGGAGGTTGCCGCCCACCGTGGCCATGTTGCGGATCTGCGCCGACGCGCCGGCGACGATCGCGCGCGACAGCACCGGAAAGCGCGTGCGCACCGCCTTGTGTTCGGCGACCGCGGTGTTGCGCGCGGCGGCGCCGATCAGCAGGCTGCCGTCGGGCCGCTCCTCGATCGTGTTCGACAGGCCGGTGACGTCGACCAGCGCGGCGGGCTTCTCGATGGTCTCGCGCATCAGGTCGACGAGGTTGGTGCCGCCGCCGAGGTACTTGGCGTGCGCTGGCGCGCCGAGGCGCACCGCGTCGGCGGCGTCGGCTGCCCGGGCAAAGGTGAAGGGTGTCATCGCGCGGCCTCCGCGTGTTCGGCCACGGTCTGCGCCGCCTTGCCCCCGGCGTACTGCTCGGTGATGGCCGCGACGATGCCGTTGTACGCGCCGCAACGGCACAGGTTGCCGCTCATGCGTTCGCGCAGTTCGTCGTGGCTCGCCGCGATGGTGTCGGCCGCGAAGTCCTCGGTCACGTTGCTCGGCACGCCGCGCTTCAGTTCGGCGGCCATGCCGACCGCCGAACAGATCTGTCCGGGCGTGCAGTAGCCGCACTGGAAGCCGTCGTGGTCGATGAACTTCTGCTGCAGCGGATGCAGCGCGCCGTCGGCGGCCAGGCCCTCGATCGACGTGATCGAGCGGCCTTCGAACTGCACCGCGAGCGCCAGGCACGACAGGATGCGTTCGCTGCCGTCGACCAGCACCGTGCACGCGCCGCATGCGCCCTGGTTGCAGCCTTTCTTGGCGCCGGAGAGGTGGAGATGTTCGCGGAGCAGGTCCAGCAGGGAGACGCGGGGGTCGTCGGGGGCGGGCGCGGATACGCCGTTGATGGTGATGGGCATGGCTCGGGCCTCGTTCGTGGGGGATCGACGAATGATCGCATCGGCTGCGACTGCGAAACACCAGCCGAGCGCCGATTGGCAGGCGGGGCAATCCTGTAGCGAGGGCGTGACGCAAGCCCACGGGCAGGTCCGGCGGCGACGATCCTCAAGGCCGGCAAACGCATAGGCCCGTCCTGGCCATCGGTGGGGAATGCGCCCCCGGACGGCGTCACCCCGACCTGCCGATCAACAGCCGCAGCAGCACCAGCACCGCCACCAGCAGCACGAGCGAGACGCCTTTCCAGAACAGCAGCGGATTCCGGTCGATCAGCGGTGTGCGCCGGAACGTCCCCGCATCGTGCGGTGGATGTCGCAGGTCGTGGACGAACTCCGACAGTGCCTCGTAGCGTTTCAGCGGATTCGGGTGGACCGCCCTGCGCAGCACCGCGTCGATCCAGGCCGGGATCTCGCGGTCGACGTCGAGCACCGACCGGTACCGCAGCTTCGCCTGCGACGCAGGACTGCGGATGCGCGACACGTCGGCGCCGTACGGCAGGCGCCCCGATAGCATCTGGTAGGCGACGACGCCGAGCGAGTACTGGTCGGAGCGCCAGGTCCCGGCCTCGCCTGCGAAGTACTCGGGCGCGGTGAACTGCTCGGTGCCGAGGATCGCGTCGCCGTCCTCCGGCTCGCCTGCCTCGACGAGCCCGGCCACCCGTACGGCGCCGAAGTCGATGATCTTCGCGACGCCCGCGGCATCGATCATCACGTTCTCCGGCCGCACGTCCTGGTGCAGCATCTCCTGCCGGTGGAAGGCCCGCAGTCCCTGCGCGATCTGGTCGACGATGGACCGCACCGCCTCCATCGTCGGCCGGGGATGGTCGCGCATCCATTGCGCGAGCGTGCGACCGTCGATGAATTCGGTCGCGACGTACAGGTACCCGCGCGGGCGCTCCGGCGCGTGCAGCGCCAGCACGTGCGGATTCGCGATGCGCCGCGCGACCCACTCCTCGAGGAGGAAGCGTTCGAGCCCCGCGGGGTCCTCCCGCAGGTCCGTCGACGGCGTCTTGATCGCCACCAGCGTCCCGGTCTCCTCGTCGCGCGCGAGATGCAGGCTGCTGCGCGCGCTCGCATGCAGTTCGCGGACGATCGTGTACCCGTCGATGGTCATGCGCGGCTCCAGCCACGGCGGCAGCGGACGTGCGTCGAGCGACCGCGCGAGTTCGTCGGCCCGCTGCGGCGGCAGTGCATCGACGCGGACGATCTGCACGGTGAGGTTGTCGTCGCTGCCGCGCGTCAGCGCCTCGTCGACGATCGCGTGCGCCGCCGCGTCGAGGTCGCCGCCCGACCGCGCGATCGCGTCGACGACGGAGCGGCCGTCCACGTGCTCGTGCACGCCGTCGGTCGTCAGCACGAACACGTCACCCACGGCGACGATCATCGTGCGGTAGTCGATGTCGATCAGTGGCCCGACGCCGAGCGCCCGCGCCAGGTAGCTCTGTCCGCCGCCCAGGTAGACGCGATGGTCGGTCGTCAGGACTTCGAGGTCGCGACCCGCCACGCGCTGCACGCGCGCGTCGCCGACATGGAAGACGTGTGCGCCGCGGCCCTTCAGCACCAGCGCGGTGAAGGTGCAGACGCAGCCTCGATCCTGGTCGTAGCCGTCGGCCCGGCGGCGCGTCTGCGCGAGCAGCCACGCGTTGGTCGCGGTGACGACGCGTTCGACCGACGTCTTGACCGACCATGCGTCGGGCGTGCAGTAGTAGTCCGCGAGAAAGCTGCCGACCGCGTGCCGGCTGGCCTCGTGGCTGATGGGGCTGCTGCTGATGCCATCGGCCAGCGCCACCGCGACGCCCTTCGCGTGAAGTAGCGACGACGACGCCGGCGGCACGCAGGCCCCGTGGAAATCCTGCTGGACGTCCTTGCGGCCGCGGTCGGACCACTGCCCGACGCTGACGCGAAGCGTTTCCCTCATCGGCAGGCGGGCCGTGTCGCCTGCCGCGAGGCGGGGTCGCTCAGGCGACGACGCGCTTCGGTCCGGTCCGCATGTGCGTCGAGTACAGCGTCAGGCCGACGAACGCGATGCCGCCGACCAGGTTGCCCACCACCGTGGGGATCTCGTTCCACACGAAGTAGTCCGCGATGGAAAACTTGGCGCCGAGCATCAGCCCCGACGGGAACAGGAACATGTTCACCACCGAGTGTTCGAAGCCCATGTAGAAGAACACCATGATCGGCATCCACATCGCGATCACCTTGCCCGACACGCTGGTCGACACCATCGCGCCGACCACGCCGGTCGAGACCATCCAGTTGCACAGCACCCCGCGGATGAACAGCGTCAGCATGCCGCCCGCGCCGTGGGCCGCGTAGCCGAGCGTGCGCGCCTCGCCGATGCCGCCGATCTTCTCGCCGACGATGTTGGGCGGCACCGTGAAGCCGAACGTGAAGATGATCGCCATGAACAGCGCGACGGTCAGCGCGCCGGCGAAGTTGCCGACGAAGACCAGGCCCCAGTTGCGCAGCACGCCGCCCCAGGTGCACCCGGGCCGCTGGTCGATCACGGCGAGCGGACCGAGCGTGAACACGCCCGTCAGCAGGTCGAAGCCGAGCAGGTAGAGGATGCAGAAGCCGACCGGAAAGAGCACCGCCCCGGCGAGCGCCTGCCCCGTCTGCACCGTGATGGTCACCGCGAAGGCCGCGGCGAGCGCGAGGATGGCGCCGGCCATGTAGGCCCGGATGATCGTGTCGCGGGTCGACATGAAGATCTTGGACTCGCCCGTGTCCACCATCTTCTTCACGAACTCCACGGGCATCAGGTAGGCCATACGCATCCTTGTGAGTTGCAGCAACCTCGCCGCGGCGAGGGCATGTCGATCGGACCACCGGAAACCCGGATAGCAATCCAAAAGCAAGTGACATGCCAGTGCGAGGGCCACGGGCGAACGGGGGCCAGCCGCGACGTTCTTCCGCGAGGGTGCGACGGACGTCGACCTGCCAGCGGCGACGCGACCGGACCGCGTCCGGCGAGTCGACACGCGCCCGCCTCGCGGGGAGGGGACGCATCACGCACACGGACGAGCGACGACGGGTGGCCGCCCAGGCTGCCGGTCGAGGCGGCTCGGGCGATGCCGGTCCGGTCGCGCTTTGCGAGTCCGTTCGCGGTGGAGCCGGGATTGCGCGACGGAAACCGCTCCAACCGGTGGCCGGCCAGCAGCGGGCAGCGGGCAGCGGGCAGTTCGACCCCGGTCCGGCCTGCGTCATGCGGACCTGTCCACCGAAGAAGCGTGCGGGCCGGTTCCGCTGGCTCAGGCTGTCCCGCGAATGGGATAGTTCTTTTCGATGACGAACTGGAGTCCCGCGAGCAACGACTTGAGGTCCGGGCGTGCGAACGGCGCGTTCGATCGGTCGATGATCTGCGTCTGACCGGCGGGGTTGACGACGAACAGGGCGGGTTCGGCGAAGGGGCGATCCGTTTCCTGAGGCGACCGCGGGTTCGAAATGAAGAGGCCCAGTTCGCGCATGTCGTCCATCGACAGGTCGTAACCGACCGGAAACTTCCAACCGAACTGCTCTGCTTCCGCCTGCGCCTTTTCAAGCGGGTCCGCCGAGAGGACGGAGACCGCGATACCCGATGCCGTGAACTGGTCGAGCAGTTCATCGAGCGTGGCCAGGTACTTCTCGCACAACGGGCAATGCTTGCCCCGGTAGACGATCAAGGCCCGCCAGCCCGAACCCTCGGCGGGGCTGACGCGGCCGCCGGATACCGCAGGCCAACCGAGCGCCGGGAACTGCGCTCCTGCCTTCAATTCGGTGTTGTCCATATCGTTCCTCCATGAGGTTGTAGACACGGCGACGGAATCAGCGATCCGCACGATGACCAGCGCCATGTAAAACGTCAGGGCTCAACGCGCGTTACCGCCGCCGTCGGTTCCTGGGGCTTCGGACGGCGTCGGCAGAAGCCGTGCAACGATTCCGCCGTGACGGTCGTCAGGGTCCAGGCCGCAAACCAGGACATCCGTTCCGCTGCGGCAATCTTCGCCGCCCTCCGCACGGAGGGAGTCGGAGATCGTCTCAATTCCTGCTGACCAGCGGTCGATCCTGCAAGACGTCACCCGATCTCGTGCTCGCGGCCGTCGCGGACCTGCATGGCCAGACGCGAGGCGGTGCGGCCGATGGCTCCGGTCGGCCGGAGCGCGAGGCGACCCGAGGTTCCGCTTCAGGGAAGCGCGGCCAGCCGTGCCCGGACCTCCTCGATTCGCTTGCGATTCACGCCGAGGTCGCCCGAACCGACGCGGGAGGCCGACCGGACCTGGACGACACCGGCCGCCGGGTCGTACCAGAACTCGACGTCGTCGACGAAGCCCATGACCCTGGACGTGTATTGCGCATAGAGGTAGTCGCTGGCCGACTTGACGATCCGGGCGCCGTCCATGCCCTCGACCACGGCCCTGATCTTCGCGATCGTCGCGGGCCCGCTGCCGCGCAGGGCGAGCGGCGCGATGCGGGCCGCCTTGCTCTGCGGATGGTCCGGATAGAGATTCGCCTGGCTGCTCACGCTGTTGTCGGTCTGCGACGGCGCCTTGAGCTTCCCGTCGTGGACCCCCAGATCGTCCGGCGGCGTTCCGGCGAAGAGGCCGGCACGGCCGCTGCATCCGACCGCGACGGCGAGCACCGCGAACACGATCAGCACCCATCGGAACATTTTCACCACCTTCTCCTTCGCGTCGACGCTGCGGCTGCGGTCACGCCGCGGCCAGTCAATTTAACAGGGCCGGTCCGGCGCGTGGAAAGGCGCGGCGATGGTCCAGTCGTAAGGCGTGAAGCGCACGGCTTAGTCGATCGGGATCCCCGCGGCGCGTAGCGGTCGGCGTCGTCGATCAGGTCGTCGGCCGGCACCGGCACGAAGTCCTCGGTGTAGAAGTCGAGGATCTCGTTGAGCCACACGGTCCGGGTCGGGTCGTTCGCCAGCCTGCGCAGGTAGAAGCAGGTCACCTTGTTCAGGCCGGCGTGGGTCCCGGGGATGCCGAGCTCGATCACGTTGAACATCGACAGCGCGTTGCCGGCGTTGATCAGGCACAGACGGGCCGCGCCGCGACCGCCGCGAACAGCGAGCGAACGGCGCGCCACTTCGTGCCCCGGTCGATCCGCAACGTCGCGGTCTTGCGCATGAAGCGCTGGACCAATGCGGCGTCGGCGCAGGCGTCGTGGACCTTGCCGTCGATGACCAGCATCACGGCGCTGCGATTGCACTCGGTGATGGCCCGCGGCGAGCACGTCGCGGCCGGTTTCGCCGACGCGAGGGCGCTTCCTCGATCCTTGCGGGTGCCGGCCCGCGGCGCGCCCGCATCCTAGAATCGGAACGTCGGCGGGGCGCGTATCTTGCGGCAGCTGCCAGAACCTCTACCCGCGTGACCCCTCGTATCGTTGCCGACAAGAGGGAACCTGCGACGACGTTTGTCTCGCATCCGATGTAACTCCCGGTCGTTGCCGGACGACCTATTGCCACCCGCCCTTTTTTCGAGCGACGCTCCCGCCGCCATGCATGCCACCCTGCCCCTGCTCGCCCGTACCGACTTTCCGCCGTTGAAACGCCGCAGCTTCGACACGCTGCAGGTCAATCTCGGCTATCGCTGCAACCAGACGTGCCTGCACTGCCACGTCGATGCCGGCCCGAACCGGACCGAGATGATGGACGCGGCGACGATCGATTGCGTCCTGGAGGTGCTCGAGCGCCGGTCGATCCGGACGCTGGACCTGACCGGCGGGGCGCCGGAACTGAACGTGCATTTCCGTCGCCTGGTAGCGGCCGCGCGCGCGCTCGGCGTGCGCGTGATCGACCGCTGCAACCTGACGATCCTGTTCGAGCCGCAGCAGGAAACCCTCGCCGAATTCCTGCGCGACGCGCAGGTCGAGGTGGTCGCGTCGCTGCCCTGTTATTCGATGGAGAACGTCGATCGGCAACGCGGCAACGGCGTGTTCGACAAGAGCATCGCCGCGCTGCAGAGGTTGAACGCGCTCGGCTACGCGACCGATCCGGCGCTGGTGCTCCACCTCGTGTACAACCCGCAGGGGCCGGTACTGCCGCCCGCGCAGCAGGGGCTCGAAGCCGACTACAAGCGCGAGCTCGCCGAACACTTCGGCATCCGCTTCGATCATCTGTTCGCGCTGACCAACATGCCGATCCACCGCTTCGGCAGCACGCTGGTGTCCAAGGGCACGTTCGGCACCTATCTCGACCTGCTGAAGAACGCCTATCGCCCCGAGAACCTCGACGGCGTGATGTGCCATTCGCTGGTCAGCGTCGACTGGCAGGGCGACCTCTACGACTGCGACTTCAACCAGATGCTCGGCCTGCCGGCGCGCATGAATGGACACACGCGCGGTCACACGCGGCCCCATCTGCGCGATCTCCTGGTCCACTCGCCGGTCGGCGAGTCGATCCGGGTGGCCGACCATTGCTACGGCTGTACGGCCGGGCAGGGCAGCAGTTGTGGCGGCGCGCTCGAGAGCTGACGCGGCATGGGCGCATCCGGCAGGCGCTGGGGTTGGCTGGCGGTCGCGGTCGTCGCGATCGTCGCCGTGTTCCTGTACGTGCACTTCGACCTCGGCCAGAAGCTCAGCCTCGATGCCCTGAAGCAGAGCCGCGACGGCCTGCGGACGCTGGTCGACCAGCGTCCGGTGGCGATGCTCGGCGGCTTCTTCATTCTCTACGTGCTGGTGACCGGCCTGTCGGTGCCCGGCGCCGCGATTCTCTCTCTGGCTGCGGGCGCGCTCTTCGGGCTGTGGGCCGGCGTGCTCGCGGTCTCGTTCGGCGCCAGCATCGGCGCGACGCTCGCCTTCCTCACGTCGCGCTACCTGCTGCGCGACGCGATCCGCTCACGCTTCGGCCGCCGGCTCGACACCGTCGACGCGGGCGTCGCGAAGGACGGGGCGTTCTACCTGCTGACCCTGCGCCTGATCCCCGCCTTCCCGTTCTTCGTCGTCAACCTGCTGATGGGCCTGACCGCCATTCCGGTCGCGCGCTTCTACTGGGTCAGCCAGCTCGGCATGCTGCCGGCGACCCTGATCTACGTGAACGCGGGCACGCGCCTGGCCGATATCCAGAAGACGTCGGACGTGCTGTCGCCGGCGCTGCTCGGCAGCTTCGTGCTGCTCGGGCTGTTCCCGCTGATCGCGCGCTGGGCGGTCCGGACCTGGCAGGCGCGCCGGGTCTATCGCGGCTGGCCCCGGCCCGCGCGCTACGACCGCAACCTGATCGTGATCGGTGCAGGATCGGGCGGGCTGGTGGCGGCGTACATCGCCGCGGCCGTCCGGGCGGAAGTGACGCTCATCGAAAGCGATGCGATGGGCGGCGACTGCCTCAACACCGGCTGCGTGCCGTCGAAGACGCTGATCCGTTCCGCGCGCCTCGCACGCGACCTGCGTCACGCGAGCGACTTCGGATTGCGCGCGGTGGCGGGCACCGTCGACTTCGGGGCGGTCATGCGACGCGTCCATGCCGCGATCGCCACGATTGCGCCGCACGACTCGGTCGAGCGCTATCGCGGCCTGGGCGTCGATGTCGTGCAGGGATACGGCCGCCTCGTGTCGCCGTGGGCCGTCGAAGTCGACACCGCGGGCGGCCAGCGGACGCTGACCGCGCGCAGCATCGTCATCGCGACGGGCTCCAGTCCCCGCGTACCGTCGCTGCCGGGTCTCGACGCGACCGGCTACGTCACGTCCGACACGATCTGGGGCCTGACCGAATTGCCGAAGCGCTTCGTCGTGCTCGGTGGCGGACCGATCGGCTGCGAGCTCGCGCAGTGCTTCGCGCAGCTCGGGTCGCAGGTCACGCAGATTCAGCAGGGTACCGCCCTGCTCACGCGCGAGGACCCCGAAGTGTCCGCGTGCATCGCCGAAGCCTTGCGGGCCGATGGCGTCGACGTGCTGCTCGAAGTCGAGGCGCTGCGCTGCGAGTCCTCGGACGGGTCGAGGCGGATCGTCGTCAAGGATGCGAAGGGCCACGAGCGGACCATCGAATTCGACGTCCTCCTGGTCGCCATCGGCCGCACGCCGCGCACCAGCGGCTTCGGGCTCGAGGCACTCGGCATCCGGCTCTCGCCGCAGAAGACGATCGAGCACGACGCCTTCCTGCAGACCCGCTTCCCCAACATCTACGCGGTCGGCGACGTCGCGGGGCCGTGGCAGTTCACGCACACCGCGTCGCATCAAGCGTGGTACGCGACCGTCAACGCGCTGTTCGGCCGCTTCCGGCGTTTCGCGGTGGACACGTCGGTGATTCCCTGGGCGACCTTCACGCTGCCCGAGGTCGCGCGGGTTGGGCTCTCGGAGACCGAGGCGCGCGACCAGAAGATCGAGCACGAGGTGACCCGCTTCGCGTTCGCCGAATCGGACCGCGCGATCGCCGACGGCGCCACGCGCGGCAGCATCAAGGTGATGACCGCGCAAGGCAAGGACCGCATCCTCGGCGTGGCGATCGTCGGCGAGCACGCGTCGGAGATGCTGGCCGAATACGTGCTCGCGATGAAGCACGGCCTCGGCCTGAACAAGGTGCTCGGCACGATCCACGTCTATCCGACCTTTTCCGAGATCAACAAGTCGGTCGCGGGCGCCTGGCGACGCGCGCATCAACCCGAGCGCCTGCTCGCGGTCGCGGCCCGCTTCCATCGATGGATGCGCTCGTGAAAACGGTCCGGCGCCCGCTGGTCGCGCTGGCGCTGTCCCTGGCGCTCGGCCTCGCGTCTGCGTCGTCGTTCGCCCTAGACAGCGACGCGGCCTGGACCGCGCTCCTCGCCAGGCACGTGGTGTTGGTCGAAGATGGCCACGCGTCGCGGGTCGACTACGCGGGCTTCGCCGCCGACCGGGCCGCGCTCGATCGCTACACGGGCGCGCTGTCGGCCGTGTCGAAGAACGCGTTCGACCGCCTGTCGAAGCCGCAGCAGATGGCGTTCCTGATCAACGCATACAACGCCTTCACCATCGAACTGATCCTCACGCGCTACCCGAAGCTCGACTCGATCCGCGACCTGGGCAGCCTCTTCGGCAGCCCGTGGAAGAAACGTTTCATCGCGCTTCTCGGCGACCAGGTGTCGCTCGACGACATCGAGCACGGGATGCTGCGCGCTCCCGGCCGCTACGACGATCCGCGCATCCACTTCGCGGTCAACTGCGCGTCGATCGGCTGCCCCGCTTTGCGCGAGGAGGCCTACGCCGCCGACCGGCTGGACGCGCAGCTCGACGACCAGGCGCGTCGCTTCCTGTCCGATCGCACGCGCAACCGCTTCGATCCGAAGGCGCGCGCGCTGCAGGTCTCGAAGCTCTTCGACTGGTACGGCGACGACTTCACGAAGGGCCATCGCGGCATCGCCTCGGTCCGCGGCTTTCTCGCCGGCTACGCCGAGCCGCTCGCCGACGCGCCGGCCGATCGCGCACTGATCCGCGGCCAGGGTGCCCCGCTCGGGTTCACCGACTACGACTGGAAGCTCAACGACGTGCCGCACACGTCGGGACGGTAGCCATGGACCTGTCGATCATCGTGCCGGTGTTCAACGAGGCCGCGCGGATCGCGGCCGCGCTCGATGCGCTCGGCCCGGCGCGCTCCGCCGGCGTCGAGGTGATCGTCGTGGACGGCGGCAGCAGCGACGGCACGGCCGCGCTGGCGGCGGGCGCCGACCGGGTGCTGCAGTCGCCGCAGGGGCGCGCCGCGCAGATGAACGCGGGGGCCGCCATGGCGCGCGGACGGACGCTCCTCTTCCTGCACGTGGACTCGGCACTCCCGCGCGGGGCCGTGGCACGGATCCTCGACGCGACGGCCGGACATGCATGGGGACGCTTCGACGTCACCATCGAGGGCCGCCCGGTGCTGCTGCGCTTCGTGGCCGCGATGATGAACGCGCGTTCGCGCTGGTCGGGCATCGCCACCGGCGACCAGGCCGTGTTCGTCCGCCGCGCCGTGTTCGAGCAGGTCGGCCGCTTTCCCGCGCAGGCGCTGATGGAGGACATCGAGCTGTCGAAGCGCCTGTGCGCCGTCGAGCGGCCGGTCTGCCTGCGCGA
Organism: Burkholderiales bacterium; assembly: GCA_038245975.1. Taxonomy (GTDB): domain Bacteria; phylum Pseudomonadota; class Gammaproteobacteria; order Burkholderiales; family Burkholderiaceae_D; genus CAHJXF01. Next base: position 14,725 of record JBBRRW010000052.1, read on the forward strand.
CCGCGTCGTCACCTCCGGTCGACGCTGGGAACGCGACGGTGTGCTGCGTACCGTCGCGCTGATGTGGACGCTGCGCCTGCGCTACCGGCTCGGCGCATCGCCCGACGACCTCGCGAAGGCCTATCGATGACGCGCCCGACGAACGACGCGACGACGCGGGCCCGCGCCGGTCCGAAACGACTCGTGCTGGTCGGCGGCGGCCATGCGCATGCGCAGGTACTCGAGAACTGGATCGAGGCCCCGATCGACGGGGTCGAACTGTGGCTCGTGTCGCCCGATCCGCTTTCGCCGTATTCGGGCATGGTGCCGGGCTGGCTCGCCGGCCTCTACGACTACGACGAGATCTGCATCGACCTCGTGGCGCTGTGCGCGAACGCCGGCGCGGTGTTTGTCCAGGACGAGATGATCGATCTCGATGCCACGGGCCGCCGGGTCCATCTGCGCGGCGGTGGGTCGATCGACTACGACATCCTGTCGCTCGACGTCGGCTCGACGCTGGCCCCGCCCGACATCGACGGCGCGACGGTGCTGCCGCTGCGGCCGCTGTCGCACCTCAGGAGCCGCTGGGACGCGTTGCTCGCCGACTTCGACGCCGACCGGTCCGACGCGGCAATCGCCATCACCGGCGTCGGCGGCGGCGCCGCGGGCTTCGAATCCATCCTCGCGCTGCAGTGTCGACTGCAGGCGCAGCGGGGCGGCGTGCACGCCACGCTGTGGACGAGCAGCGACACCATCCTGCCCGGCCTCGCGCGCGGTGCGGTGCGACGCGCGACGCAGGTGCTGGCCGACCGCGGCGTCGCGCTGCACGTGAATCGCGCATTCGATCCGGCGCGCACCCGGCGACCCGATGCCGAAGGCGCTGCCGACCTCGTCGACCCGGCGCCCCCGACCCGGCACGTCGTCCTGTGGGCGACCGGTGCACGACCGCACGCATGGCAAGCGCACACCGCGCTCGCGACCGACGCGACCGGCTTCTTTCGGGTCGACCGCATGCTGCGCTCGACCTCGCACGCCGACGTGTTCGCGTCGGGCGATTGCGCCGCCTGGGAACGGCCGCTGCCGAAGGCCGGGGTCTATGCGGTGCGCATGGGACCGGTGCTGGTCCGTAACCTGCGCGCCGCGCTCGGTGACGGACGGCCGCGCGCCTACCGACCGCAGCGCCGTCATCTCGTGCTGCTGTCGACCGCGGACCGCCGCGCGATCGCGTCCCGCGGCGGCTTCTCGCTGTCCGGCGCCTGGGTGTGGCGCTGGAAAGACCTGCTCGATCGTCGCTTCCTCCGGCGCTTCGTAGCCCACCGATCCATGCCGTCCACCCGTCCGACTTCCGTCCGCACCGAAGAGTCCCCATGAAGCCGATCCGCCTCGTCCTCGCGCTGCTCGTGTCCACCCTGATGACCATCGCATCGGCCGCCGAGCCGGCGCTGAAGTTCGGCGTCGGGCTCTTCCAGCCCGACAAGGAAAAGAAAGACGCGACCTACCGGCCGCTCGCCGCCTATCTCGCCGCACGGCTCGGGCGACCGGTCGAGCTGCGTACCGTCGACACGTGGGAGGGGCTCGCGAAGTCGCTCGCCAACGGCGAGACCGATCTCGCGTTGCTGGGACCGTGGGGCTATGTCCTCGCGAACCACGCCGCAGGCGCGTAGGTCGTCTCGACCATCCTCTACGACGGCAAGCCCGAGTACTTCGCGCTGATGGTCACGCATCCGGGCTCGGGCATCACCAGGCCCGCCGACCTCAAGGGCCGTACCTTCGCGTTCGGCGACAAGGGCTCCACGTCGGGCTACCTGATCCCGCTGCACTATTTCATGCAGCACGGGATCGATCCCGAGAAGGCGTTCAGCAAGGTGATCTACACCAAGCACCAGGCGATCGAGACCCAGGTCGCCGCCGGACAGCTCGACGCCGGCGCGGACTACCACCGCAACCGCAACGCAATGATCGAGGAAGGCCTGATCAAGGCCGAGCGGTCGGTCGTGATCTGGCAGTCCGATCCCCTGCCCAACGACCTGTCCGTCGTGCGGGATCAAGCTCGTCGAGCGGACGATCGGGGGCAGGGCGGCGTGGGGGTGTCGGAACTATCCGCGATGCCGCGTGAAGATCTTTCGCAAGAGTGAGCGTGAGTCCAGTTCTGGATGAGTCATTAATCGACATGAACGGATGTCGCGACGTCATCGCCTCGGTCCCGAACACCGGGC